>JAFLCO010000252.1 GCA_017303535.1 Planctomycetota bacterium
GCGCGACGACCGTCGACAACGTGGTCGATCCGCCGCTTGAACCGCCGTCGTGAGCGCCACCGTTGGAGATGGTCGCCGCCGGGGCGCCGCCGCCCGTCTGGCTCTTGCGAACGAGGCCGGGGAGCAGGCCGTTGTAAGCCAGGGCCGCGACGATGCCCGCTCCGACTAAGACGGCTGCGACAGTGGCAAGCAGGCGGTTCATCGATGAGGCAAGCTCCAGGTGTATGGCACCCAGAATAATCTGCAACTTTTGCGCCGACTACGGGAATCGAACCGCCGTCGGCGAACCAAATTCGGCGGGAATGGAATCGACCCGCGAAAGGCCGCACCGCCAAAGCTGGCTAAGACCTGAGGGTTTTTCCGGGCATGACGATTGATCAGCAGGCGAGGATGTCATGCCGTCGCGCATCCGGGACGAGTCGATTTACTCAATACGGCCGACCAGAAACGACGTTGCAAAAGGTGCTTCGATGTTGCGAATCCCTCATTTGATCGCACTGCTGATCGTCGGACTTTGGGCCATATGTCTTGTCGACCAAGCCGCGGCGGGCGATCACTTCCGCAAGATCGGCATCGGCTACGGGGCCGGCTATCACGCGCCCGCTGCCTGCGGTCAGGCCGCGACCTGCGAAAAGCTCCAAAGTTATCATCACTGGAAAAACGCCTGCTGCCATCCAGGCCCGATGGCTCCGCCATGCGGCTGCGCACCGTGCGGCACGGCGGCGCCTTGTGCCCCCTCGTGCCTTACGCCCACGCACGGGTGGTTCGGCACCTCCGCAGGCGCAGCGGGCTACCGGCCCACGCCGAGCCCCGGATTGAACTAACGTCGCCGCCGGCTCACGACGCTGAATTCGCGGCCTTAACGACGATGAGTTTTCTGTGAACTTCCGGCCAGTTTCGTCTATGTCGGCGGTTCGGCGCAGAGGGACAAAATCGAAGTGAAGAGTCGCACCGTCGCGGACGATAAGAACTATTAGACGCACGGCCGGCCGTCGCGTTTCAGGATAGAGGTCATGGCAACCCGACGGAACGGATTGCCATGACCTTTTTTTATGGCCGTACTTCGACGATCTCTCGACCGGCGCCGCCCGCGGGCGGTATGCGCCGCTAAGCCGTCGGGCTATTATGAGCGCTTCGCAAGGCAATCGCTCGCTTCGATTGCACAGTCGCCCCATGATCGTCGCGCTCGGAGTCGGAGTTGTTCGTCGGTCCCGTCTTTCATCGTGAACTCACGACCTTGCCGCGGCGCGCGAAGTTGTACGCGTCGCGGGCTGCGTACGTCGGCGGATTGGCGGCGCTCTGGATCACGGCGTGGCAGGTACTCGCCGGATCGCAAACCGTGCGCAACGTCGGCGGCTTCTCCATGTTCGGCGCGACCGTGTTTCAAGTACTCGCGCCGCTGTACCTCACGGCGGCCGCCTTCTTCGCAGCCTTCTCGACCGCCGCAGCCGTGGCCCACGAGAAAGAACGGCGGACTTTCGATCTGCTGTTGCTGACGAACCTCAGCAATCGTGAACTGGTTCTCGGAAAGCTCGGCGCATCGCTATTGGGCGTGTTCGATTTCGCGTTGGCCGCAGTGCCGCTGTTTACCATTGCCGCGCTATGCGGCGGTTTTGATTTCCGCCAAATCGGCGCACTCGTGGCCGTGACGCTCTGCGGCGCGGTGGCGGCCGGCAGCCTCGGCTCGACGGTCGCCCTGTGGCGCGAGCGCAGCTTTCAAACGTTGGCGACGACGACGTTGACGCTCGTGGCTTGGACCGGCTTCTGGGAGGCCGTCGCTCAGGGCACTTTCTGCCCGGCGATTGCCGGCAACCATCCCGAGGCCCTCGCCGCGGCCGCCAGTCCTTGGCATGCGGCGCTCTCTTGCACGCGGCCGTTTGATGATTTTCGGCTCGCGCTCGGCAGGGCTTCGGTTCCGGCTTGGCAGGCCTCGCTCGTGATTTCGGCGCTGCTCACGCTCGCGCTGAATGCGATTGCCGTGTGGCGCGTGCGGGTCTGGAATCCGTCGCGCGAACTGGTGGCTCGCGGTGCGGAATCGGCGACGGCCGCGGCTGCGGAAGCTCCGCACGCTTGGACGCTCAACCAGCTGCGTAACGACTGGCGTTCACCGACGGCAGATGCCGAGAAGAGCGGCAGCGAAAAAGGCGAACCGGCCGTTGCGGCTCGCGGACTTCGTCGCACGCGCAACGTCTGGGACAACCCGGTGCTGTGGCGCGAGACGATGACTTGGGCTTACGGCCGCAAGGTGCTTTTCGTGAGGTTGTTCTACGCCGCGATCTTCGCGGCGGCGGCTTGGGGCATCGACGCGGCCGGCGAAGCATCGCGAGGTGCGAAGTTCGACCACGTCGCGCCGGCGGCCGTCGTCGCCGTGCTCGGCGTGCTGTTGGTGAACATTCAAGCGGTGACTTCAATCACTTCCGAGCGCGACGCCAAGGCGCTCGATCTCTTGCTGGTGACGGACATCACGCCGAAGGAATTTGTGTTCGGCAAGTTAGCGGGCGTACTGTTCAATACCAAAGAGATGATCGCCCTGCCGCTGCTCCTGTGCGGCTTACTTTGGCAGCTCAATATCGCAACCGGCGAAGCCGCGACCTACCTGGCACTCGGCTGGCTGACGCTCGCCGGGTTCGCCGCCGTCGTGGGAGTGCATGTCGGTATGCAATACGGAAATTCGCGACAGGCGGCGGCCGTGAGCTTTGCCACTATTTTCTTCCTCGTCGTCGGCATCGCCGTGAGCATGCGCATCATGACGGCCTTCAGCGGCTCGTTCCAAGCGCAGCTGCAACCATTTCTCGCTACGATCGGCGGCGGCGGCATCGGGCTCTACGCGGCGCTGGGACGTCGCAATCCCTCGGCCGCGATCACGCTGGGCGCGTTTCTGCTGCCGCTGGCCACGTTTTACGCGCTGACGAGCTTCTTGCTCGGTGCCGCCTTAGCGTCGCTCTTGGCCGTGCTCGGCGCTTACGGCTTCACGATCGCGGCGCTACTAGTGCCGGCCGTGTTTGAATTCGACGTCGCCACCGGACGAACTTCGACCGGCGACGACCGCGAGTAACGCCGCCTAGTGCCGCAAGCGTGCCGAGGCGGAACCCTTACTTGTGGTAGCCGATCGACTTAATCACGGCGACCATCTCTTCGTGCGTGATGAACCGGCGGCGGTGAACCCGCTTGTAGCTGTCGATGGCCAAAGCCAGTTCACGGGCTTCTTGTGAGAGTTCGCTGTGCGAATCCGCGAACTGGCGGCGTTCGAGCGCCGGACGATCGACCACTTCCCGGCGACGATCGACGAACTCGGTTTGGGTGAAATCGACTTCGGGAGTCATGGCGAAACCTCGCGAGTAGGCAGTTGTAAGAACGAGGCCGCTCGGATCACCGTCCGTGGAACACGCGGGCTGCCCATACAAACCTAGATCGGTTCGGGCAGGTCGGCAAATCGACGGCCGCCGCTGGGCTCGCTAGGATCGGCAAGGCAGTTGCAGGATATCTGCGAGGGTACGGAACAATCGCTACGACCGGAAGCCGTGATAGGATTGCTAAGGTGGTGATGGGTGGCTGGGTCTGAGCCGAAGGCGAAGGCCCAGTAACTGGGGCACCGCTGCGCTATGCCCCAGCCACCCGTCTGTCAAAAGTTACCGTCGGAGAACATCCCCGGCGGGAATCACCGCGGCGGCCGTGCGTTGGATCAGCTCTTGATTGCGCGGATCCTGTGGCGCCGCGGCCAGCGCTTTCTGGGCGGCTTCATAGGCGGCCTGCATGTTGCCCGAGGCGGCTTCCGCTTCGGCCCAATTGGCCAGCATCGTCGGGCTTTCCGCGCCGGACTTCGCCGCATAGCGGTATTGCCGCGCGGCGTCGGTTGGTCGTGCGAGTGCCGCGTAGGCATCGCCTTGGGCTTCAAAGAGCGACGGCGGTTCCTCGCCCGGGCCGTATGTGTCGGCCAGTTCTTGCAATGCGGCTAACGTTTTGTGCGGTTCGCCCAGTTGTCGGTAGAGGTCAGCCGTTTCCTGCAATACATCGCGCCGCTTCGGCGAGTAGACGAGTGCCCGCTGCATGTCGGCCAGAGCCTGCTTCGAATTTCCGGCCTGCCGCATGATGCGTCCGCGCAGCGCCCAGGCGTCGCTCGACTTGGGATCGTTGTCGATGACCCGCTCGACCTCGACCAGCGCGGCGTCCGTTTTCTTGCACGCCAGGCACATTTCCACGGCGCGCAAGCGCGTTTCTTGATCGACTCCCGGGCAGCCCATCGCCAGATCGATTTGCTCGAGCGCTTCTTGGTAACGGCCTTGAGCCCACAAGACGTCGGCGTAGTAGCGCCGCGCGTGCGGATCGACGGGGCAAGCTCGCACCGCTTGGCTGCAATAGCCTTCCGCCTCTTTGAGGTCGTTCTTACTGAGCGCGTTGAGACCTTGTTGCGAAAATTGTCGACTGGTGACGACCGATTCCTTCACCGGATTCTGCTGCCGCCAAAGACAACACCCCGTGGACAAGCCACAGAGCAGTGCGACGGTGATGGCCAACAAGAATTTCACGGCGACCGAAGCGGCGGCGAGTGATGGAATCGCGACGATGCCGCCGAAGCGCAACGACGGCGGGCCGGGATGGTATCGAGCAGCCGTCTCCCGCCGCAAGGTCGGCTACGCGACAGAGAAATGCTTGCAGTTGACGCCGCGAGTCGCGGCCGGCCGGCGACGCCGGCAACGGTATAATGGGCCGTTTACGCTCCCGTCATCCTTCAGGCCTGTCCGAAATGCCCGCCACGTTCAACAAGCTCGGTTTGCAGTTCGTCTACCCCGACAATTGGAGCGTCGACGAAACCGAGGCCCTGGAAGGAGCGGCTTCCGTCACCGTTTACAGCCCCGGCGGCTCGTTCTGGAGCGTGTCATTGCACCCTCGCGAAACGCCGCCACAGGAGCTGGTTCGATCGGCCGTAAAAGCGCTCAAGCAAACGTACGACGAACTCGACGCCGAGGATGTTACGCAGGACCTAGCCGGCAAGCACTTGATCGGCAGCGACGTCAACTTTTATTGCCTCGATCTCACCAATACTGCGCAGGTTCGCGCGTTTGCCGCACCGAATTACAACGTCGTCATTCTGTGTCAGGCGGATGACCGAGAATTTGCGGAGATTGAGCAGGTCTTCCAAGCGATGACGTTCAGTTTGCTCAGCCATATGTAAGGCCGCGCCCGGCAGTTGCGTGGCGGCCTTGTCAAAATGGGCGGGCGCGAGAGGAAGCGGCGTCGGGTGGTTGAGCCGTCGCGGGGGTGCCGGCTATATTGGTTACCGGCAAGAGTCGCACGCCCCGAGTGACGCGGCCTGGGCGGTCGCGGCAGACTCTTCGAGTTCGGAAGCTCAAGCTTCGAATTCTTTTGCGGAAGGAGCGACGGATGGCGATTGCAGAAGCGTTGACGGGGCCGGCCGTGATCGGCGAGACGGCGGGCGTGGTTTGGAAAGTTTTGGCCGCCAAAGGTCCGCTGAGCCTGACGAAGCTCACGAAGGAATGCGAAGCGCCCAAGGATTTGGTGCTGCAGGCCGTCGGTTGGCTGGCCCGCGAAGACAAATTGGTCTTTGAAGAAGGCCGCACAAAGACGATCGGCCTCAAGGACTGCTAATCGCCGGCGTTTGGCGGGGCGGGCGTCGTGCGCTCAAGGCGCGGATAGGCCTGAGCCTCGCTTGGCGCGATACGGCCGTTCGTCGCTCCCCCCTGAGCACGCAGCCAGCCGCGGCGATGGAAGAAGACCAAGAAGCCGGCCGTCACGCCTAGCAGGATCGTCCAAACAATCAGATAGCCGAACGTCCAATTCAGCTCCGGCATGTTCCACGGCGAGTCCGTGTTGAAGTTCATGCCGTAGATGCCGACGATGAAACTCAGCGGCATGAAGATCGTCGAAATGACCGTGAGCACCCGCATGATTTCATTCATACGGTTGCTTTGGCTCGATAGATACAGGTCGACAAGATCGGAGCCGATTTCGCGATAGGTCTCGACGATGTCGATGATCTGCACCGTGTGATCGTAAAGGTCGCGAAAATAAACGCGAGTCTCGTCGGCCACGATCGTCGAGGAATCGCGGGCCAACTCGTTCATCGCGTCGCGGAGCGGCCAAATAATGCGCCGCAGCGTTCGCAAATGGTGCTTCGCCTCGTGAATGCGGGCCACCGCAGCGGGCGTCGGGGTCAGCAAAACCTCGTCTTCGAGCGCGTCGAGTTGGTCGCCGAAGTTTTCCAAGAGCGGAAAGTAGCTGTCGACTGCGGCGTCGAGCAGCGCGTACGCCAAGTAATCGGCGCCGCGGCGGCGAATGATGCCGTCGCTCTCGCGCAAGCGGCGACGTACCGGATCGAAGCAATCGCCCGGATCTTCCAAGAACGTGATGACGAACCCGCGCCCGACGAACAGGCTCACCTGCTCGGTGCGTAAACGCGGACCTCGGGCGTCCATGCGGAGCGTAATGAAGAGCTGTTCGCCGTAGCGATCGACCTTCGGCCGTTGATGGACATTGACGACGTCTTCCATCGCCAGCGGGTGCAAATGAAACTGGGCCGCGAGTTGCTTCAAGATCGTCGCACTACCCAGCCCGACGACGTTGATCCACGTGACGCCGCCGCGTTCGAGTTCCTTCTTGACCAACGCGACGTCGGTGAGCGGTCGTTCGACGATCGTTTCGGAATCGTAATGCGTCAGATAGACGTCGGACTCGGCGGCCGAGGGATCGATGACGAGCGAGCCCGGCGCGGTGCCGATGGTTTCCATCCGCCGGACTTCCGGCAAATGCTTGCGACGACGTTTGAAGGGATTCGCCATGTTCGCCGCCCGCGGGATTACGCGGCCTTCTCCAGGGTCGCCGCCGCTTGAATCTTCGCCGGTGCGACAAATTCCGTCTTCGGCGGAGCGTCCAGCGTTCGCAGTATCATTTCCTTCGGCCCGGTGGTCATCTCAATGCCGGCTTCATGAAACGCTCGGAGCACGGCGGCGTTGAGCTGGTAACGCAACGGCGTGAGCGAATCGAGGCCGGAACTGAACACACGCAGGTCAAAGTCCAAACGGCCGTCGCCGACTTGCGTGAAAGCGACGCTCGGTTCCGGTTCGTCGAGCACAAGCGGATTCGATTTGGCCGCCTTAAGCAACAGCACCGTAGCCTGGTCAAAATCGGCGGATGCCGGAATGGAAACGTGAATGACCGTTCGCAGGACGTCGTCGGTGAGCGTCCAGTTGATGAGCTTGCCGGTGATGAATTCTTTGTTGGGGACGATGAGTTCCTTGCGGTCCCAATCGACGATCGTCGTCGCGCGGCCGCGAATCCGGCTGACCGTGCCCGACACTTCGCCGATCGTCACCGTATCGCCGACGCGAATCGGCCGCTCGAACAGGATGATGAGTCCTGAGATGAAGTTGGCAAAAATTTCCTGCAAGCCGAAGCCAAGACCGACCGTCATCGCAGCGGCCAACCATTGGATGCTCGACCATTGCAACCCGACCGAGCTACAAATCGCCACGATTCCCACGATATGAATCACGTAACGCGCCGCGGCGACCACGGCATAGCGGGCACCTTGATCCATCGGCAGCCATTGCAGACAGCTAATCTCTAACAGGCCCGGCAGATTGCGAGCGGCGATGATCGTCATGGCCAAGATGATGGCGGCCCAGGCGACGTTGGCTCCGGTGATCCAACGGACATGCACCTGCTCGACCAGTTTCGCCGCGCCGTCGGGCGCCGCCACGGTTTCGGCGGCCGTCGTCGTGTAGGAATACAGCTGCAAACGATCAAGGAACTGCAGCGCCGGCAGCATGTCGGACCAGATGCCCCACGTGCCGATGAGAAGCACGAGCGCCCCGACGCTGTTGAGAATGCGGCGGGTTTGGACGTCGATTGCTTTCAGATGCGCGCTGGCCCGTCGAGCCGTGGCGGCATCGGCGGCGGCGACGATCGGCGTTGCTTTGGACGTGGCGGAAGGCTGTGAAAGTTCGCGGTGCCCGCCCTCGGCTTCCGCCGCGGTCCGGCGAGCGAGGCGACGTCGGGCCACGGCCAACCAGCGCCACAGCACGGCCTGCACCGCAACGCACGACAGCAGCAGCCATACGGTTGCCTGCAGGCGAGCGGCTAGTTGCACGGATGCGTAGTAATAGCCGGCGATCGTGAGGCCGATGAGCGCCAGCGGCGGCAGGCAGGCGGCAAAGTACCAGAGGCGACGCAGGCGAAGACGCGTGTCATCGACTTCGCTCCCGAGCAGACGAATGACGAAACCTTGCGTCGGATGAGCGGCCAAGCGAGCGACGCGATAGACACAAAACATCGCGACGCAAAATCCGATTCGTCCAAGGGACGCCTGACCGCCGATCGGTTCCAAGCCGTCGAAGAGCGCGGCGATCGCGGCGGTCGGCAGCGCCAAGGCGGCCAATCGCCAAATGGCCCTCCGTGCCGGAGCGGCCACGGCCGAGGGAACGCCGAAGTGCCGTTCCGCGAGCCCCCCGCGACGGAGCGACTGGCGCACGACGGCGATCGTCGCCCAGATCGGCGCCACGACGCACATCGTCGTCGCGAACGCCCGCGAGAATGCGTCGGCACCGGGCTGCGCCGTCAGGCGGGCGGAGAGAAACCACAACACGGCCGGTGCCGGAGAGGCGGCCAACAGCGTCAGCAGCGCGGTGAACAGCGTCGGCCGCATGCCGGCGTCGAGCGCACCGGCGGCCGTGCCCAATTCGGCGATTGTGGTGCGTAGCCGGCGAACCGTGTAGACGAACAGTCCGACGATGGCCAGCGACACGCCCCAAGCCGCCGGATTCCGCCGGGCATCTTCGATCAGCCGCTCGACCACATGGCCCCAATTGCGAGGATCGATCAATTGCACGCAGGCGGCGGTGATTTCGCCGGCCGTCATTCCGGTATGCGGCGCAAAGCTCGGCACCCACAGCACGCGCTGGTCGATGTAGTTGCGATAGAGGCGAATCGTTTGCGCGAGCTCGCGTTCGGTCTTGTCCTGCTCGAGCACTAAAGCGTTGTAGTAGGCGTTGGCGTCGCTCAGAAGATCGTCGAGATATTCGCGGCGAGCCTGCAACAGGTCGCGAGCCGCCGGTTCCAATTCGGCGAGCTCCTCCGGGCCGAGATTTGCGGCGAGCGGCGCAAGCACGTTTTGCGCCTCCGCGGCGACATCGGCCAAGCGTGTGCGCTGGGCTTCCCAATCGAGAATATTGAGCTTCGCCCGGCCGATCTCTTCTTGCCGTTCGCGCAAGTCTTCTTCCAACGCTCCGAGATCGGGCAATTCGCGACGCTGCCGCACCAGCACGCGGCCCAGCTCGTGTGAGAGTTCCGAAACCTGCCGCACATGGGCGAACTCCGCTTTGACTCGCGCCAACTGACGCTTGAGTTCCTTCACGCGGACGTTGACCCGCTGCAATTGCTCGGCCGGTCCCTCGGGCCCGACGCTGAGCGCCGCGATCCGCTCGTTTTCTTGCGCCAACGGAGCCAGTTCAC
>JAFLCO010000253.1 GCA_017303535.1 Planctomycetota bacterium
TCTTCGCGTCGACGGCGCTCAGCAGCAGTTTCCCTGCCGCCGAAGCCGGAGCGGCGCCCGAGAGGACGACATTGAGCATTAGCAGCGTTACCCAAATCCGACCGGTTCGCATAAGCGGCGTCTTCCCCAAGCGAGTCGCAGGATCACGAATCAACTCTAGCTCGCGGCTCGCGCCTGCCGAATGTTCGCATTTCGCGGCACATCCGTTACAATAGGAGCATGATTTGCCCCTTCTGCCGCTTGGATAACGATAAGGTCTGCGACTCGCGCAACAGCGATTCGGGCGCGGCCGTACGTCGCCGTCGCGAATGCTTGGAATGCGGACGGAGGTTCACAACCTACGAGCGCGTCGAAGAGCTTTCGCTGAAGGTCATCAAGAAAGACGGCGACCGTGTGCCGTTTGACCGCGAGAAGATTCGGCAAGGCCTAGAGAAAGCGCTGTGGAAGCGGCCGTTCGGCGATGCCGACATCGAGCGCGTGCTCAACGCCATGGAAGTCGAAATTTATAAGACTTACGACAGCGAAGTGCCCAGCCGTGAGCTCGGCGAAATCGTCATGCGACACTTACGACAGCTCGACCAAATCGCCTACGTGCGGTTCGCGAGCGTGTATCGCGAGTTCAAGGACGTGCGCGAGTTCGTCAGCGAGTTGGAGCCTATGCTCGACGACCAGAAAAGCTAGCGAACAGTCGTCCCTTTGCCCGCGGTCAACGTCGGAACTTGCACGAGCGACTCCGATTCGCCGGTGGCGCGTTCCAATTCATTCGGCACGCTGCCGCTGACGACGTGGCCGGAGCCGAGCACGTTCCAAGATTTGTGATCGCTGCGAGCCAGCATGTTGCCGGAATTGAGCACCGGTTGTTTTGATTTGGAATCGTAGGCGATGAGCGTGAGTTTCGCCGTGCCGTTGGCCCTCATACGGCTGTAGAACGAGAGCTTGGGAATGTTGATCGGCACCGGCACCGGGACGCTGATCTCCGGGATGCCGACGAACATTTCTTGCCGATCGGTGCCGACGCCGCCGCTGCCGATTTCGAGCACCACTTGGGCGTCTTCCGGCTTTTCGACCAGCGTGCAGCCGTTCTTCAGCAACCTCTGATGGGTCGCCACGAGGACGTAATTCTTATCGACGCAATCGAGATACTTTTGCTCGACATAGACGGACGCGCCGCTAATCGGACGAAAGTCCACGCGGTCGAGCGAACGATCGATGGCGCAGCTCACCAACAATTGTTCCACGCCGGTGCGGGCCGTGTCCGACTGCTTGATCGTCGCGCAGCCGCAAAGAATCGAAACGAGCACCGCTCCGAGAAATAGACGGAGACTCATAGACCGTTCCTTGACGGTGTGGGGAGCAAGCGAAATGGGAAATGCGTCGACGGGGCCCGGCTCTTGATAAGAGCGTGCGTCGTCGAAGACGTGCGATGTGCGGCGGACGTGTGAGATGTGCGAACAGACGTGATGCAGACGGAAGGGGGGAGCGGTATATCGCAACTTGGGCGGCGGCTCAAGATGAATCGAGGTTTCCCGGCGTGCCGTGCCGTCACGGCCTAGCCGGGTCGGCATGTGAACCGGCAGACATGCCGACCTCGCCCACGGCGATGACGGCATGGCACATAACTCCTGGCGTAATAGACGCGGCTTGAACTGCGGTAACCGCGGGTCGTACAATAGTGCGAAAGTTCAGCACATCTAGCGCAAGCGTCGGTAGCAAAACCGACGAAGACTTCACCGATATGGCGGACGACTACTACAAAATCCTGGGCGTGGAAAAGAGCGCCCCGCAATCGGAAATTCAAAAGGCCTATCGCAAGCTGGCCCGTAAGTATCATCCCGATTTGCATCCCGACGACGCCGCCGCGAAGCAGAAGTTCAAAGAGGTTCAGCAGGCTTACGACACGCTGAACGACGAAAAGAAGCGGCAAATGTACGACCGCTTCGGCGCCGACTACGAGCGTGCCGGCATGCCGGGCGGCGGCGGAGCAGGCCCGCAATGGGAATTCCGCGGCGGTTCGGGCGGAGCCGGCGGTGCCGAAGGCTTCGACTTCTCGCAGATGTTCGGCGGCGGCGGGCCGGGGGGCGCGGGCGGCTTTGACTTCAGCGAACTCTTCGGCCAATTCGGCGGCGGCAGAAGCGCGCCGGGCGGAGGACGCAAAGCCCGCGGCCGAGCGAAGGGTGAGGACGTTCAATCGGAAGTGCGGGTGCCGTTTAAGACGTCGATCACCGGCGGCGAAATGCCGCTGCGATTGATGCGCGGCGACGGCACAAGCGAAGAACTCGTCGTCAAGGTTCCGGCGGGTATCGAGGACGGTAAAAGGATTCGACTCCGCGGCAAAGGCGAACCGGGCCCCGGCGGCGCGGGGGACCTTTACGTAACGATTCGCGTCGAGGCGCATCCTTCGTTTCATCGCCGCGGCGACAATTTGCATGTGAAGGTGCCGGTGACGCTTGGCGAGGCTGCGGCCGGCGGCAAGATCGACGTGCCGACGCCGACCGGCGACGTCTCGCTCCGCGTGCCTGCCGGCTCATCGAGCGGGACCAAACTACGCGTCAAAGGGCACGGCGTCGCGGTCGCCGGCAAACCGACGGGGGATCTCTTCGTCGAATTGCAGGTCGTGCTGCCGCAGAAGTACACGGACGACGAACTCGCCTGGATCGAAAAGTTCGACGCCAAGCACGCGCTCGAACCGCGCCGCGATCTGAATTGGTAATCGTCGGAACGGCCGACAACCGGAGCGATATCGCCATCGTCGAGAAGCCGCGCACATTCGAACTTCGCCACCGCCTGCGCGCCGGGCACGAGTTTCGCGCGGTTTACGATACGCGCGTCACGGTGCGCGACGACGTGCTGCTGGTTTATGGCCGGCTCAACGACCTCGGCATACCGCGGCTAGGGCTGAGCGTGTCGCGAAAAGTCGGCGTGGCCGTGGTGCGAAATCGCTGGAAGCGGCTGATTCGCGAGGCGTTTCGGCTGCGAATCGCCCATGAATTACCGACGGGCGTCGACCTCGTAGTCATCCCCCGCGCGCCGCGGCCGCCGGAGTTCGACGCTATTGCGGCCTCACTGGCACGCCTGGCCGGCGATCTTTGCCGAAAGCTCGAGCGGCGCGGCCGCGGCGATGCGGGAGCGTCCCGACGATGAGCAGCGCCGTACGCCGCGTTCTCGACGTCATCCTATCGTTGCCGGCACGTGCGGCCATCTTCGCGGTCCGCATCTACCAGTGGACACTGAGCCCGCTTTTGGGCAACCGTTGCCGATTTGAGCCGTCTTGTAGTCGGTACATGATCGGTGCCGTTGAAAAATACGGGCTTATTCGCGGCGGCGTGAAAGGCGTGCTGCGCATTTGCCGCTGCCATCCGTGGCACCCGGGCGGCTACGATCCGCCGTAGTTTGTGCGGACGGAGCAGATTGGAGTTCGCTGCGGGGATTTCGGACTCAGACATGAGTCGCCGCAAGCGTTTTGGATGCCGGCACTTTCGGGCGGCACACCTATCTCAAGCATCTGCTTGACCTTGACGTTTTGTCGCGCTCGCGGCTACCCTCCCGCCCCACGTCCCGATCTTCCTTTCTCCGCCGGCGTCGCCATGCGTCGCGCGTGTGCGTCCGCTCGAAGTTCGTTCGACACCCGAACTTCGCACGGTCGCTCACCTGCCGTTCGCTCGCCGTCGGTCACACGCGAAACACTTCGTCATGAAGCGCTCGACGTACATCGCCTGCCTCGCAACTTCGCTCCTCGCCGGTTGCAACGGCCTTTCGATTCGCTCGCAAAGCCCGGAAGACGTTGCCGAAACGCAGGCGGAAAATCGCCGCTTGGTGGGCGACGTCGCGACGCCATTCGGCATGTTTCCGATTCAGGTCGAAGCCGTGGCGCTCGTGACGGGCCTGCCCGGCACCGGCAGCGATCCGGCGCCGTCGCCGCAGCGCAGCTTGGTCATTCGCGACATGCAGCGAAATAAAGTCGAGAATCCGAACCAAGTGCTGGCCTCCAACACGACCGACATCGTGATGGTCCGCGGCTATCTGCGCCCCGGCATTCAAAAAGGCGACAAGTTCGATCTGGAAGTTCGCGTTCCCGCACGCAGCGAAAACACCGGCCTGCGCGGCGGCTGGCTCATGCAAACCCAGCTCACGCAGATGGCCCCGATCGGCGGCGATATTTTGAATTCCACGCCGATGGGCGGCGCGGAAGGGCCGATCCTCGTCGATCCGACGGTCGAAGGTCGCAACGACAAAGTGCTCCTCAGCCGCGGACGCGTGCTCGGCGGCGGCACTTCGCACGTAGCCCGCCCGATCGGCATGGTTCTCAAACAATCGTATCGCAACATTGCGATCAGCTCGCTCGTCGGTGCCGCGATCAACAAGCGGTTTCACACGTACGACAAGGGCATCAAAATCGGCGTCGCCAAGCCGAAGACCGACAAGTACATCGAACTCACCGTCCACCCGCGCTACAAAGACAACATCGAACGCTATGTTCGCGTGCTCCGCGCCCTGCCGCTTCGCGAAACATCTTCCGAGCAGCTCACCCGCCTGCAAGTGCTCGAGCGTAATCTGCTCGACCCAATCTCGTCGGCCTCGGCCGCCGTGCGGTTGGAAGCCATCGGCAAAGAAGCGGTGCCGGTACTGAAGAAGGGTTTGGCGTCGAACAACGTCGAAGTCCGGTTCTACTCGGCCGAGGCCTTGGCTTACCTCGATGAAAAATCGGCCGCGGCGCCGCTGGCGCAAATCGCCCGCGACGAACCGGCCTTCCGCGCCTTTGCCTTGGCGGCGCTGGGAGCAATGGAAGAATTCGAATCGGTCGAGGCCCTCAAGAGCCTGATGGCCGTCGCGAGCGCCGAAACTCGCTATGGCGCCTTCCGCGCGCTCTGGTCGATGGGGCAAAACGAACCGTTCGTCCGCGACGAAGCCATCACGCCGCAGTTCCATTACCACGTGCTCGAAACCGGCGGGCCGGCGATGATTCACTTCACGCGCAACGGCCGACCCGAGGTGGTGCTCTTCGGTCGCGATCAAAAGCTGATCCCGCCGGTATCGATTGAAGCCGGTCCGCGGATCCTCATCAATTCGATCGACGCCGAACACCTCTCGGTCAGCCGCTACGCGCCGGGCCAGCCCGATCAGAAGCGAATCATTTCCACAAGCATCGACGAAATGGTTCGGGCCGTCGCCGAAATGGGCGGCACCTATCCCGACGTCGTCCAGGCCTTGCAACAAGCCAAATCGAGCAAGGCCTTGCCGGGCCGCCTAGAAATCGAAGCCGTACCGCAAGCCGGTCGCGAGTTTGAACGCAATGCTACGCCGACCGCCGAGACCGATGCCTCGCTCGACCCCGAAACCAAAGACGCGGCCCCGGCTGACGGTGCCCCGCTCGACGACACAACCGCCGCCGATTCCCTAACCGACCGCGGTTCCGCAACCGTCAAAGACGGTGAAAAAGGCGCTGAAAAGGCCACGGAAAACAAGGAAAACAGCGACGAAGACGAGGAGCGACCGAGCATTTGGCGGCGGTTCCTTGGTAAAATGGCTTCCAACTAGCCCCGCAACTCGTCGTGGTCGCCGCCGTCGGCCGACCGGCCCCATCCGCGCATGCTCAAAGCTCTCGAACTCGCCGGCTTCAAGAGCTTCGCCGATCGCACTCGGTTTGAGTTCGCCAAGGGCATCACCTGCGTCGTCGGCCCCAATGGCTCCGGCAAGTCTAATGTCGTCGACGGCATTAAATGGGTGCTCGGCGAGCAGAGCGTAAAAAGCCTCCGCGGCAAGGAGATGACAGACGTCATCTTCAACGGCTCCGCGACCCGCCCGCCGATGGGCGCCGCCGAAGCCACGCTCACGTTCGACAACTCCTCCGGCAAGCTCCCTGTCGACGCCCCGGAAGTGGCGATCTCGCGCCGCGTCTATCGCAACGGCGACAGCGAATACCTGATCAATAAACAGCCCTGCCGCCTGCGCGACATTCGCGATCTCTTCAGCGGCACCGGTGCGGCGACCGACGCCTATAGCGTCATCGAGCAAGGCAAGGTCGACGTCCTGCTGCAATCGTCGCCCAAAGAGCGCCGCGCGGTCTTCGAAGAAGCGGCCGGCATCAGCCGCTTCAAGGCTCGCAAGCTGGAGTCGCTACGTCGGCTCGAGCGTGTCGATCAAAACATGCTCCGCCTGCACGACATCGTCGAAGAAGTTGAAAACCGGCTGAAGAGCGTCCGCAATCAGGCCACCAAAGCTCGCCGCTACCAAGAATACGTCGATCGTCTCCAGCAACTCCGCACCCAATCGGCGCAAGTCGATTGGCGTAAGCTCTCGGAAAAACTGCAGACGCAAGAAGCCGAACTCGTCGATCAAAGCAAGCTTCGCGATACGCTGGCCCGCGGGCTCGACAACGCCGAAGCTCGCCTGCTCGAAATCGACGTGAAGCTCGGCGACGTCGTGGCCGAGTTGCGGCGCGTCGAACAATCGGCCTCCGACGTTCGCCAAGCCATCGCCGCCGACGAAGCTCAAATCCGGCACGAGCATCAACGGGTCCGCGAACTCGAAGAGGAAACACTTCGGCATCGCAAGCACCTGCTCGACCTGAGCGGCCGCGCAGGCGATCAACGGACGCAAACGGCCGAACTCACCACGGCCATCGACGCCGCGCAACGCCGCCATGTCGAACTTCGGGCCTTGCGCGCCAGCCTCGACGAGCGCCGCACGGCCCTCGACGCGCAACGCGTTGAACTCGAAACCGAACTGGAAGCCCGACGCCGCCGGGCTCGCGACCTGCTGCAAATGATCGCAGCGGCCGAAAGTGAAACGGCGACGCTCGATGCCCGGCTCGCGGCCCAAATCGACGAGCGAGTGCGCCGAGAAAAGCGCCTCGCCGATCTCGCCGGCCGCGAAAGTTCGCTGGCCGAAGAAACGGCCGAACATCGTACTAGGTTGGAACGCGTCGAAGCACGGCTCGCGCAAGCGGCCGAAGCGTGCCGCGGAGCCCGGGCTTCCATCCGCGAAGCTCAAGAGCATTCCGCCGCCGCCGCCGAGCGCGTCAACGAGCTTCGCCGCCGCCAAGCGGCACTCGCCGAACGTTCGCACCTGCTCGAAGATCTCGAACGCCGCCAAGACGGGCTGCAAGTCGGCGTCAAACAGATCCTCGGCCTGCAACAAAAGAACGAAGCGGGCCTGCTGCAAACTTCGCCCGGTCTGGCCGCCGATCTGATTCGCTCGCCGTTCGACGTGGCGCCGGCCGTCGATGCTGCGCTCGGTGATCGGGCCCAGTTTATCGTCGCTCCGCGCGAAGCCGATCCGACGGCCGTCGCCGAATACGCCGTGTCGCAACTTCACGGCCGCGTCGGATTTCTCTTCCCCGATAAACTTCCGGCCGTCGAGCGCGACGTCGGCGAAGGTTCCTGCGCGGGCAAGCCGGGCGTCGTCGGACGTCTCGACTTGCTCGTCGACTGCGATCTCGAACATCGCGGCATCGTCCGTCGGTTGCTCGGCGCCACTTGGCTCGTCGATTCACTCGCTCGGGCTTTGGAACTACGCCGTGAGTACCCGAAGCTCGACTTTGTCACACGCCAGGGTGATCTCGTCACGCCAAGCGGCGAAATGGTCGTCGGGCGCCGCGCCGCGGGCGTAGGGCTGGTCTCGCGCCGCAGCGAACTCCAAGCCTTGCGCGATCAGATCGTTGAAGTCGACGCCGAAATCACTTCCGCCGCCGAAGCCCACAAGGTCGCCGAGGGGGACGTCGCCCAGCGTGAGACGGAGTTCCGTTTGCTGGAAGGCTCCGAGCGGGAATGCCTGCAACAAGCGGTCGACGAGCGTAGCCGCGGCAAGGCCCTCGATCAGCAGCATCAGCAACTCGCCGCGCAGCTTGACGCGATCAAACGCGAAGTGCAGTCGGCGGCCCGTGATGCGGCGGAAGTCGAACGTCGGCGTGATGAAGCCGACCTACGACGCCACGCGGCTCAAACGGATACGGCCGCCTGCGAACTCGATATCGCCGACCTCGAAACTCGCCGCGAGAAAACGGTCGCCGAACTACGTGGGGTCGAAGAACAATCGACGGGGGCCCGCGTCGAACTGGCCCAAAGCGAAGAACGGCTCAACAACCTGCGGGCCCAAAAGATTCGCCAGGAGGAAGACCAGGCCGAACGCCGCAAAGCGATCGAGCAAAGCCGGGCCGACTTGGCCGCTTGCCGCGATCGTCGCCGCGCCGCCGAGCTAAGCATCCTGCGAGCCGAACAATCGGCGGCCCCGGCGTATTTGCGAAAGCAAACGCTTACGCAGGAGGCTGCGGAGCTATCGGCCCGACAGGAAACGTTGCGCGCCGAACGCGGCACTCTTTCCAGTGCGGCCCAGAAAGAACGCAACCAACTTCGCACGTTGCAAGAAGCGTTGCACGCCCTGGAGATGTCCGTCGAAACGACTCGCCTGGAACGGGCCAACTTGGCGGATCGCATTCGCGACGACTACGGCATCGAACTCGCCACGCTTGAGTTGCCGCCGCAATCGGAAGAAGAAAAGCAGCAACGCGAAGAGACCGAACAGCAGATTGCCGACTTACGGCGGAAGATCAACAACATCGGCAACGTGAACCTGGAAGCGCTCTCGGAACTCGACGAGTTGGAAGAGCGCTACAAGACGTTGTCGGCCCAGTTCGAAGACCTGAACAGCGCGAAGAAGTCGCTGGAAACGATCATCGCCAGGATCGACACCGACAGCCGGCGACTGTTTCAAGAAACGCTGGACACGGTCCGCACCCACTTCCAGATTCTCTTTCGCAAGCTGTTCGGCGGCGGCCAAGGGGACATTCTGCTCGAGCAAGGCGTTGATATTCTTGATGCCGGCATCGAGATTCAGGCTCGTCCTCCGGGCAAAGAGACTCGCAACATTTCGCTCTTGAGCGGCGGCGAGAAAACCCTGACCTGCGTGGCCCTGCTCCTGGCCGTGTTCCAATATCGCCCGAGCCCGTTCTGCGTGCTCGACGAAGTCGACGCCGCGCTCGACGAAGCGAACATCGGCCGCTTCGTCGGCGTGTTGCACGAATTCCTGGCCTGGACGCAGTTCATCATCGTCTCCCACTCCAAGAAAACGATGACCTGCGCCAACACGCTCTACGGCGTGACGATGCAAGAGTCGGGCGTATCGAAACGCGTGGCCGTGAAGTTTGAAGACGTTACGGACACCGGCGACATCATCACGCGAAAAGACGTCGATAAAGCCCAAGACGAAGCGGATACCGACGCGGCGTGAGATGAGCTTGAAGCCGGAAGCCGGGAGCCTGGAGCTTGCAGACTTCAGACCGAAGACTGAAGGTGACGTGATCCAGGTTTCGGGCTCGGCGGTCTGGGAACCCTCCGGGTTCAGAAGCGACGGTTGCGAACGATCGGTCGCGTCGCGACCGTGTGATGGTAGCCGGGCGTTTCAACGCCCGGTGTTTGGTCGTGACCGAAACGTCGTCGTCGCGTAGCGACGAT
>JAFLCO010000254.1 GCA_017303535.1 Planctomycetota bacterium
GTCGGCCGGCGTTTCAGAGCGGGCCAAAATTCGGCAAGCCGCGGCCGCAGCGCACCGTGCTCGGCGGCGGCGTTCACGAAATGACGGAAGACGGCGGCGACGGCGAGCGTCGACCGCCGCGCGGCAAACGCTTCGGCGATCGTCGCGGCGGCGCACAATCCGGCGGCGGCCGAAAGTTCGGCGGCGGCGGTAAGTTTGACCGCGCGTCCGGCGGCGGCCGTCCGCCGTTTGCCAAAGATCGCCCGCCGCGCGCGGATCGCGACGTCGATCACGGCGACGAAGGAGAATCGCTCGGTGCGCATCCCTCGTTACCGTCGGGCGGCCGTTCGCAAACTCCTTCGACTCCGCGCGGCGACGCCAAGAAGTTTCGCCGCAAGCGCCGGCCGACGCCGATGTTTCCCAAGCGGAAAAAACGGGACTAGCCGAATCTCTACGACGACACGACAAACGAAACGACCAACGGAGTTTGCGAGTCCGCCATGCATGATGCGACCTTCGCCGATCGGGCCTGTCATGAAACCGTGACGATCACGGAGAACGTTCGACTGGCGCGCGACACTTATCGCGTGCGGTTCGAATGCCCGACGTTGGCGCAGCGCGTCACGCCGGGCCAGTTCCTCATGCTACGGCTGCACGGCTCGAACGATCCGATTCTCGGTCGTCCTTTAGCACTCTACGACACGGTGCTCGACGCCTCCGGCAAGCCGACGGGCGTCGATGTCGTGTACCTCGTCGTCGGCAAGTTCACTTCGCGGCTCGCGCAGCTCGGGCCGGGGACGAAGCTCGAAACCTGGGGCCCCTTGGGCAACGGCTTTGCTCCGGTCGCTACGCGGCATTTGATCATGGTGGCCGGCGGCATCGGCCAGACGCCGTTTATGGCCCTGGGGCGCGAAGCCCTCGGTTTGCGGCAATACGGCGAAACCGAAAGAACGGTCGCCGGTCAGAAATCACGCGTGACACTCTGCTACGGCGCCCGCTCGGCCGAGTACCTCGCCGGCGTCGACGACTTCCGCGCGCTGGGCATGGACGTGCGCGTGAGCACCGACGACGGCTCGGCCGGCCATAAGGGGCTCGTCACCGACTTGCTCCGCGGCGTGCTCGATGAAGAACCGCCGGCAGGCTCGCAGACTGCAACTTCGCAGGACCCGGCGACGCAGATCGTCGTTTGCGGCCCGGAGCGAATGATTGAAGCCGTGGCGCACTTGGCGCACGAGCGCGGGGTGGCGTGCCGCGTGTCGCTGGAAACCCCGATGGCCTGCGGCATCGGCATCTGCTTCAGCTGCGTGACGAAGGTGAAAGACGACAACGGCGAATGGGACTACCGCCGCACCTGCGTCGAAGGCCCGGTGTTTGATGCCGAGCAATTGATATTCTAGGTTGCAAAAAAGTTCAGGGTTCAGGGTTCGAGGCTGAGCCGACTTACGTCGAGCCCAACTTCCAACCCTGAACCCTGAACCGAATAACCTTAGAACGGCCGCAGCTTCGCTGCGGCGTTACTTCTTCGCGGCCTTGAGGGCCTTCGAGAGGCGGCTCTTCAGGCGGGCCGCTTTGTTCTTGTGGATGATGCCGCGCGTGGCGGCGCGATCGAGCTTCGTTTGGGCCGTGGTCAGGCCCGTCTTGGCTTCGTCCGACTTGCCGGCGGCAACCGCCGAACGCACCTTCTTCACTTCCGTTCGCAGTTCGGCCTTCACCGAACGGTTGCGAGCCTTACGACGCTGGCTCTGCTTCAAACGCTTCTTGGCACTTTGAGTGTGGGGCATGTTCTTTCGCCGACCTTACAAAACAATTCTGAAACGAAATAAAAACGGCGGCGGTTCTTGAACCGCCGCGCGTCAAATAGTTGCGGTGGAGGCCGACGCTTCGCGGTTACGAAACGTCCGGATCGCCGCCATTCTCACGGATTCGGCCGATCTTGTCCAGCCGTTCGGCCACGTCCTTATAGCCGAAATCGAAGCTCGCCAAGTGGTTATAGTGCTTCTCGGCCGTCTCCCATTCCTTCAAATGCTCGGCAATTCGGGCCGAGTTGTAGATGGCCATCTTGAAGTTGTCGGCGTCCCGCTCCGAGATATCGTTGACCGCCGCCTCAAAATTCTGCAGAGCCAGCCGGTATTGTTTGATCGCCGAAAAGCAGTTCCCTAGCGCCAGGTACACCTGTCCACGTCGCTTCGAGTCGGCTCGGGCCTCCTGAAACAGCTTGATCGCGTCCGGGTATTTGCCGGACTTCTGGAGCCGTAAGGCCAACTCATATTTGAAGCCGAGGTTCGTCGGGTACCGGTCGCAGCGCTTGCCGTAGATCTCAATCTCTTTGTTGTTCAGCTCGACGCGCATCTTGTTGTAAAGTTCGACCGCCTCCGGCGTCCGCTCGCGTTTGGCTTTCTCTTCGGAAATCTGCGTGTGCTGCCGGGCCAGGCGGAGCTGCGCGTCTTCCAGCCGTTCGCGAATCATGATGTTGCCGCCGCCCGTGGCGTCGAGCGCCTTGGTCATGATCGCGACCGACTTATCGTAGTGCTCGTCCTTGAGGTACATGTCGTTCAATTCGATGTACGCGTTCGGATCGGCCGGGTCTTTCTCGATGGCCCGCATCAGCTTTTCTTCGGGCGACAGGGCCGTCGCGTCGTCCTCCGCGGCCTGGCCAAACTTGTTTTGGCGAACGTCTTTGGAACTCGTCGCCCCTTCATAGCCGCCCTTAACGATGGTCTTCTTCACCGCCAAGTGGCTGAGAGCTTTGATTCCTTCTTCGTCTTTGGGCAGCGCCTTCACCACGCGGCTGAAGGCCTTGATGGCTTCCGGATAGTCGCCGACCCGATCGTAGGCTCGTCCCAGCAAGCGGTTGGCTTCAGGATCTTGGTCATCGGCATCCACCGCCTGGCGCAGGTATTCGATCTCCGCTTCGTCGAACTCCTGGGCCTCACACGAGCGGGCCAACTCCGTGAGGATGCCGGCGTCCCACGGGTTTTCCTTGAGCGCATCAAGACCGGTCTTCAGCAGGTCGTCCCACTTCTTCATCTTGCTCGACTTCATGATCGACGCCTTCGCGCCGACGAGCTTAAGGCCCGCGAGTTTGCTCCCCTTCTTGCTGTTGCCGTACTTCTTGCTGAGGTTAGCCAGCAGGGCTTTGACGTAGATCGGGTTGCTCGGGTCGCCGACGACGCACTGCGTGTACATTTCGTGCGCGTAATCGAAGTTGCCGGTGCCGGCCGTCTTCGTGCCGTGTTCGAACAGCTTCTGCAAACGGGCACGAACCGCGGGGGCCAGCGGCTGGCGGCCCGGCTTATCATCACTAGACATCAGGCAAACCGTTGAAAGGGGTGCGCGAGGCGACCGGCGGCGAGTATGATCGAAGAGATCGTCGGCCGCACGCGAAAAAGGCCTCGACTAGCTTCATCTTAACACCCCGATACGTCAACTCAACGCGGCCCCTCCGCGCGGGCTCTTCACAACGCATGCCCGTTCCGCCCGACGAACCGAATCCGATCGCCCGCAAGCCGGCTTGCGGAACCGCTTCGGCCAAGGGTACGGTCGCGCTCGTCGGCGCAGGCCCGGGCGATCCGCGGTTGATCACCGTTCGCGGGGTGGAATGTTTGGCGGCGGCCGACGTCGTGCTCTACGACTATTTGGCGAACCCGCGATTGCTCGAATACTGCCGGCCCGATGCAACACTTGTCTGCCTCGGCAAACACGGCCGTGACCGAATCTTCACACAAGAGGAAATCAATGCCCGGATGACGGCCGAGGCCTTGGCCGGCAACTTTGTGGTCCGGCTCAAAGGGGGCGACCCGGCCGTGTTTGCTCGCTGCGGCGAAGAGATCACGGCGCTGGAAGCCGCCGGGCTCAAGTATGAAGTGGTGCCGGGCATCACGACGGCGCTGGCCGCCGGAAGCCATGCAGGCATCGCGCTGACCGACCGTCGTCATGCGTCGGCCGTAGCGCTGGTGACCGGGCATGAAAAAGGGGAGCAAGCCGAAAGCAAGCTCGACTACGCGGCGCTCGCCAAGTTTCCCGGGACGCTCGTCTTTTATATGGGCGTGACCAGCGCGCCGCACTGGACAGCCGAACTCATGGCGGCCGGCATGATCCCGACGATGCCCGTGGCCGTGATTCGCCGCTGCTCGTGGCCTGATCAAGAAACGCACGTGACGACGCTCGGCGAGTTGGCCGAGCTGATGAAGACGCTCAAGCTCCGGCCGCCGGTGCTGACGATCGTCGGTCCGACCGTGGCCGAGCGATCGCTCGAGACTTGGTTCACCGAGCGACCGCTCTTCGGCCGGCGCATCGTGCTCACGCGGCCGAAGCATCAATGCGACGACGCGCGACGGTTGCTCGTTGATTTGGGAGCCGAGGTTTTGCTGCAGCCGGCGATTGAGATCGGCGAGCCCGGCGATTGGGGGCCGCTCGATGCGGCGCTGGAAAAAATTGGCGACTTCGATTGGGTCGTGTTTTCCAGCGTCAACGGCGTGCAAAGTTTCTTTGCGCGGCTCCTTCGGCATGGCCGCGATGCTCGAGCCCTCGGCCGCGCCAAGCTGGCGGCCATTGGGCCCGGCACGGCCGAAGCCCTCGAAGAAGAGAAGTTGCGGGCCGACCTGGTGCCCGAGAGTTTTCGTGCCGAGGCCTTGGCGGAGGCGGTCATCCGAGCGGCGGCGGCGAAGTCGCGGGTGTTGCTCGTGCGGGCCAGTCGCGGGCGCGAAGTGCTCGCCGAAATGCTCACGGTCGCCGGCCACGCAGTGACGCAGGCCGAAGCATATTCGAGCGCTGACGTCGCCGCGGCCGATCCGGAAATCGCCGCGCTGCTGGCGGCCGGCCGCATCGATTGGCTGACGGTCACGAGTTCGGCCATCGCGCGCTCGCTCGTGAATCTGTTCGGCGACGACCTCCGCAAGACAAAGCTCGCGAGCATCAGCCCGATCACGAGCGAGACGCTTCGCTCGCTCGGTCACGAACCGGCCGCGGAAGCGACGGAGTACACGCTGCCGGGGATCGTGCAGGCGATCGTCGCGGCGGAAGAGCAACTGTAGGGAACGCGCTGCGTGGCGTTCCGTCTGCGTTCGAACGCGCTCTCAGAAAACGAAAGATCTCCATGCCCATAAAGCTTTGCGTTGCGATCGCGGTCTTGCTGTCGACGGCTTCGGCGTTTGCGGAAGGTCCGGCACCGTCGCTTGATCCCGCCATGCCCTATGCGGCCGAGCGGTCGGATCCCGTGACCTACGACGTCGACTTCTCCGTCGTCGTCACTCCGCCGTACAAAGCCAAGAAACTCGCGGTGTGGCTGCCAATTCCGCAAAGCGACGTCGCGCAAGAGATCAGCGGCAGTAAGTTGTCGACCTTTCCCGTCGAAGTCACGCCGCAAATGGCAAGCGAAGAAACCTTCGGCAATACGTTCGCCTACTTCGAGTTCGCCTCGCCGCAGGGCGCGCAGATCATTCGACACCGGTTCCGTGTGAAGGTTTGGGAACTGAACTGGAACTTGGATCCGCAACGTGTGCAGCCGGTCGCCGTGTGGCCGGCCGAGTTCGACAAGTATCGCCGCGGCGAAGAGCAGGCCGTCGTCATTGACGGGCGGTTTCGGGATCTGCTATCGGAGATCGTGCCGACCAAAAATGCCCCGGCGACCGATTTCGCCGAGGTCATGCGTTGGGTACGCGGCAACTTCACGTACGACCATCACGATGCCTCGCTCCGGGCCAGCGCGGTTCACGCCCTGGAGAAACGTCGCGGCCATTGCAGCGACTATCACGGCTTCTGTGCCGCGATGGGCCGAGCGCTCGGCGTGCCGACCCGCGTGACGTACGGTATCAACACGTTTCCCAAGAATTCGCCGTCGCACTGCAAGCTCGAAGCGTTCTTGCCGCCGTACGGCTGGGTGAGCTTCGATGTTTCCGAAACGCAGAAGCTCGTCGCCGAAATCGGCAAGGCCGAAGGGTTAGATGATGCGGCCCGGTCGCGACTCGTCGCACTCGCCGAATCTCGACTCGAAAGAGGTTTCCGCGACAACTGCTGGTTTCTGCAAACCCGCGGGACGGACTATGAACTGGCGCCGAAAGCGTCGCGTCGCGTCGCCGTCGTACGCACGGCCTATATCGAAGCTGACGGCGTACCGCTGGCCGATCCCGACCCGGCCGATAAATCGCAAACGGCGTTTTCGTGGATGACGGTGCAAAAATTCACCGCCGATCGTGCGGTGCCGTATCCGTTCGCCGATTGGCGAACGTTGGAGCAAGCAGACAAAGAAAGTCGCTAGCGAGCGGCGGGGTTCATCCCCGCCGTCCGGTGTTTCGTGATTGCGAATCCGATTCGCAGACGGCGGGGATAAACCCCGCCGCTCGCCTATCACTCAACTAAACGCGGCGTAGTCCTTGCCCAGCAAGGCCGTGGCGATTTTGAGTTGCATGATCTCGTCGGTCCCTTCGTAGATCCGGCAGACGCGGACGTCTTGCAGGTGCCGGCCGACGCGATACAGTTCGCTCCACCCGCGGCCGCCGTAGATTTGCACGGCCCGATCGGCTGCATCCCAGGCGGCGTTGGAAGCGAAGAACTTCGCCTCAGCCACGCGCAAGTCGGCCTCGGCCAACAAGGCCTTATCGCTCGGGTTTTCATCGCTTGCTTGTTTCGCCTGCGCGGCGTTCTCGACCATCAAAGCGCTGGCGGCCCGATCCATCTCGATGTGCGCGAGATGAGCCTGCACGAGCTGATGCTTGCCGATCGGCTTGCCGTGCTGCGAACGTTCCTTGCACCAATTGAGCGATTCTTCCAAGCAATCTTCAATCACGCCGAGGCACCCTGCGGCCACGCTCAACCGGCCGGAGATCAACACCCCCATCGCGATGCGAAACCCTTCTCCTTCGGCGCCCAGCAGGTTGTCGCCGCGCACCGGATGTTCGTTCATCTGAAACATCCCGGTGTTGGCCGTAAACATGCCGAGCTTGGCGGGCATGTCTTCTCGTTCAAAGGTTTCGCCTTGCGTATCGACGATAAATGCGCTCATGCGGCGCTCGGGACCTTCCTTCCCTTCCGGATAGGCGAACACGATGACGGCGTCGGCGATCGCACCGTTGGAGATCAGATACTTCACGCCGCTGAGCAGAAATCGGTCGCCGTCGCGACGGTACGTGCTCGTCATCTCCAACGGGTTCGAGCCGGCCTCCGGTTCGGTGAGCCCGAAGGCGAGCGTACATTCGCCGCGCGTCGAGGCGGGCAAGTAGCGCTGCCGCTGATCTTCGTTGCCGTACTTGAGTATCGGGTACTGACCGATCGAAGTCTGTCCGCTGAAGAAGGTTCGCAGGCCGGTCCCTTCGCGGCCGAGCCGAGCCAGACACTTGGCATAGGTCACGGCATCGGCGCCGCGGCCGCCGTACTTTTCCGGTAGCGGGATGCCGAGGATATTGTGCTTTTTGGCCAGCGGGATGGTCTGGTCGTTGTAGCGATGCTCGACGTAGCACAGCTCCTCGACCGGCCGGAGTTCGCGGCAAAACGCATCGACGTCGGCCAAAACGGCCTGGCTTACGGCTTGGTGCATGGCATTGGTTCTCCTTCGACCAATTCTAGGCGACGGCGGCGAAATTGATGGAGACGATTACCGCCGTAAGGCCCAGGGACGGCGGTCCTGGGAGAATCGGAATCGATGCTTGGGCCCCAGAGACGGTCGTCCCCCGGGCTTTAGCGACAACGTATTCGAACCGCGATGAAGTCTTTTACCCGAGCGGCTTTACAGGCACGTGCCGGCCGGCGGCGGCCGCGTTTTCAATCGTCGCTGAAATCCCCTTTGACTTCCGCGGAAAATCATGCTCGCAGCGACTTGCCGGCTAACCTCGAACCGCGAACTTGACATGGCTTCTGCGCCCTGGTTAGTCTAAAATCTAACTAGTTGGCCGAACTGGAGTTAGCCCGCTTTGTGCGTCTCATCTTGCGCTGCTGCAAGCATGGGGCCGCGGAGTCTGCGGCAACAATCAATTTCGGCCGAGGTACGAAGTTCGTCGCACGTTCATCCATTCCCGCTGCCGCTCGGCATTGCAGTTCACATTCGCCCGATCGTTCGCTCGTCGCCGCATTAGCTTGCCGTTACTCAAGTCTTCGAGCCGACTTCGCGTTCGCCCTTCCGTCAGAGGATTCGTATCGATGTCGTTATCGCTTCGTCACGCCCCGAAGTTTGCACGCTGCGTTGCGGCCGTTATGCCCGCCTTGATTGCGCTCGGGCTGGTGACGCAATCGACCGAGGTCCGCGCGCAAACGGCGCAGATGACGGCCGGTGTCGGCGTGGATGGTAGGCCGATCGACTTGTCGAACATCATTCAGAACCCAAAATCGGCGTCCCCCCTCCGTAGCACCGCGATGGGCCTTGCGCCGACCGGCAAAGCGAGTACGCCGCAAGAGCAACAAGCGTTCGACACCTTCGTCGTCTTTCGCATCGCCGAACTCACTTGGCCGCCGGGCGATTCACGCGACACGATCGATCGCCGTCGTCAAAAGTTTAAGTCGTACGAAATCCTCCGCGGTACCGGCTTGGCCCCAGATCAGACGCTGCACGACCGCGCGAACCAGCTCGCCTTGCTGAACCTGCCGGGCCTGATCGCGAAGGCCGACTACCCGATGGACGCTCGCTACAACGCGATGCTGCTCCTCGGCCAACTCGACAAAGTCGAACCGGATGCCGCCCAGAACAAGCCGGCCGTTCCGCTGGAAGGCGCGCAGCAGATTCTGCTCCAAGCCGCCCGCACGCCGACGCTGCCGGAAATCTTGCGCATCGGCGCCCTGATCGGCATTGCCCGACATTGCGACTTGCAAATGGGCTCGACCAACCGCAAGGCGTTCGCCGACGAAGCCTTGGCCCTGCTCAAAGCCAAGACGCCGCCGCAAGGATACTCGGCCAACGGTTTTCACTGGGCCCGTAAGCAAGCCCTGGCAATGGTGATGGGCTTGTCGAAAACCGGCAGCGAGACGGCGAACCCGGACTTCGTGCAGGCTATTGCTGAAATCATCGGCGGCGACCAAGAGCCGCTTTTCCTGCGTCGCGACGCCGCGCTGGCGTTCGGCTTCCTTGATCCTGCGGTCGTCGCCGCCGGCGGCAAGGTGAAGCCGGCCGACGTCTGCAAGGCGTTCGTCGGTCTGACCAGCGCCGTGATGAAGGCGGGCCAGCCGCGGTTCGACCCTTCGGCGCCGGTCGATCTGTCGAAGCCGGAAGACGTCTTCCCGCAGCCGACCGAGGACAACAAGACGCAGTTCGCCAATGCGGTTGCCTATTACTTGAACTGCATCGCCGTGGGGCTCGGTGGTCGCGACGCTCCGCAACCACGCCGCGGCTTGCTCAAGGCGCTGCAACCGGCCGATCCGGCGTTTCAACATGCGACGACGCTGCTCAACACGCACGTCAACGCGCTGGTGACGGCCCTCTCGAAACCGAATCCCGATTCGAATCGCTTGCTTTCCGATCT
>JAFLCO010000255.1 GCA_017303535.1 Planctomycetota bacterium
CATTTGCGATTTGTGACAAGCCAGCATCTCGACGATGCGATCGAACTGCTTCGTCACGTCGACGACGACGTCGGCCTGCAATGGATAAGGCTTCGTGAACCGGTCGGGTAGGAACGCCACGACGGGATCTTTGCGCAAGGCCGGGGCGTCGGGCACCAGCGCCGGTACGGTAACCATGTACGAGGCGTCGCGTACGACGTCGCCGACGGCTCGATGGTCGGGATGGTAGTCGTTGTTGCGATGCGTCAGCACCAGGTCGGGCTTGAAGGTGCGAATCTCGCGGATCACGCGCTCGCGCACTTCCAAAGTCGGCTGTAGCCGGCCGTCGGGAAAGTCCCACACTTCGGAAATTGCGCCTATAACCTTAGCGGCGGCCGCGGCTTCCGCGCGCCGTCGGGCCGTTAGCGCCGGGCCGGTCGTTTCATGGTGGCCCGATTCGCCGTTGGTCACCGTGACGATTTTCACCTCGTGCCCGAGTTCGCGGTACACGGTCATCAGCCCGCCGCAGTGAAACTCGGCATCGTCGGGATGGGCCACGAGAACGAGTATTCGCAGCGGTGCGGTCGACATAAGGCGGCCTAAAGTGCGAGAGGTGCGATGGTGACGGACATCGGCGAGACGACCTGCATTGTAATCGACGCCTGCCAAGTTGCAGGCACTGCCGGCCGGTTGCGCCTCGGATTATGATGGACTTGTTTCGAATGCCTTTAGCGTTGGGTGGCTGGGTCTGAGCCGAAGGCGAAGGCCCAGTAACTGGGGCACCGCTACCGCTATGCCCCAGCCACCCGCGACAACAGCCGCAGCGGAGTCGGTCGTTATGAAATTCATCGAGTTGGCCGGAAAGACGCTGTTGGAAATGAAGGGGGTCGACGCGCTGAACGTCGACGAACTGCGCAAGCTCGGCATGACGGAGACGAGCGTCGTGCGGATCAATCGCCAGGGCGATATCGAGATTCGCCGAGCTGACCGATGGGACGTCATCGGCGGCTTGCTCGGCGACTACGAACACCGGATTCGCGAAGCGACCGGCATGGATTGGGCGTAAGTAAGTTCGGGGTTCGGAGTTCAGGGTTCGTGACGGCAAGTGCACGATCGCCGGCTCGGTTGCTTGCCATTTGTTCAGTTCTTCCCAACCGACGGGGAGCCGCACCCCGGCGAAAAATCGGCCATTCTTTTCGGCACACCGCCTCGTTCGCCGGGAATTTCGCAGTTGCACGCCCGCACAGCTCCGCACACGCCGGAGTCGATATTGCGTCGAACTCTTCGTCACTTAGAATGAAGTACGTCGTCTTGAGCCTTTGCGGGTCGCGCATATTCACAGTTGCGGGGGTGTTGCCTTGTTGACCGAGCAGGAAGTTTCCCGGAGTTGGATTCGTCTTTTCGCCGGCGGCGTGGAAGTCACGGTGGAGACGTTCACGAAGGCCGAAACTTTGCTGGAAGAGTTGCGGCCGGAGAGCCCGCTCTACCATCGCTTGCAAAACGAGTTGGAGGAAATTCGGGAGCTGCATGCCCCGAAGAAGACCAAAAAGAAGAAGGCGCAGAAGCTGAAGATCTAGCCGAGCGCCCGCCCCGGGCATCCACCCGGGGGCTATCGAACAGACGAAGAACTCAATTCGCCGCGGAAAATTAAACAAGCACGGGCGGAGCTTTCATAAGCTCCGCCCGTGCCGTTTTATGCGAGCAGTATGAGTCGGGCGATCGTCCGGCGTTAGCGATTGACGATCACGCCGAAGTTCACGCCGTTCATGAACAAGCCGTCTTTGTTTTGGCTCGTGTCGATGCCCATGCCCGGCAGTTCGTAGCGAACCATCCGGCTGGCCCGAGCGATGTTTTCGGCGTACATCGCCGTGTAACCGAGTTGCAGGTAGACCGAGCGGAACACCTGGTACTTCAGGTTGAACCGCATTTCCATACCGGGCGAGAACTCAACCAAGTTCGTCTGCGAGTGGAACGAGGCCGGCAGTTGCATGTTGATCACGTCGTCGCGTCGCGGCACCGTCACGCCGCCGATGACCACGGTGTCGTTGAGCGTGCCGAAGTTGCCGTCTTGCTGCACGTTCTGGAAGTTGGCCGTGGCGAACAGTCGGGTTTCCACGCTCAGCTGCCAGCGATCGTTCTGCTTAAACCAACGGCCGCCCAACTGAGCACCGAACAGATGGTTTTGAGCGTTCGTGTACCACTGCGAATCGCCGAGCGGGTTCTGGTAGTACGTCGGGTTGGTGTTACGAGCGATGCCGGTGACGATGTAGGTATCGTCGATGTTCAGGTAGCGCGGGCCGAAGAAGAGTTCCCAGGTGCCGCCGTGCGGGCTGAATTCCAAGCGGTAGGCTCGCATCGTTTCCACGCCCCACACGCCGGTGCGATTTTGCACGTCGAGCGTGGCGAAAATCGTCGGCAGCCGCACCGCGTCGTCCCAGTCGATCGGCACTTCGCGGAAGCCCTGGCTTTCACGATCCGGAATACCGTCCAACGGGTTGTTGAACACGGCACCGGCTTGCGTACCGCGATCACGGCCGTGGCGACCGAACACGCCGTCACCGTCCAAGTCGTCGTCGTAGCCGTCGCCGAGGAAGCGGGCATTATTGAAGTTGCCCGGCGTCGGAGCGACGTTCGGGCCGGAGATGTCGACGAAGCCGATCGGTTGATTGACGAAGTTGACCGAGGCGTCGCTCAACGATTCGTCTTGCGATTGAGTCCCCAGCGTAAACGTGCTCACGAACCAGCCGGCGCCGTTGTTCAACCGGCCAAACTCGAAACGCGAGCCGGTCGTGAAGTCGGCGCTAAAGGCGTTTTCATTGTTGTTGATTTGCGGGAACGGGTTGATCAGCGTCGCCCCGTCGCCCGGGCCTCCGACGGAGACCGTGCCGGCCGGAATCTGCACGCCGCCGTTGGAGATGTCCGCCACGGTCAGCGAGCCCGTGTTGACGGTCGTCGAGGAGACTCCGAACACGGCTTGCGTCGGCACGGCCGCGCTGCCGATGGTCGAATCGCTCGGCGCCCCGACCGACAGGTTGAGGAATTCCACCGAGCCGAACCAGCCTTCCGGCGGACGAACGCCACGGCCGTAGGGGCTCAGGTCCGGCTGCTCGAAGAGTTGCAAGTCTTCGACATACGGTACGAACTCCGGCTCCGATACGCTCGACGGCAAACCTTGGGCCGCGACCGTGTTGGCCGAGAGCGCTAATCCGAGGATTGCGGCAGATCGGCGTAGGAGGGGTTTGATCGACATCTTAGGAGTTACCTGGACGTGGCAGTTTTGGGGAAGTCGCTCCACAACGGAGCGCTCGTGCTGATGCCCGTGCCGTTTGTATCGGCCGTGTCGCTTGTGATGGTTTAGTAAGAACGGTAAAACTTTCCGACGATGCCGGTGGAATGGGTCGTACGGCTTGTGACGGGGCAAACTCGGTAAGCTCCGAAAGTGCCGGCACGCTGATTTTTGAGCCGCAAACCATTTCGCGGCGGGAGCTTGCAATGCATCAGCCCCTAAGCCGACGCCGGTTTTTGTCCGCGGCGACCTCGGCAACCTCGGTTTTCGCCTTCGGTTCCAGATTCCGACGGTGCTCGGTCCTCGCGGCCGATCAAACCGCGCCTAAGCTGCCGTTTACGCTCGGTTTCAGCCTCTACGGCATGAAGACGCTACCGATCGACGAAGCCCTCGGCACCTGTGCCGAGATTGGCTATCGCGACGTCGAGCCTGCTCTCCTGCCCGGCTACGACACCGAGCCCAAACGAGTTTCCGCGGCCCGCCGCAAAGAAATCCGCAGCCTGGCCGACGGCCTCGGCCTCCGCATCCCCTGCCTGATGGAAAACATCCGGCCCGTGGTCGACGACAAAGCCCAGGCCGAGAACTTCGAAAAGATCGCCCTTGCCGCGGAACTGGCCCATGCTTGGAAGCCCGCCGATCCGGCGCCGGCGATCATCGAAACCGTGCTCGGCGGCAAACCCGAAGAATGGTCGAAGTTTCGGGCCCCGCTGCTGGACGGTCTTGGCAAATGGGCCGACGCCGCGAAAAAGCATAACCTCGTCATCGCGATCAAAGCCCACGTCGCCGGGGCCATGCACACGCCCGACGATACGCTCGGCGTGGTCCGCGAGCTGAACTCGCCGCATATCAAGGCCGCCTACGACTTCAGCCATTTCGAGCGGCAAGGCCTGGACTTGGAAGAGTCGCTTCGCACGCTGGCCCCAGAAACGGTGTTCGTCCACGTGAAAGACAATCGCGAGACGGCCGGTAAATTCGACTTCGTTCTGCCCGGTGAGGGGGATATCGACTACGTGCGCTACTTCCGTATTTTGAAAGAATTGAAGTACGCCGGCAGCGTGACCGTCGAGGTCAGCAGCGCCGTCCACCAAAAACCGGGCTACGATCCGAAAGCGGCGGCGCGAAAGAGCTTTCAGAGCTTACACGCGGCGTATGTCAAAGCCGCCGCCGGATAGCGTTACGCCGCAGGTTCACGCGCCGAGCAAGCTCGGCGGCTAAACAGTTCTTGTCCAATCACTTTGCTAATAGCGATCAAATATGCCCAAAGTTCTCATTCCGATCGGCGACGCCACCGAAACCCTCGACACGTTCTACCCGGTATTCCGTCTGCAGGAAGACGGCTTCGAAGCGGTGATCGCCGGTCCCGAGGCCCGTTGGTATCACACGGTGCTGCACGAAATCCCGCCGGATGCCACAATCCCCTGGGACATCACGCGCGAGAGCCCGTCGTATCACATTAAAGCGACCGTGGCCTTTCGCGACGTCAAGCCGGAAGAGTACGCAGGCCTCTTCATCTCCGGCGGCCGCGCCCCGGAATACATCCGCTACGACGAAGACCTGCTGCGGATCACGCGACATTTCTTTGAGACGAATAAGCCCGTGGCCAGCGTCTGCCACGGCATCGAGATTCTCACCGCTGCGAAAGTGCTCAAGGGCCGCCGCGTCACGACGGTCGCCAAATGCCGGCTCGACGCCGAGCAAGGCGAAGGGAAGTACGTGAACGACGCCTGCGTCGTCGACGGCAACCTCGTCAGCGGCCGCACCTGGCACGACAACGCCCCGCTGTTTCGCACCTTCATGAAGATGCTCAACGCCACGAAGTAGCTGGTGATCGATTAGCACGTCGATTCAGATGCAACGTCGCAAAGCCCAGGGACCTTTGGTCCCTGGGACCCGACGCGAGAGCGACGCCTCGCAAGACTTTGCGCTCTCTAGTGCCCGCCGACGTCCGTCGCCGCCGTCGCGGGCAGTCGCGCCAATAGCACCGCACCGATGATCAGCCCAAACGCGGCCCATTCGTTCCAACGCGGCACCTGCTTGCCGACGAAGAAGTTCAGCACCAGGAAAATCGCCACGGCGATGACTTCCTGAATGATCTTGAGCTGAGCTGTCGTGAAAATCTTGGCCCCTTCGCGATTGGCCGGCACCTGCAGCGCATACTCGGGCAGCGCGACGAGCCAGCAAATGAGAATCGTCGCCCAGAGCATCGGCTTCGGCTTTCCCTCGAAGAGCCAAACGTGCCCGTACCAAGCCAGGGTCATAAAAACGTTCGACGCGATGAGCAGCAAGATCGTGTACATGAGGGACCGCGAATCTCTTAAAGCCTAAGTTTCACACACTAGCCCCGACGCGCAAGCGAGGGGACACGCGACGCGGACCGATATCGCTCCGTAATAGGACTTCGATTGCCCGTCGCGCCGCGAAAACCTAGCAAATCGCGGCGCCCCTCGAATAGCCCACGGCGGCGAAAAACCGTCGAAATGCCGTTACGCCGCCCCTTCGTGGCGGTCACTTCCCCTCGCGCCTATACTTATCTGTCGTCGTTCGGACTGTTCTCATTCGGGGTGCGTCATGCAGCGGGCTGTATTCGGATTGGCATCGTGCGTCGTCGTCGGAGCGTTGCTCGGATCTTGCTACCTCGCGACGGAGCCTCAATCGCTCGCTCAAGCCGCGGCCGAAACGGAGACGAAGTCCGCCAAAAAACTCACTGCCAAGAAGCCCGCCGCGGCCAAAGGCGAAGCGGCCAAGGGTGACGCGGCTAAAGACGACGCTGCAGCGACGACGAAAAAATCCGCCAAACCGGCGGCTGAAGAATCTGCGAAGCAGCAGTTCATGCGCATCGTTCGCGACGCCAAGCAGACCCCCGTGTCGCTCGATACGGCGATCGTTCGCTATGTCGCTGAAGGGGGCAAGTACGACGGCGCGGTCGTCGACCTCATCGGCGCCGTGCACATCGGCGACCAGCGGTACTATCGCAAGCTCAACAAGCAGTTCACCGAATACGACGCGCTGCTTTACGAACTCCTCGCTCCCAAAGGCCATCGCGTTCCCAAGGGAGGCGGTGGCGGCAGCGGGCACCCGATCGGCCTGATGCAAGAAGGCATGACCGAAGCGCTGGGACTCGCCTACCAACTTGAAGAGATCGACTACACGAAGAAGAACTTCGTGCATGCGGATATGACGCCCGACGAATTCTCCGCCAAGATGAAGGAGAAGGGGGAAAGCTGGACCGGCATGATGTTCCGCGCCATGGGACAAGGCCTCGCCATGCAAGCTCAGGGCAAAGGCCCGGTCGGCACCGAAGTGGAAATGCTGTTCGCGCTGTTTGATAAGAACCGCGAACTCAAGCTCAAGCGGGCCTTGGCCAAGCAGTTTGAAGACATGGACGACATGATGGGCGCGTTCGAAGGCGAGGACGGCAGCACGATCATCACCGAGCGCAACAAGGCGGCTTTCAAAGTGCTGGCCGAGCAACTTGCCGAAGGAAAGAAAAAGATCGGCGTGTTCTACGGCGCCGGCCACCTCGACGACATGGACAAGCGCCTGCTCGAGGAGTTCGGCCTGAAGCGCGAATCGACCCAGTGGCTCACCGCCTGGGACATGACCGACGCAGCCGCCAAGCCGAAGAAAAAGAAGTAGGCCGGAAGTCTCGTCGCGGGTTACTTGGCCGTTCGGCTGGTGCGCGCAAGTGACGGGTCGCGTAGCGACCGAACGATGGTAGCCGGGCGTTTCAACGCCCGGTGTTCGGCGACGTACGAAATCTCCTCGTCGCGTAGCGACGAATGAATTCCGAACATCGTGCGTCGCTACGCGACGCGTTGGGTTGGGAGTTATCGCGATCAAAATTCCGTGGGTTGAAAACCCACGGCTACCATCAAACGATCGCTACGCGATCGGAAAAGATCTCTCGCTTCTGCAGCCCCCGTCTGCCTGCCTCCCCAGTCTCCTTCGTCTGCATCCCCCCAATCCCCTTCTCATCCCCATCATCCCCCTTTCTTCTCTGCCGAATTCTTTGCGGCTTAGCGTCTTTGCGCGCGGTTTGTCCGGCATCGAAAACACGTGGCCAAAATCAAGGCGATTCTTGGCCGAACGAGCCGAATTCACAAAATAGTCGCCGGCCAAAAACTTCCTTGAACGGATTCCTCCTTTTGCTAAGTTGCGGAGTGGCGCGGAGGGCATTTGAAGCGGAGAAAACAGGCATGGAAAATCGACGTAAGTGCTCGAAGATTTCAGAAAAATGGAAACAACTTACGTCGATCGCGCTGCGCACATCTGCGCACTTCAAAGGCCTGGAAGTGCGCATGACAAACTTAGGAATTAAGGGTGCGCACATCGGGAGCAGAGAAGTGCGCAGTGACCAAAAACGTGTCGACGTAAGTGTGGCCAAAAAAAGTTTTTTCCAAAGTGACTTACGGCGACGGAAAGACCTCAGACTTCAGACGCCAGACTTTAGCGGGTCGAACTGTGGCGCTGTAGGCAGCGCCCTCCGTGGCGTTCCGCGACCAACGCAACGCACGGAACGCCACGGAGGGCGTTCCCTACAGAGTTCAAAATACTTGAACTTAGCCGGCCGCCCGGATAACGTGACGGCTCCCGCCCGCCAAAGCTCCCTCCTTACGCCGACCTCCCCGGTCGCCTTTCTCCGCAACCTTCGGAAAGCTCCCATGTCGAACATGTTTCGCCTTGCGCTCGCGGCCTGTTTTATCTTCGCCTCGTCGCTCGTGGCCGTGGCCGAAGAGGCAGATCTCATTCTGCACAACGGCACGGTGCTCACGGTCGACGCCGCGATGAGCGAAGCCCAGGCCGTAGCCCTGAAAGACGGGAAGTTTCTGGCCGTCGGCGATGATGCGACCGTGCTCAAGCTCCGCGGGCCGAAGACCGAAGTCATTGATCTTGGCGGCAAGGTCGTCGTGCCCGGCCTCATCGATTCGCACGTTCACCCGGGCGGCGCGGCCATGCATGAGTTCGAGCATGAGATTCCGGTCATGGAGTCGATTCAAGACGTGCTCGACTACGTGAAGCACCGCGCCGACGTGCTCGACGACGGCGAATGGATCGGCCTCAGCCAAGTATTCATCACGCGCTTGAAGGAACGCCGCTACCCGACCAAAGCCGAACTTGACGCCGTGGCGCCGAACAATCCGGTCGTGTTTTCGACGGGACCCGACAGCAGCGTTAACTCGATGGCGCTCAAGCTCTCGGGCATCGACAAGGACTTCGTGTCGCCTGATCCTGCGGCGAAGGTCGAGAAAGACCCGAAGACCGGCGAACCGACCGGCATCTTGCGGAGCGGCGGACGCTTCCTTAAGCGCACGCCGAACAAGCGTACGAAATCCGCGACGGAAGAAGACACGCTCAATCGCTTGGCCGAACTCTTCGCCGACTATAACCGCAACGGCATCACGGGCGTCTGCGATCGCAATTGCAGCCAAGGAGCGACGGGCAACTATCAGAAGCTCTTGGCCGCCGATCGGCTGACCGTTCGCATGGCCGTCTCGCGCGGAGTCGGCAACAGCGGCGCGGTCGAGAAACTCGTCGAGAATATCAAGGCGGTGGCGAAGGAGCCGCTGGTCAAGGGCGGCCCGATGTTGCGGATCGTCGGCATCAAGTGCTTTCTCGACGGCGGCATGCTGACCGGAAGCGCGTACATGCGCGAGCCGTGGGGCGTGAGCGACATCTACTCGATCAGCGATCCGACGTACCAGGGGATGCTCTACATTCCGCAAGACAAGTTGGTGCCGATGGTGCGCGCCGCCGTGGAAAGCGGTCTGCAGTTCACGGCCCACAGCGTCGGCGACGGCGCGGTGCATGCACTGTTGGCGGCTTATGAAACCGTGAACCAATCGACGCCCGTCGCCCCCACACGACCGTGCCTCACGCACTCGAACTTCATGAGCAAGGAAGCGGTCGAGCAATGTGCCAAGCTCGGCGTGGTCTGCGATATTCAACCGGCCTGGCTCTGGCTCGACGGCGAAACGCTTCGTGCCCAATTCGGCGACGCGCGACTGCGCTACTTTCAGCCGCACAAGAGTCTGTTTGCCGCCGGCGTCACGGTCGGCGGCGGCAGCGACCACATGCAAAAAATCGGCGGCGTGCGAAGCGTGAACCCTT
>JAFLCO010000256.1 GCA_017303535.1 Planctomycetota bacterium
GGCCAAGCCGGCCGCGACCATTACCCGGGCGCGAACGTCGTGATGTTCAGCGGAGCCGGCACGGCGATGGGCTCGATCGTCGGCCAAACCAACGCGAAGTGCGAATTCCCCGTCGGCCAGACGAACACCACGCTCGACTACGCGGCGACGATCTTCCGCATCCTCGGCATCGACGACACCAAGGAATATCACGCGCTCGACGGCCGCCCGATCGCCATCAACAACGGCGGCTCGCCGATTGCCGGAGTGATCGCCTAATGTCGGGTCAGCGAGTCTTACGTGTTGTCGCCGTCGCGCTGGCGTCGGCTTGCGGAATTGTCGGCGCTCGATTCGACTACGTTGCGCACGCCGCCGAGCAACCGATGGCCGTGCCCCATGAAGAACGCTACCTCGTCAGTGTTTTCCCGGCCGGTGGACAACAGGGAACGACGGTCGACGTCGAGTTCGCGTCGAACGATCGGACGAACCAGGGAGACCAATTGCACGGCCTCAAGGGCGCGCTCGATCTCGTCATCGAAGGAGCCCCGGGCATCACGTTCAGCGACGTGACTAACGTGAGCGACATCAAGGTGAAGGCGAAGCTCGCGATTGCGAAGGATGCCGTACCGGGTCGCCGCATGATTCGCGTCCGCTGTCAACAAACCGGCATTACGAACTACACCTATTTCACGGTCGGCTCGCTGCCGGAAGTCGTCGAAGTCGAAAGAAACAACGAGACGCGCCGTGCTCAAGAAGTGACTCTGCCGGTCGTCGTCAACGGCCGCGTCTCGCAAACGCTCGACGTCGACTATTTCAAATTCACGGCCCGCAAGGGGCAGAAGCTGGTGGCCGCCGCGCTGGCGTACGATTTCGACAGCCGCACGCTCAACCCGCGGAGCTACATCGACGTCGCGATGGAAGTTCTGGATGCCGACGGGCGCGTCGTGGCCGACGCCGCCGACGTGCTGGGGCTCGATCCGCTCGCCGAGTTCGTCGTGCCCGCCGACGGTACGTATTTCGCCGGCGTGAAACTCGTCAACTATCAAGGTTATGCCTCCGCCGTGTATCGGTTGACCCTCGGCGAAGTGCCGCTGCCGACGGCCCTGTTTCCCGTAGCCGTGCGGCGCGGGCAAACGGCCGAGTTTGCACTCTCCGGACCCAATATGCCGGCGGACGCCAAGTTTACGTACACCGCTCCGCAAGCCGCCGCTTGGAATACTCCGGCCACCTACATCGCCGCACCGCAATTTCCGACGCACGACCTGCCGATTCTGCTTTCCGATCTCGAAGAAGTCGCGGAAGCGGAACCGAACGACGATCAGAAATCGGCATCGCCGCTCAAGCCGAAGCAAGGCGTGAGCGGTCGCTTCGACAAGGCCGGCGACGTCGACTGGTACCGCCTCGCGCTCCGTAAAGGAGATCGGCTCCGGTTCGAAGTTCATGCCCAGCGCTATCTGCGTTCTGGCGTCGATACGCATTTGGCGCTCCTCGATGCCCAAGGCAACGTCATTCAAGAAAACGACGACGCCGCGCTGACCGACGTCGAGCAGATTCATGATTTTGATTCCTTCGATTCGTCGATGAACGCCGACATCGGGGCCGACGGCGATTACTATCTCCGCGTCACGGAACAAACGGGGACTTTCGGGCCGCGGGCCGTTTACCATGTCAGCGTGACGCCGCGCGAGGTCGACGTGGCGCTGCACGCTTGGCCCGACGCCGTGCCGATCTGGGGCCCCGGCGCGACTTGCGGCTTCTACGTGACGCTCGACCACATGGGAGCGAAGAACGACGTCGAACTTCGCATCGAAGGCTTGCCCGAAGGTTGGCAAGGAAGCACGGTCCTCGCGCAAGGGGGCCCTCAGGCACGCCCGCGGGTCATCATGACGATCACCGCGCCGCCGACCGCCAAGCCGGGCGACGTCGCGGAGTTTCAAGTCATCGGCCGTTTCAAAAACGGCAATGAGATGGTGGAGAAGGTCGTGCAGCCGATGACGACCTACATGGGCACCGACAAGCAATTCTGCCGGATCAGCCCGAAGATGCGTGTGGCGGTCGGCCAAGATCTTGGCGTGCGCCTTTCGACCGACTTGGAAAAGCTAGTGGTCGTGCAGGGACAAAACGCCGAGATTCCGATCACTGTGTCGCCGGCGGATTTCACTGAGTTCCGCGCGAGCGTCAACCTCGCGGGCACCGGCTTCCGCTGCAGCCTCGGCGTCGTCGAATCGTTGCCTTTAAAAAACGGCGTCGTCCGCGTGCCGGTCACCTGCAACTCGCTCCCGCCGGGCATCTACCCGATCGTCGTGTCGCTGAACTGGGGGAACGAAACCCGTCGCGGCATGCCGGGCCCCTGCACGAAGGTCGTGCATCTGCACGTGACGTCGCCGACCGCGGCGAAGTAGAACTTTCGCGCTGCCGGCATTCGACTGCCGGCGTGCTTCCGCGATTTTGTTCAATAGCGCCAGGTGAATACCTGGGGCGAACAATAGGCGACGTCGAAATGCCCCAGATATTCATCTGGGGCTATTGAAAAGATATTGGGGCGTTTCCGATTGCCGGCTATCATTCGCCGCCTTTGATTTCTCGCACGTTGCGGCGACCCGACATGAACGCTCAAACTCGGCTCGTGGACCTTCCCCCGCGCGGCATCCTGCCGTATGTCGGGCTGTTTCTCGGCGGTGCGATGATCGTCGCCCTGCTCTTGGCCGCCTACGGCGCGATGCCGCGGTTGAACCCGCACACGACCGACGGTCAAGTCGCGAGTTTTGATCTCGACGGCGAAGGAAGCCTGGCCGTGTTCTTCTCGTCGTTCACGTTGCTGGCGGCGGGCGGTGTTTGCCTATTCAACTTCACGCTTCTCGGCGGCACGCGCACGCCGCGCCGCATTTGGCTTTGGGCCGCTTGTTGCTGGTCGGTGATGGCGATCGACGAATGCGCGAGCCTGCACGAAGCGTTCAAAGAAATGATGTCGCACGCTACGGGCTGGCGGCTCGGCCCGGAAGGCTGCTTCTGGTGGATCGCGGCGTATGGGGTCGTCCTCTCGGCGACCGGTTGGAAGTTGCTCCGCGCGATGCGCGCCGGCGTGCCGGCCTGCGTGATGTTCGTGAGCGTCGCCGGCTTCTATGGTACGGCCGTGCTGGCCGAACTCGGTTGGCTGATGGCGAAAGACATGCGCGGCGTGATGGTGGAAGAGGGCTGCGAGATGCTCGGCAACTTCGCGCTGCTGACGTCGATGGCGCTCTTCGCCCGTCACACGGCCCGCGAGTTGACGAAGCCGCCAGAAGCGGTGCTGCTCGCTCGTTTCGCCGACGAGCCGCAGGTCTTGGCGCTCGCGCCGCTTGGATCACGGCGTGACGAACCGGTCGGCGTTTAGATGCACTATTTCTTAGCAGCAACGTCGGGTGGCTGGGGCTGGAGCGTACTCGCGAAGCCCCAGTAACTGGGGCACCGCTGCGCTATGCCCCAGCCACCCGTCGGCAGCCAGGCCTGCGTTTAGCCCACTCCGTCGTCTTCGTACTCTTGCAGCTCTTCAAGCGAGACGAATTCGAGCGTCGACATGTGCGTCGCACGGAGCACGACCCGCGGCGCCATGCCCGCTTCGTAGGCTTCTTTCCAGCGCTCGACGCAGAGGCACCACTGGTCGCCCGGTTGCAGGCCGGGGAAATCGAAGGCGGTGACAGGCGTCGAAAGATCGTTGCCGACCTGCTTGGAGAATTCCAGAAACTCGGCCGTGACCCGCACGCAAACGATGTGCAGCCCCAAGTCTTCGCGACCGGTGTCGCAGCAGCCGTTGCGATAAAAACCCGTCAGCGGATCGTGCGAACAAGGTTCTAGCGGCGTTCCCAGTACGTTCTTCGCGCTCGACACGCTCCGACTCCTTCGTGGCCGTGTGATCCGGACGCGCGGCCTTTGGCCACTCGCCCCCTTAATGTAGGTGGATCATAACGGCCGGCGCGGGGCGAGGAAACAGGGCCGTTTGAAGGACAGCGCCAATTCCAATTCCGCCCCCTCACCCCCTGCCCCTCTCTCGCAAGGGGCGAGGGGAGCCCAACAAATTGCCCCGTGCTTACGCCGCACGGGCCGGAGCCTTAGCGTCTTGATAGTGCCGGTTGATCAGGTCGTTTTGCAACCAGAGCAACTTGCTGAACGCTCGCAGCGCCTTGGTCTCGACGTCGCGCGGCAAGTTGAAGCCGAGAATCGTCGCGTTGACGGCGTCGGCCACGAAGCCCATGAGGGCGTTCATTTGCACGAGCGGTACGTCAAGCTGCGGCGAACCGGCCTTCGGCGTGTGAATCTTGCCGACCATGTCGAGATAGCTCACCATCTTGCCGTCGTAAGGTCGGGTGACAAGCGCCGCCAGGTAGCGGCCGAGGTGCTCTTTGCGGAATTTGATTTGCTCGTGGTCCATCGTGACCCCTTCGAGCGACGTCGGCACGGTCCCTTCGTAGCCGGATTGCCGCGGCAGGAAGTGCCGCCACGTGGCGTCGTACGAATGCAGCTTGTCGTAGACGGCGTCGACCAGCGCAGGCACCAGCGGAGCCAGGAGCGGGGCCGCGCCGTGGATGGCCGCGATATCGTCGGCGGAAAAGCCCATGAACTCGGCCAAATACTGAAAACGGTAGGCTAAGTCGGTTTCCAGCCGGGGTTCGTCGATATGTTGCATGGCGGGCCTCTCGGGGAATACAGGGCGGAATGCGTTGACGGAAGCCGGACCGGACTCCATAATTGGATGTCGACATCCGATTTAGCCTAAGCATAGCGTCGGCATATTGGACGTCAACATCCAGTTTTAATCCTTCGGGTTGCCGCATGTTTTCTCAAACCGTCGAATATGCGCTCCGGACTATGGTGTTCCTGGCCGACCAGTCGCCCGAAGCCCGGACGACCGACCAGATCGCCGCGGCGACGCTCGTGCCGAAGGCCTATCTTTCCAAGGTCATTCAAGGGCTGTGCCGCGCCGAATTGCTGACCTCGAAGCGGGGCATCGGCGGCGGCGTGGCCCTGGTTCGTAAACCGACGGAGATCACGATTCTCGACGTCGTGAACGCGGTCGAACCGATTGAGCGGATTCGCCACTGCCCGCTGGGCCTGAAGGCGCACGGGCACCGACTCTGCCCGCTGCACAAGCGAATGGACAACGCGCTGGCCTCGGTCGAGGCGGCCTTCGCTCAATCGACGCTGGCCGAAGTTCTGGCCGAACCGACGCGGAGCCGGCCGCTATGCGACATTCCGGGCGGCAAAAAGACGCCCGTGTAGTGCGTTTCGCGACTGTTGCGCGCGGCGAAAGTCAAGCGCGGTTTTGGCCGGCCGATGAGTTCGCCCGGAGTCAAGCGCCGATTTGGCCGGCGTCGCGGCTACGTTCAAATAGTCGCCGTATCGCGCGCGTCGGGTTACGGAATTGCGTAGTTTTCGTAAAGCGGTCCGCCGGCCAAAAGTTTGCTGGAGTCGCCGGCTCGGATTTGGGAAACTACGTGATGCGCCGCCCTGCGCGAAAGGCGTCGGGGTTAAACACTAGCCCCGAAGCGCAAGCGAGGGGGCATCGGCGTATTCCCAATTTTGTGCCGTCCGACAGAAATCAATCCGCATCGCTCCGGCATGAAGTGCCGGGGGCTAAGGGCCATGACTATAAACCTTCACAGCCAACCTTTGATCGACGCGCCCCTCACCCGCCCTTCGGGCCCCCTCTCCCAGCGAGAGAGGAGGTCGTGGCGAGCCGTTTTATTGAGTCTGATTTCTGTTCGGCGTCGAGCCGTTCTTGCAATTGTTTTACAATTACAATCGCGCTACGGTTACTGCGCACAAAATCGAGGGGGTGCGTACATCAAGCACCGTTTTGTACGCACGGAAACACTTAGAACTAAGGGTGCGTACAAAACTGGGCCGGATGTACGCACCGGCAATTTTGTTGCAGTTGCAACTCTGTTGTTATTTTTGCTCGGCTCGCCTCTGATCGCGGCCGACGCGCCGGCCAAGCCGAACGTCGTTTTCATTCTCGCCGATGACCTCGGCTGGGGGGACCTTGGTTGCTACGGTCATGGCGTCACCAAGACGCCGAATCTCGACAAACTCGCCGCCTCGGGCATTCAGTTTACGAACTTTTACGTCAACGCTTCGGTCTGTTCGCCGAGCCGATGCGCGTTTTTCACCGGTCAGTATCCGGCCCGTCAGAAAATCCACGGGCACTTTGCGACGGAACAGCAGAACGCGGCACGGGGGATGAGCCAGTTTCTCGATCCGCAAGTGCCGAACGTCGCGCGGCTGCTGAAATCGGCGGGTTACGCGACGGCCCACGTCGGCAAGTGGCACCTCGGCAGCAACTCCGGCGGACCTGAGCCCGACGCGTATGGCTTCGATTTCGTCGGCACCGGCGAACGAGACGGCGCTAACGGGCCGGCGGCCGATCCGTACTTTCGCGCTCGCTCGACGGAGAAGTTCGTCGACGAGTCGCTCCGGTTCATCGAAGAGCACAAAGACGGCCCGTTCTACCTGCAACTCTGGACGCTCGTGCCGCACGCGACGCTCAACCCGACGCCCGAGCAAATGGCGCCATACGCCGGTTTGCGAGCGGCCGGCAAAGACTTTCCCCACGCTTCGGCGCAGCAGATCTTTTCAGCTTCGGTCACCGATCTCGATACGCAGGTCGGTCGCTTGATCGCCGGCTTGGAGAAGCTCGGCCTGCGCGAGAAGACGCTGATCGTGTTTTCCAGCGATAACGGGCCCGAAGATATCCACATTCGCAACGCCGGGCACAGCGGCGTCGGCAGCGCGGGCCCGTTTCGCGGACGAAAGCGAAGTTTGTATGAAGGGGGCATTCGCGTGCCGGGGATCGTCAGTTGGCCGGGCGTCGTTGCGGCCCGCATTGAGAATGAGGCGATCATGTCGGGCGTCGATCTCTTGCCGACGGTTTGCGAGTTGGCCGGCGTCACATTGCCGGCCGAGCAAACGCAAGACGGCGAGTCGCTCGTCGGCGTGTTGAAATCAGGTGCGAAGCAACGGACGAAGCCGCTGTTTTGGGAGTGGCGATTCAATATCGCGGGCGAACCGTTTCACCGCAGCCCGATGTTGGCGATGCGCGAAGGGCCGTGGAAGCTGCTGTTTAATCCCGACGACAGCCGCGTCGAACTTTACGACGTGGCGGCCGACCCGACGCAGCTCAACAACGTGGCCGAGCACAATCCGTCGGTCGTCGCGGAAATGAAAGCCGCGACGCTGGCGTGGGCCAAGGAACTGCCCGACGGCCCGCGTGATGCGTCGGCGGGCAAGATGAACTACCCCTGGCCCGGCACCGAGCGCGAGCGTGCCACGAATCGCCCGGGTCGTGCGAAGCGCAATACCAACAAGTAAGATATTCCAATCGCAAACTCGTTTAGGCCGCGAGTGAATACTTGCGGCGAAATCAAGGATTACTCCGAATGTCGAACCGCTTACTTCAAGTCATTGCGCTGCTCATCACCGTCGTCGCAGCGACGCCTGCTTCCCAGGCGATTGAGGCGAAGAACCCGAACATCATCGTCGTCCTGTGCGACGATCTCGGCTTCGGCGACCTTCGCTGCTTGAATCCCGAAGGCAAGATTGCCACGCCGAATTTCGATCGACTCGCGAGCGAAGGGGTGGCGTTTACGGATGCTCATAGCGGTTCGAGCGTTTGCACGCCGACGCGCTACGGCGTGCTGACCGGCCGATATGCGTGGCGAACCAAGCTGCAAAGCTTCGTGCTTGGCGGCTTGAGCCCGCGATTGATCGAGCCCGGCCGTGAAACGATGGCCACGATGCTCAAGTCCAAGGGGTACAACACGGCCTGCATCGGCAAGTGGCACCTCGGCATGAACTGGAAACTTCTGCCGGGCAAAGACGTGAGCGAGCTGACGATTGAGACGCCGGAACAAGTTCACAACGTCGACTACTCGGCGCCGATCACCGACGGGCCGAACGCCGTCGGCTTCGATTATTACTTCGGCATCTCGGCGTCGCTCGACATGGTGCCGTATTGCTTCATCGAGAACGATCGGGTCACTGCGCTGCCGACGGAAGAACAGGAGTTTCCGCTGTTTCACGAGCGCCCGACCGGCAAAACGCGCAAAGGCCCGACGGCACCCGGCTTCACGACGCAAAGCGTGCTGCCGGAGTTGACCAAGAAGACGGTGGAGTACATCGCGCAGAAAGGTGCCGACGCGCGCGGCGGCAAACCGTTCTATCTTTACCTGCCGCTCAACTCGCCGCACACGCCGGTCGCTCCGACCAGCGAGTGGCTCGGCAAAAGCGGACTCGGACCGTACGGCGACTTCGTCATGCAAACCGACGACGCGCTCGGCCAACTGATGGCGGCGCTCGACAAGGAGCAGATTCGCCGCGACACGCTCATCGTGCTCACCAGCGACAACGGCTGTTCGCCGCAAGCCGATTTCCCCGGCCTCATCAAACAAGGCCATAACCCCAGCGCCCACTTTCGCGGCAACAAGGCCGACGTGTACGACGGCGGCCATCGCGTGCCGTTCATCGTCAGTTGGCCGGCCGGAGCCCGAGCGGGCGTGAAGTCGGATCGCCTGACTTGCTTGACCGACATCTATGCGACGTGCGCCGACATCGTGAAAGCGCCGATCGCCGACGACGCCGCGGAAGACAGTTTCAGCTTTCTTTCGGCGCTGACGGGCGAGCGCGTGGCCGGGCAGCCGGAGCGGACGTCGATCGTACATCACTCGATCAACGGCTCGTTCGTGATTCGCGAAGGGAATTGGAAATTGGCTTTTTGCGGCGATTCCGGCGGCTGGAGCAATCCTCGCCCGGGCAGCGGCGCGGCCGACGAGTTGCCCCCGCTGCAACTCTTCGACATGGCTGCCGATCCGAACGAGCGCAAAAACGTACAAGCCGAGCACTCGGACGTCGTCGCGAAATTGACGGCTCAAATGGCCAAGCTCGTCGACGACGGAAGAAGCACGCCCGGCGCGCCGCAAGCCAATGCCGTGGCCGTCGAATTTCGCAAGCCGGCCGCTCCTAACAAAGCCACCTCGCGCGCGACCGGCAAAGGTAAAGTGCCCGAGAATCCGCTGGCGAATCCGTTTGAATAACGTAACGCAATCCGTGACGCCCCGGGTATGCATCCGGGGCTATTGAACAAAATTGATCCGGACAAAACTTATGATTTGCATGATTCGCTCGTCGCTCGTTCTTCTCTTCGTCGTCGCACTTTGCCGGCCGGCGCTCGCTGCCGATGCGCCCGCGAAGCCGAACATCTTGTTTCTGCTTTCGGACGACCATAGCTTCCCGTACCTCGGGTGCT
>JAFLCO010000257.1 GCA_017303535.1 Planctomycetota bacterium
GGCCGGCGGCGACGCCGACTTCGTCCACTTCTACGCCAGCCGCCTCGAACCCGGTAGCGCGGCGACGGCCGATGGCGCCCTGCCCGAGCAGGACCAGGATCAGCCGCGGCTGGTCGCCAGGATAGCATCGCGATCGTCGTACAACTCGCACTTGGCGCGGCAACTTGGGTCGTTAACTACGGCTATCCCCAGTGGGCCCAGTTGCACGTCCATGCTCCGGCGTTCGTAGTGCCCGCGCAAACCAATCTGCAGGCTGACATCACCACGGCCCATGTCGCCGTCGGGTCGTTGATCCTCGTCACGTCGCTGGTCGTCACCTTGCGGGCCCGCGTGCTTTGCGGGTCGGCGTCGGCCGTGCGCGGCCGCGTCGGCGCGTCGTCGGCGGCCGTGCTAATGGGCGGCGCATTGTTGCGAGGTGCCACGGCATGAGCGCAGGCGTGATGACTCAAGACGAACCGCTTCTGCAAAGCGCGCCCCATGCGGCAACCGGCCTCCTCGCTCCGCCGCAGCCTTCCGCGGAAGTCGCCGTCGGGCGCTTGCGCGACTATCTCGAACTCACCAAGCCGCGCATCGCCGTGCTGGAGTTGGTCACCGTTGCCCTGTCGGCGTTCACCGCTCGCTGGATGTTTCCGGACATCGTCATCCTCGCATGGCTGCTGGCGGGCACCGCCCTCGTCGCGGCCGGCGCCAGCGCGTGGAACCAATGGCTCGAAATCGGCACCGATCTCCGCATGGGCCGCACCGCCGATCGGCCGCTCCCCGCCGGCCGGCTCACGCCTCGGCAAGTCGCGACCTTCGGCCTCGTCACGACCGTCGCCGGCGTCGTGCTTCTGGCCTCGCAAGTTAATCTGCTTACGGCCGCGTTCGGGTTCGCCACGTGGATTCTCTACGTCGTCGTTTACACGCCGATGAAACGTTCGACGCCGCTCAATACGGTCGTCGGCGCAGTCGCCGGAGCCATGCCGGTGCTTATGGGTTGGGCCGCCGTCGCAGGGCCGGCGAATCTGTCGGCCGCGTCGCTCTTCATGATCGTCTTCCTCTGGCAGTTCCCGCACTTCATGGCGATCGCCTGGATTTATCGCCATGATTACGCTCGCGCGGGCCTGCAGATGCTTACCGTGGTCGATCCCTCGGGCCGTCGCGCGGGCGTGCAAGCCGTCGTCGCGGCGCTGGTGCTCATTCCGATCAGCTTGCTGCCGTCGGTTATCGACAGTGCCGGCCCGCTCTACTTCGCCTGGGCGCTCTTGCTCGGCTCCTTGCAGTTGGCCTGCGCCGTCCGATTTATGGCCCGGCTCGATGAATCTTCGGCCCGTACGCTGCTACGAGCTTCGGTGATTTATCTGCCGTCGCTGCTGATGATGCTGATGCTGGGGCCCTATTCGTAAGAAAAATCCCCATGCTGGATCGCGGAGACAAGCTCCGCGGCTAAATACGATTGCAACTGACAACTGATCCCTGACAACTGACTGCTCCCTCATGTCTCACGAAGCTCACGCCGCCGGACACGTTAAGCTGCAATACCAGCCGGCCCTGCCGCTGCGCAACGGCAAGCTGTTTTTGTGGTTGTTCCTGTCGACGGAAATCATGTTCTTCGCCGGTCTCATCGGCATGTACATCGTGCTCCGCTTCGGGGCCACGGTCTGGCCGGTGCCGCACGCGGTGCACCTCAGCGAACCGATCGGCGCGTTCAATACGTTCGTGCTCATCTGCTCGTCGGTCACCATCGTCCTGGCGCTCGAAGCCGCCAAGTCGAACAAATCGGACGCGGCCCGCTTCTGGCTGGCTCTCACGCTCGCGCTCGGCTCCGTGTTCCTCGGCGTCAAAGCGTACGAGTACAACGCCAAGTTTGCCCACGGCATCATTCCGACGCAGCAGGGCGCTCCCTACCACAACATCTACGAAAAGGCCGACATCTATTACGGCTCGGCCGTCAAATATCGGGCTGAAGAACTCAACGACGCCCTCAGCGCCGACATCAAAGCCCGCAACGTGCAAGCGGAATTCGACGAGGCCTACGCAAAGTATTCGGAAGCCAATAAATCGCTAAGCACCATCGACGCGAAGATCGAACCCGATCTCGTCTTGGCGACCGGCGCCGAATTCAAGCCGGCCGACCAACCGAAGGCCGACGCCGCCCTTGCCAAGCTAAAGGAAGACCTCGGCAAGATTGACACGGCCGCCGCTCAAGCGAACAAGTACGGCGATATGGACGTCGAGTTCAGCCGCACCAAGTACTTCTATCTGAAGGACAACCTGCCGACGATCCTCTCCGAAGCGCAATCGGAAAAGTCGGCGACGTTGTACGGCCTAGCGGCCCGCTTCATGCCGATGGCCGGCGAGCGCGACAAACGCCATTTCCACGGCGAGAACGACCGTTTCACCTGGCTGAAGATGCCGATCGTCATTCCCGGCGGCAACATGTGGACCAGCACCTACTTCACGCTCACCGGCTTCCACGCCATCCACGTGATCGTCGGCCTCATCTGCTTCGCGCTGATGATTCCGAAGAAGTACACGGCGGCGAATTGCGGCGTCATTGAAAACGTCGGCCTCTACTGGCACTTCGTCGACTTGGTGTGGATCTTCCTGTTCCCGATTTTGTATCTGTTCTAGTTTCGATTCCGAACGCGCCGCGCGAGCGCGGCGGCTAAACTTCAAAAATATTCCGGCGTCCCAATCATGGCCGATCATTCCCACTCGCACGACACGCACGATTCGCACGGTCACGGCGGCCACGATTCGCACGGCCATGCCGACCACGGCGGCCTCGGCAAGTACATTCAGGTCTTCTTGGCCTTGTGCGTCCTCACCGGCGCGTCGTTCTTTACCTACAGCGACGCTTGGCCGTATCACGATACGCCGGCCGTCGGCTGGGCGTTCATGATGGCCGTCAGTTGCACCAAGGCGCTGTTGGTCATGCTGTTCTTCATGCACTTGAAGTGGGAAGCCGACTGGAAATACGTCCTCACGATTCCGGCTTCGTTCATGTCGGTTTTCCTCGTGCTCGCGCTCATCCCGGATATCGGCATGCGCGTCAAAGGCAACTACGGCTACCATCACTCGGCGGACCGTATGACGATCGTCGGCGAGCCGAGCGACACGAAAGCCTTGGTCGACGCCTCGCTGAAATATGCTCCCGGCGACGGCGCGGGTCACTAAATTTCTGCAGGGAACGCCCTCCGTGGCGTTCCGCGAATTCCGTCCGGCGGAAGGAAGCTGCCGAAATCTCACTCGGCAAATCCTTATGTCTCCCGGATCAACTCAGCAGAGGGCCGTCGAAATCGCCTCCGTCACGCATCGCTACGGCGAGCGCACGGCCCTGGATGCGGTTTCCTTCGACGTTCGCGCCGGCGAAATCTTCGGCCTGCTCGGCCCCAACGGCGGCGGCAAGACCACGCTCTTTCGGCTCGTCAGCACGCTGATCCCGCTGCAAAGCGGAGCCGTGCGCATTCTCGGGCACGACGTCGCCCGCGACACTCACGCCGCCCGGCGCGCGATGGGCGTCGTGTTCCAAGCTCCCAGCTTGGATAAGAAACTCACCGTCGCCGAGAACCTCGTTCATCAATGTCATCTCTACGGGCTCGCCGGCCGGATGCTGCACGAGCGGGTCGCCGAAATGCTGGCCCGGCTGCGGCTGAGCGACCGTCGCGACGATCGCGTGGAAACGCTCTCCGGCGGGTTGCGGCGCCGCGTCGAGCTTGCCAAAGGGATGCTCCACGAGCCGCGCGTGCTCGTGCTCGACGAACCGAGCACCGGGCTCGATCCCGGCGCGCGGGCCGACCTCTGGGAATACCTTCGCCTCATTCGCAAAGAGCAGGGGGTCACGATCCTGCTCACCACGCACTTGCTCGAAGAAGCCGATAAGGCCGATCGGCTGGCGATTCTCGACCGGGGCAAGCTCGTCGCTCTCGATACGCCGGAAAGTTTGCGAGCCACGGTCGGCGGCGATACGCTCGCGCTCGAGAGTGACGATCCCGACGCGCTGGCGGCGGGCATTCGCGAGCGCTTCGGCTACGAAGCCCGGCGGTTCGACGACGTCGTTCGCATCGAACAGCCCGAGGGTCATCGGCTGGTCGCGCAACTTGTCGAAGCCTTCCCCGGCCGCATCCAATCGGTCATGCTCGGCAAGCCGACGCTGGAAGACGTCTTCATCGCGCGGACCGGCCATCGGTTTCTCGGTGAAGAGCGCGCACCGACGGAAACCAAAAAGCGGAGGCATGCCGGATGAGCCTTACCGCCGAACCAGCAACAGATGCGCTATCCAGAAACTCCGCGGAAAGCGAACCACTGCGCGAGCGTCCCTGGCTCGTCGTGTGGACATTGTGCAAGCGCGAACTCACGCGATTCTTCCGCCAGCGCAATCGGGTCGTCGGCGCGATCGGCCAACCGATCATCTTTTGGCTCTTGTTCGGCGCCGGCCTCGGGCCGAGCTTTCGCATGCCCCAAGTCGCAGGCTCGGAAACCGCGGGCGCACCGGCGGTCAGCTATAGCGAATACTTCTTCCCAGGTACGCTCTCGCTCATTTTGCTCTTCACGGCGATCTTCACGACGATCTCCATCATCGAAGACCGCCGCGAGGGGTTCCTGCAATCGGTACTCACGGCGCCGATCTCGCGTTGGAGCATGGTCCTCGGCAAACTGCTCGGCGGTTCCTTGATTGCGCTGGTGCAAGCGATGATCTTCTTCGCACTCGGGCTCACGCTTGGCCTGCATTATTCACTGACGATGGTCCTCGCCGTCGCCGCCTTCGGACTGCTTTGCGCCTTCGCACTGACGGCGCTGGGGTTCGTGATCGCCTGGCGAATGGATTCCACGCAAGGATTTCACGCCGTGATGAGCGTGTTTCTCATGCCGATGTGGCTTTTATCCGGAGCTTTCTTCCCCGGCGAAGGCCTGCTCCGCTGGGTGATGGCCGTCAACCCGATGACGTACATGACCGCCGGTCTGCGACATCTGGTTTACTGGAACGTATCCGATAGCGCGGCCTTGCTGCCGCCGCATTTGCCTTCGCTCACGCTTTGCTTAGTCGTCACATCCGTCACGGCCGCGGGCCTCTTCGCCCTGTCGGTTCGCATGGCCGCGGTTCGGACGACGGGAGATCTGTTATGAAGTCGCTCGCCGTCAAAATTTGGCTTTCCGTGTTGCTCGTCGCCGCCGGCGTTTACGCGGGCATGATCGTCGTTCGCAGTTGGCGTACGACGCAGGCCGAACTCGATCCGAAGTCAAACTTGCGATTGGAGCCGGCCCGACCGATCGGCGAATTTCAGTTCACCGAGCGGAGCGGCAAAGACGTGAAGCTCGGCCAATTGGAAGGGCACGTCGCCGTCATCAATTTCTTCTTCGCCACCTGCCCGGGCACGTGCCGGATGCTGAACCAAAAGGTGGCCGACCTCGAAAAGGAGTTCGCAAAAGACGGGGTGAAGTTCGTCAGCATCACGATCGACCCGGCGAAAGACACGCCGACGGCGCTGACGAACTACGCCAAAGAGTTCACCAGCAACAGCGACGATTGGTGGTTTCTGACCGGCCCGTTGGCCGATACGCAGGCGCTAGGGAAAGCGTTGCGTTTGACGGCGGTCGGCGTCGACGAGCGCGGCATGCCGACGCACACGGACGAAATCGTGGTGCTCGATCGCAACGGCATCGTCCGCGGCGCGTTCGACCATCGTGCTCCCGAAAAGCTTGTGAAAGCCCGGGAGAAGATTCGGGAGTTGCTCGCCGAGAAGCCTGCACCGACCACGACATCGACTTCGACTAGGCCCGCCGCGAGTGCAACGCCGACACCCTCTGCGGCGGCCACGGGAGCCAAGAACTAGATGCTCTTCGCCGATTTCACCTATCGCGATCTGCCGGCCGTCAACGCCGGGCTCAATGCCTTGGCCGGCGTGCTGCTGTTCGTCGGCGTGCGATTGATCCGTGCGCGGTGTGAAACGGCGCACAAGCGTGTGATGCTGGCGGCCTTCGCCACAAGCGTCGTGTTCCTCGGCTGCTATCTGACGTACCACCAACTCTTATTTTTGAACGAGGGTTCGCACGGCAAGCCGTTTACCGGGCCTTCAGCGGTGCGGCCGTTTTATCTGGCGCTCTTGATTTCGCACGTCGTGCTGGCGGTGGCCGTGCCGGTGCTGGCCATCATCACGATCTACCACGGCTACCGCGACAATCGGGCCAAGCACATCCGCGTGGCCCGTTGGACCTACCCGATTTGGATGTACGTTTCCGTGACCGGCGTGATGATTTACGCCATGCTCTATCACGTTTTTCCCGGATAGACGGACGTTTCGACATTCGCCGGCGCGCCCTATAATGTAGCTATCCAACGGACCCTAGAACGATGTCGCAACTTCGCCGCCGCCTGATCGCCGTCCTGCTCGCCGTCGCGTGCTTCGCGCAAGCGGGCGTCGCCCGAGCCTGCCCCGGTTGCGCGGAAGCTCAAGCCGGCCAAGGCCCGGGCCGTGCGGGGATTGTGCAAGGTTACCAACTCAGCATCGTCTTCATGATGGCGATGCCGTTTCTGATCGTCGGCAGCTTCGGCGGCTACGTGTACTACTCGGTACGCAAAGCCCGCGAAGAACAACAGTCGCCGTCCGACGATGCGGCGTCCGGCTCCGACCGATCGAACGATTAACCGAACTCCGATCGCGCGGCGATGAAGTTCGGCCGGCGATTGTCAAGCAAAGTTTTTGGCCGCGCAGATTTTGCGCGCCGTGTCCAGTCGCGTTTTTGGCCGGCCAAAAATCGGTTTGAATCGACTCCGTAAACGTGGAAAATACGGGGTTGGTTCTTTGACAATTTGGCTTTTTGTCTTAGCCTCCGGCGAGCTGCCCGGGGTAGCGTCGATTCAACATTCGACGTCGCTATTCGGGCCACGCTGCCCCCGGCGTACGCGGCTGCGCCGCTATCGACGGGGGCTAAAACGGCAATGGCAGCGATTGGTTAGAGGGTCCGCCCCCTCATCCGCGGCTTCGCCGCACCTTCTCCCACGAGGGGAGAAGGGACGACTCACCGCCGTGCAAGAATCGACGTAAGTCGCGCAAGCGAATGGGCACTTACGTCGACGTGCGCTGCGTGCAAAATCCGGGGGTGCGTGCAACTTTCAAAACTTGCACGCACTTCCAATTGCAACAGAATTGCGCTTTCGTCGTAAGTCGCGCAAGCGAATCGGCACTTACGTCGATTGCGGCGGCTCGGGCTGAGGGTCGAGGAACTGGTCCATGCCGAGCCACAGGCTCCGCGAATAGCGGAAGAACCAGAGCGGGAATACGAGGCACCAAGCCAGGCTTCCCCAAAAGAGCGCGGGATGCCGGCCGTGCCCCGTCGCCATGGCCACGACGTACGTCACCGTGACGACCAGCGCCGTCAGGCCGTAGTTCACGTAGATCGAGCCCAAGTAAAAGCCCGGTTCGCGCTGAAAGTCGAGGCCGCAGACGTCGCAGCTCTTATGCATGCGAAACAGCGACGCAAACAGCCGACCTTCGCCGCAGCGCGGGCAGCGCAATCGCAAGGCTCGGCCGATGCGGCGAAAAAACCCGGCCCGAGGATAACGCGATGCTGCGGCGGGAGGAGTGGTCATGCGATGCTCGGAGGAGGGGTGCCGACGGAGCCGTGTGTGGTGATGCGCTCGTCAGTATCGCCCCGGCGGCGAGTTGCTCCAAGGAGGGCGCGTGCGACACATGTGAGACCGTCGCGAGCCGACGGATATATTCCCTCCGGGGGATCGGGTATAACCTCACGCTCGCGACGGGCCGTTCGCCTGTCGCCCTCTTGAAAACCCCGGCGTCGCCCAACATCCGACACATGCGTGTTCTCGGCAAGACTCTGCAACTGCTCGCACTGATCGGCCTCCCCACGGCCATTCCGCTCGAACTGGCCGGCGTCATTCGCACGGGCCCGATGCTGACGATCATGGTCGGGTCGATCGCGCTGTTTTACCTGGGTCGGCTCGTCGAGGGCTATTCGCAACCGTCGTAGAGTCGACGGCGATGCGGCGCACCCTGTCAGTCGGATTCGGTCCGATTGAGCATGATTTTCTTTCCAGAAATCGCGCGGCCGCATATACTTACGACCGGCGGGAAGGCGGCGGGGCGGACGCTTCGGAGCATTGCGCGAGGCGACTGAACGGCGGCTGGTTATACGCCGCCGAATTGTTCCCGTCGGACGTCGCCGCATGAAGTGTTTGGGCCGTATCGCCGTAGCTGCCGCCTTAGCGGCCGTATTCCCTTGGGGTTCGGCCGGACCTGCGGAGGCGGTCGACCTTTCCGGCAACGTCACGCTCGACGAAGCCGACGGCGTCACCCGCGGGCACCTTCAGCGGGTGAAAGTCCTCATCGCCAACCGGCAATGGGACGAAACCATCGACACGCTCCGGCAAGTGGCCGACGCCAAGGGAGAGAAAGTCGTCGCCGCGGCACCTGGTTACTACGTACGGCTGCGCGACTATTGTCACCGCCGCTTGGCCGCGCTGCCGGCCGAGGCTTTGGCGATGTACCGCGGTCAAGTCGACGCCCAGGCTCAACAATGGCTCGAACAAGTGACGGCCGACGGCGACACGGCTTCGCCAGGCCTCACTGCGAATGAACGTGAAGCGCTGCTCCGCCGCGTGGTCGACCACTTCTACGCGAGCAGTTCCGGCGACGAAGCCCTGTGGTTACTTGGCGAATACGCGCTGGAACGGGGCGACTACGGCACGGCCCGCGGCTATTGGGAGCAACTCATCGAAACGCCGCCGGCGGTCGTCGAAGCGGCGACGTTCGAGAACGTACTCGGCGATAAGTCGCTCAAGCCTGAAGAGGCGGAGTTGCTTCGCCGCCGATATCAGAAGCGCGACAGCCGCAATGTGTATGAACTCGTCGCGCGAAGGGCTGTCGATCCGGAACTCATGCGCGTAGCTGCGATCTTGCGAGAGCGGGGGCTGACCGGATCGCGCGGAGCGTACCCGGGCGCCGACCAAGCGGCGGCCGACGTCTTCGCGCGGCTGATTCTCGTTTCGATTTTAGAAGGTTCCACCGCCTGGGCCGAAGCCGGCCTCCGCGAGTTTGCGGCGACCTATCCCGAAGCGACAGGCCGCATCGCCGGACGGGAAACGAACTACGCGGAAGGCTTGGCTACTCTACTGGAGGAAAGTCGCGGGTGGCCCCGTCAGGCGGAGTCGACCGATTGGCCGACGTTCGCCGGCAATTTCGAGCGCAACCGCACGGCGCCGCTTCGCTTCGACATCGGTCGCGTA
>JAFLCO010000258.1:0-1690 GCA_017303535.1 Planctomycetota bacterium
CAACATCTCGGGCAAGCTCTACAAGTTCTTCCGCTACGGCGTCACGCGCGACACCAACCGCATCGACTTCGACCAAGTCGCCAAGCTCGCTCGCGAACACAAACCGAAGCTGATCGTCGCCGGCGCCAGCGCGTATCCGCGCGAGATCCCGCACGAGAAGTTCGCGGAGATCGCTCGCGAGGTCGGCGCGAAGCTGTTCGTCGATATGGCCCACTACGCCGGTCTCGTCGCCGCAGGCTTGCACAACAACCCGGTGCCCGTGGCCGACTTCGTCACCTCGACCACGCACAAGACGCTCCGTGGCCCACGCGGCGGCATCACCATGTGCAAGGCCGACTACGCGAAGGAAATCGACCGCGTCGTGTTCCCCGGCATTCAAGGCGGCCCGTTGATGCACGTGATCGCCGGCAAGGCGGTTTGCTTCGGCGAGGCGCTGAAGCCGGAGTTCAAGCAGTACGGCAAGAACGTCATCGCCAACGCCAAGGCTTTGGCCGAAACCCTGATGGCCGGCGGCCTCAAGCTCGCTTCCGGCGGTACCGACAACCACCTCATGCTGCTCGACGTCACGAGCGTCGGCACGACGGGCAAGATCGCCGAAGCGGCGCTTGGCCGAGCAGAAATCACCGTCAACAAGAACATGATCCCTTACGACGAACGTAAGCCGATGGATCCTTCGGGCATTCGCGTCGGCACGCCGGCGCTGACGACGCGCGGCATGGGCACCGACGAAATGAAGCGCATCGGCGGCTGGATTCTCGAAATCCTCAAGAGCCCCGAAGACGAAGCTCTCGCCGGCCGGATCCGCGGCGAAGTGAAAAATCTCTGCGAATCTTTCCCCGTGCCGTACGATCGGGTCGCCGTCGGTCAGTAGTCGCACTTCGTGCATGTTTAACCGTCGGGCTCGCCCGACGAGTCCACCTTGGAAATCGCCCCCATGACCGAAGCCCGCCGCAGCCGCATCCTGATCGCCGACGACAACGCCGTGAACGTCGAACTCCTCGAAGCGTTCTTGGCCGAAGCCGATTACGACATCGCCATCGCCGTCGACGGCCGCGACACGCTCGACAAGGTCAAGGAGTTCCAGCCCGACCTGATCTTGCTCGACGTCATGATGCCGAAGCTCTCCGGCTTCGAAGTCTGCAAGCAGCTCAAGGGCGACGCGGCGACCAAGGCGATCATGATCCTCATGGTCACGGCGCTGAACGAACTCGGCGATATCGAACGGGCCGTGCAAGCCGGCACCGACGACTTCCTCAGCAAGCCGGTTAATAAGCTGGAGCTGACAAAGCGCGTCGAAAACATGCTCCGCCTGAAGAACGTGAGCGACGAACTCGAACGCCTCCGCCAATACATCAGCGGCATGGAAGACCGCACCGGGCCGCAGTCGAAGTAAGAGCCGATTGCAGATTGCAAATCGATAAGTGCAAATTGCAATTTGAATACGCGTCGATTTCCGCTTGCACCATTTTGCAATTTGCATTTTGCAATTCTCAATTTGCATTGAGGCGATCGCGATGTTGCTCGGCATTGAGATCGGCGGCACCAAACTGCAACTCGGCGTCGGCCCCGGCGACGGTACGCTGGTCGCCGAACCAATAAGGTTCGCCGTTGATCGCGACGCCGGCGCGGCGGGCATTCGTCGTCAGATTGAGATCGCCGGTCGCGAACTTGTCGCACGATACGGCGTGTC
>JAFLCO010000258.1:1700-9160 GCA_017303535.1 Planctomycetota bacterium
GGCGTCGGCTTCGGAGGACCGGTCGATGCCGCGGCCGGCCGCACGATCACGAGCCATCAGATTGCCGGCTGGGACGACTTTCCGTTGGTCGATTGGTGCCGACAAACGCTCGGCGTCGCACGCTGCACGCTCGGCAACGACGCCGATCTGGCCGCACTCGCCGAAGCTCGCTTCGGGGCAGGTCGCGGGCGTGATCCGGTCTTTTACGTCACGGTCGGCACCGGCATCGGCGGCGGCTTCGTCCGGGGCGGCAAGCTTTACGCCGGCCACGGGCCCGCCGCTGCGGAGATCGGCCACTTGCGACCGGGCCTCGATGCCGTGAACTCGAAAGACACCGTCGAATCGATCGCCTCCGGCCTCGCCATCGAACGGGCCGCCGAACATCTCCGCGACGACGAAGTATTCGTCACTTTGCAACCGGCGAAAATCACGGCCAAAGAACTCGCCTGGGCCGCATCTCGCGGGCACGCCCCGTCGCAAGCCATTCTCGATCGCGCCATCAATACGCTCGGTTGGGCGCTGGCCCAAATGATTACGCTGCTGGCCCCGCAAGCCGTCGTGGTCGGCGGCGGCGTGCCATTACTCGGCGAAGAGCCGTTCTACGCCCCGCTCCGGCTGGCCGTGGCCCGCTACGTGTTTCCGCCGCTGGCCGGCAGCTACGAGATCCTTCCTCCGGCTTTGGGCGAAGCGATGGTCGTCCACGGGGCGCTGGCCTTGACCGCCGAATCGACGTAAGTGCCGAAACGCTTGCGCGACTTACGACGAAAGCGCAATTCAGTTGCAATTACGAGTGCGTACTATTTTCGAAATTAGTGCGCACCCTTAATTCCTAAGTATGCGGTGCGCACTTTTTCGCGCGCGAAGTGCGCACCCCGTCCAAAATGTGCGCAGCGCGCGTCGACGTAAGTGCCGAATCGCTTGCGCGACTTACGTCGATTCGTCCGACCATGAAACGACGCCGTCATAGCCCCCGGCGAGTCGCCGGGGGCGGCGTTAAACGACAAGGGACGCCGTTTTCTGATCCGGCGCTGCCCCGGGCGGCTCGCCCGGGGCTAAGACAAAACACACCAAATTGTCAAAGAACCAACCCCGTATTTTCCACTTTTCCGGGACTGATTCCAGGGCGTTTTTGGCCACCTGCGATTTTGTGCCGCTAGTTCTTTTCGGCCGCGCCGTCGGCCGGATTCAGGTGTTTGCGTAAATAGCGGGCCCGCTCGATGTTGCGGTCGGCCGTGTCGAGTTCCGAGCCGCTGAGCTTTTGGAGGTGGGCCGGCTGCGTGTGGATGAAGAGTTGATTGAGCGTCGGGATCTGCAACTCGGGAATCAGCCCGAGGTTCACGCCCATCCGTACGCTGGAAAGCAGGTGCATCGTCTCTTCGCTGGAGATCGTCTGCGCGGTGCGGAGGATGCCATAGGCCCGGCTTACGCGATCGTGCAGGTTTTGCTTGCTTTCGCGAACGAGATACTCGCGGGCCTTGCGTTCGTAGTCGATAATGCTCGGCACGACTTCACTGACTTGCTTGACCAAGTCTTCTTCCGAACGACCGAGCGTGATCTGGTTGCTGATCTGGTAGAAGTCGCCCATGGCTTGCGAGCCTTCGCCGTAGAGGCCGCGCACGGCGAGGCTGATCTTCTGCAAAGAACGGAAGAGCTTGTCGATCTGCCGCGTGATCACGAGCGCCGGCAAGTGCAGCATCACGCTCACGCGCATGCCGGTGCCGACGTTCGTCGGGCAGGCCGTCAGATAGCCGAGCCGTTCGTGGAAAGCGTAGGTCACTTGCGACTCGATCAAATCGTCAATCGAGTTAATGCGCTGCCAAGCGGCCGTGAGATCGAAGCCGCTCTTCAAGACCTGAATCCGTAGATGATCTTCTTCATTGATCATCAGGCTGGTTTGTTCGTTCTCGTCGATCGCGACGCCGCGGGCTCCTTCGCTATCGGCGTGTTCGCGGCTGATGAGTTGCCGTTCGACGAGGAACTGCCGATCGAGGCCTTCCAGCTTCGAGACGTCGAGATACGAAACATGCATCTCGTCGGTGAGGCGGCGGATGCCTTCGCGGAGCGTCTTTTCGATTTCCGTGCGGTCGGCGGGGGAGGCCCGCGTGATGAACGGGTAATCCGCCAAGTTGCGAGCGAGCCGAATGCGGCTGCTCATGACGACGTCGGACTCCGGGCCGGAGCCGCGGAGCCATTCGCCGGTCGATCGTACGAGTTCTTCCAGGTCCACTGCGGTCATGTCTTTCGTAGGCCCCGCATTTTCGATGCGAGGATCTTGTATCGTGCGTTGTGCGGTGCGTGTCCCTCGCTTGCGCTTCGGGGCTAGTATTCGGTTTTCGAGCCCTGCCCGTCCGAACCTACTTCTTATCTCCCTCTAGCCGGCGTATCTCGTCGCGGATTTGCGAGGCCTTCTCGTATTCTTCCGACTGCACCGCTTGCTTCAGTTCTTTGCGCAGGCGGATCAGGTCGGTGAGGCGGTCGGTGTCCGTCGGCGAGCGTTTCGGGCGTTTGCCGGCGTGAGCCGTCTCGCCGTGGATGTTCACCAGGAGCGGTTCCAACTCTTTCTCGAAGCAGACGTAGTCGTGCGAGCAACCGAGCCGGCCTTTGCTGCGGAAGTCGAAGAACGTGATCCCGCAAACCGGGCAGGCTTGCTTATCGAGCTTGGCGAGTTGCTCGACGGTCTGCCCGACCGCCAATTGCTGGCTGAGCGACTCCGCCGGATCGGCCGCTTCTTCGTTCTCTTCCTGCTGTTCGTTTTCCGCCAAGTACTCGCGGGCATGCTCTTCGCAGAGATGCAGCTCTTTCGGCTTGCCGCCGGCGAGTTCGGTGATGTGAAACGTCGCCGGCTTGTCACACTTCTGGCACTTCATAGCAGCGGCGAGCCTAGGACAGTAGTAAGAGCGGTATACGTGATCTTATCGGGGCAGGGAAAATTCGCTGATTTTCCAGCAGAATTCTAGCAGTGCGACCTAGGGTGTCAATTGCGACACGGCTGCGCGAACGTCGTCGCAACTTGAGTTGTCTTAGGAAGATACGAACGCTCGGGTTGTCGCTGCGGCAGGCCCGGGATAAGCTGACCGGGTTGACATCTTCGAGGACTTCGCGCGTGAGTGTTTGTAAGCCTGCGATCGACCGCTTTCGCCGTTTGGCGGCGGGCGTCCACTTGGTTCCGGTCTACCGCAAGTTGCTGAGCGATTCGCTGACGCCGGTCGGGGCGTTCCACCGTATCGATACGGGCCCTTGCGCGTGTTTGTTCGAAAGCGTGGTCGGCGGCGAAAAGGTCGGCCGCTACAGCTTTCTCACCGCCGGGCCGTTTCGGTTGCTGGAAGCCTTCGACAAGCACGTCCGTGAAACCGAGTACGACGCCGCCGGCAAGGCGACCGTGCGCGAGTTTGAGAGTGCGGATCCGCTCGACGAGCTGAAGACGCGCGTCGATGCGCTCCGCTCGGCGGTGTGCGACGAGTTGCCTCCCTTTACCGGCGGAGCGATCGGCTATGCCGGTTACGACACGGTGCGGTACGTTGAACGGTTGCCCAACGCGCCGACGGACGATCGCAAGCTGCCGGATTTGAGTTTCGCGTTCTTCGACCACATGGTGGTGTTCGACAACGTCGACAAGACCATGACGGTGATCGCCTTGGCTAGGGTCGACGAAGCCGGACCGCACGCGGCCGACGGCAAGGTCGATCTCGATAAAGCGTACGCCGAAGCGGCGGCCCGAGTCGATCGGCTGGTCGCGCAGCTCGCTCAGCCCGAGAAAGAACTGACGCCGGCCGAGATCGAAGTCGGCGGGCCGCCCGAGATCAAATACACGTCGAACTTCACACGCGACGGGTTTGAGAACGCCGTTCGCAAGTGCCAGGAATACATCAAGGCCGGCGACATCTTTCAGGTCGTGCTGAGCCAGCGGTTGCAGACGGAGCTGACCGCGCCGCCGTTTGAACTGTATCGCACGTTACGGGTCGTGAATCCGAGCCCCTTCATGTTTTACTTGCGGTTGCCGCAGGTGACGCTCGTCGGGAGTTCGCCGGAGATCATGGTGCGCGTGGTCGAAGGCAAGGTGACCGTGCGACCTTTGGCGGGCACCCGACCGCGCGGCCGCGACGAAGCCGAAGACCGGCGGTTGGCCGAGGAACTGCTGGCCGATCCCAAGGAGCGCGCGGAGCACGTCATGCTCGTCGACCTGGGACGCAACGACGTCGGCCGAGTGGCGAAGTACGGCTCGGTGGAACTGAGCGACGTGATGGTCATCGAGCGCTACAGCCACGTGATGCACATTACGTCGAACGTCACCGGACAATTGACCGACGATCGAGACGCGTTCGATGCGCTGAAGGCGTGCTTGCCGGCCGGCACAGTGAGCGGCGCGCCGAAAGTGCGGGCGATGGAAATCATCGACGAGTTTGAGCCGCACCGCCGCGGGCCTTATGCAGGAGCCGTGGGGTACGTGGACTTCAACGGCAATATGGACACCTGCATCGCGCTACGGACGTGCGTCGTACAAGACGGCAAGGCTTACATCCAAGCGGGCGCAGGCCTCGTGGCCGATAGCGTGCCGGCCGAGGAATATCAGGAAACGCTCAACAAAGCCCGCGGGATGCTGAAGGCGATCGAAATCACCGAGCGGCGGGCGGGAAAGAAAGGTTAATGGCCGGCAACTGTTCAACAGTTGCTTGCGCGTTTGCCTCAACAATTGCGCATGCCGGCATCGATGTGCCTCTGTTCAATAGCCGCGGGTGGATACCCGCGGCACCGCGGATATTCATCCGCGGCTAAACGTCGTACAATTTCGTGTTCGTGAATTGCTTGTATCTCTCACTCATAGCTTGAAAGCACCCTCTCTCATGAAATGCATCGTCTCGGCCGCCGTCGCTTTGATTCTTACGGTGAGCGCCGCTTACGCCCAAGCTCCGGCCGGCACGGCTCCGGAACTCAAAGACACCAAGGCCAAGGTCAGCTACCTGATCGGCATGAACATCGGCCGACAGATGAAGTCCGACGGCATGGACCTGGAACTCGAAGTGTTCTTGGCCGGCATGAAAGACGCCATCGCCGGCGCGACTTCGAAGCTTAGCGACGCCGAAGCGCAAGCCGTGATCGCCGAGTTTCAAGCTCAGCAAATGGCCAAGCAGAAGGAAGAAATGAACGCCGCGGCCAAGCAACAACTGGAAAGCAACGCCGGCCTGAAAGCCCAATACGAAAAGAACACCGCCGACGCCAAGGCCTTCCTCGAAGCCAACGGCAAGAAAGAAGGCGTGACCACGCTCCCCAGCGGCATCCAATACAAGGTGATCAAGAGCGGCGACGGCACCGGCGCGAACCCGAAAGTGACCGACACCGTCACCACGCACTACAAGGGCACCCTGCTCGACGGCAAGGTGTTCGACAGCTCGTACGATCGGGGCCAGCCCGCCAGCTTCCCGCTCAACGGCGTGATTTCCGGCTGGACCGAAGTGCTGCAAAAGATGAAGCCGGGCGACAAGTGGGAAGTTTACATCCCGGGCGAACACGCTTACGGCATGCGCGGCACCGGCGACGGCAGCATCGGCCCCAACGCCCTGCTGACGTTCGAAATAGAACTGATCGGCATCGGTCAGTAGTTTTCTTGGGACGGCTCGCCGTCCTAAGTCTTAGCCCCGGGCGAGTCGCCAGGGGCTAAGACGTTTAATCGCCCGTCATCTCCGAGCATGCACCCATGATCCACGTCATCGCCACGATCGAACTTGTCGCCGGCAAACGCGACGAATTCTTGGCCGCGTTCCATGAGTTGATGCCGGCCGTTCATGCCGAAGACGGCTGCATCGAATACGGCCCGACGGTCGACGTCCGCACGAATATTCCCGTGCAAATTCCGCAGCGGGCCGACACGGTGACGATCGTCGAAAAGTGGCGTGATTTGCCTGCCCTGGAAGCCCATCTCGTCGCCCCGCACATGGGGCCGTACCGTGCGAAGGTCAAGTCGATCGTCGTCAGCACGACGCTGCAGGTGCTCGAACCGGCGTAGGCTCTAAGTCTCGCGGCCGTGCGATTTCGCCGCCGCCGCGAAGCCCTCTCTCACGCCCCCCGCGCGATCGTCAATCTCGTTACGACCGCACCCTGTCGCCCGAAACTGGTCGAAGATTGATTAGGGATTTTCGATTAGTCCCCTTGCGGGCGACCGCCTCCGAAGCGCAGTCGAGCTAAGGTTGCTTGTCGGATCTTGCACGGAAGGAGGCGGATTGCGCACGAGGCGCGCCCACATCGAGATAGGCAATGCTTCGCGTTTCGGTCGACAAACTTCAGCCCGGCATGGTTTTGGCGCGGCCGGTTCCGCTTCCGGCGGAGCCGCATCGCTACTTGCTGCAGCGCGATATCGAAATCCGGCCCGACATGCAGCGCCGGCTCAAGCAGCTCGGCATCGTCGAGGTTTGGGTGCGGTGCCGCGATCTGGAGTTTCTCGAAAACGTCATCGACGAGGAACTCTGCGAGCAGCAGCGGCAGCTCTATTGCCAAGTGCGCAAGAACTTCGAACAAGTCATGCGCAACGCCGTGGTCGAGATCGACATCAGCCATTTCCAGACGTCGATCAGCAGCCTCTTCGACTTCCTGAAGAGCAGTAATTTCGGCCGCGTGATGCTCGAAAAGCTCGACGCGTTCGACAACTACCTGATGAGCCACTCGACGAACGTCTGCTACGTCGCGTTGCTCGTCGGCATGAAGCTGGAACGCTACCTGATACAGGAACGCAGCTTGCTCAAGCCGAAAGACGCCAAGGACCTGCGGCATCTTGGGCTCGGCTGCCTCCTGCATGACATCGGCAAAATGCGCATCCCGCCGGAAATTCTGAACAAGCCGGGCAAGCTCTCGCCCGAAGAATACGAGACGATGAAGAAGCTCCCGACCATCGGCTACGACATGCTGCGCGGTCAAGCGCCGCCGGCGGCCGCGCAGGTCGTGCTGCATCATCATCAACGCTGGGACGGCAAAGGCTATCCGGTCCGCACGGACTCGGCCGGCCAACCGATGGAACCGATGCGCGGCCGGCAGGTGCCGATCTTCTGCCGCATCGCGACGATGGCCGACATCTACGACGCCGCCACGAGCCAGCGAGTGTATAGTCCCGCGAAGCCGTCGGTGCAAGTGCTGCACGAAATGCGCACGTGGTGCCAAGGGGCGTTCGATCCGATCGTCGAACAGGCGTTCTACGAAGTGATCCCGCCGTTCCCGATCGGCCAGATCGTCAAACTTTCCAACGGCATCGAAGCCGCGGTCGTCGACTTCAACCCGCGCTTTCCGGTCAGCCCCAAGGTGCAATGCCTGCGTACGCCGTCGGGCGAGCGGTTCGAAGATCCGTCGCTGGAAGAGATCGACCTCTCGCACTACCCGGAAATGGAAATCGTGAGCGTCGACGGCGTCGATGTTCGCCCGTATCTCGACACGCAACGGGCCCGGCCGATCCATACGCTGGATCCGATGCTGGTGTA
>JAFLCO010000259.1 GCA_017303535.1 Planctomycetota bacterium
AGAAACAGTTTTTGAAGTTGCTCTTCCGTCATGCCGATGCCGGAGTCGGTCACGTCGATTAACAGGCGCGGGGCGTCATTGCCGGGGTTGCGAAGCTGCACGTCGACACGCACCCCGCCGCGCTCGGTGAATTTGACGGCATTGCTCAGCAGGTTCAACAACACTTGCCGAAAGCGGGTTGGATCGGTACGTATGAATTCGGGCATAGCGTTGGGGAACGCCGTACGTAGCGTGATGCCCTTTCGTTGGGCGCGAATTTCCAACGATGCGACCGCATCCGAGATGATCTTTCGCGGCGAGCAGGCGATCGCCTCGACGGCCAAAGCGCCGGCCTCAATCTTCGAGAGATCGAGAATGTCGTTAATGATCGCCAGCAGGTGCTCGCCGTTGCGCATGATGACGTCGGCCATATCTGCGGAGTCGGTGCCCGCGAGCATTTCGCGGAGCTGCTCGGCATAGCCCATGATTGCGGTCATCGGCGTGCGAATTTCATGACTCATGTTGGCTAGAAATTCGCTCTTCGCGCGGCTGGCGGCATCGGCCGCCGATTGCGCCTCGGAAAGTCGACGGGCCTGCAGCGATAGCTCGGCCGCTTGAAATTGCAGCCGCACATGAGCTTCTTCCGATTCGGCGATCGAACTCCGCAACCGCTCTTCGTATCGTTTGCGATCGGCGATATTTCGCACGATGCCGGTGAAGTAACGGCGATCACCTTGCCGTACCTCGCTCACCGAAAGTTCCATCGGGAACATGGTGCCGTCTTTCCGCATGCCGACGGCCTCGCGACCCACGCCGATCACACGACGTTTGCCGCTTTGCAGATAGCTGCCGAGATACCCATCGTGCTCGCCGCGGTAAGGTTGCGGCATCAGCATCTTCACGTTCTCGCCGATCATCTCGTGAAAGCTGTAGCCAAACATCCGCTGGGCGGCCGGGTTGAGCGATTTGATCACCCCCGCGTCGTCGATCGTGATGATCGCATCGACGGCCGTGCTGAGAATGGCCCGGCTGCGCGCTTCACTGTCGCGCAAGGCCGCTTCCGTGTGCTTGGCTTGCGTGATGTCGCGCACGGTGCCGACGAACATCCGCTCTTCGCCGTCGAAGATCTCGGAGATCGAGAGCGCCATGGGAAACACGGTGCCGTCTTTGCGCAGCCCGACCACTTCACGGCCGATGCCGATCACGCGTTTGTCGCCGGTCTTGAGATAGCGGGCCAAATACGCGTCGTGCTCGTCTTGATACGGGGCGGGCATCAGCACACGGACGTTTGCGCCGAGCACTTCGACCGTCGAGTAGCCGAACAACCTCTCCGCGGCGGGATTGAACGACTTGATCCGGGCGCGGGAATTGATGATGACAATCGCGTCAACTGCGGAGTTGAGCAGCGTTTCGGTGCGTTGCTCGCTACGCTCCAGCGCCGATTGCAGACGTGAGACGAGCGTGCGATCTTCGAAGGTTAAAAGACGGACGGGGCCCGTCTGACCGGCGCCGAGCGCGCCTAATTGCACGGCTAACGAACGGCGGCGGCCGTCCTCACGTTCGAGTTCCACAACGCCCGAACCGACGAACGACGACTCACCCGCCGCGGCGACGAGTAGATCGTCGAGGGCCTTAACGTTCCAGCAACCGCCGTGAAGCTCAAAGAGATCGTTGCCGACGACCATATCGGCCGTACAACCGAACAAGTCGAGATAAGCCGGATTAACGGCGACCACGCAACGCGCCCCGTCGATCACCGCCGCCGGACACGGCAAGACGGCAACCATTCGTTGCAGCGAACCGGAATCTTCTCGCAAAGTTTGTTCCGAAGACAACGCTCGCACCTCTCGATGAACAATGCTCGTTAGCGAGCAAATTGTTGCTTATCCGAGGTACTTATCGCTGTCTGCGCCGCAGACAATTCGGGCGCATTGCCGCCGGCTGCGCCATTCCGCATCAAGTTTCGGCGGCACTCGTCCGGTTGGGCCGATCGCAACGATCGCACATCACGACGTTGCGCTTTGGCAAACTTGCGCTACTTCTGAGTCCATTGCGGCGGCGGTTGAATATCGGGAGCGACCGGGCTTCCGGCGTCTTTACGGCCGCTTCCTTCGAGGCGGCTAATAACCTGCACGGTCATATCGTGGTCGCAGACGATCTGGCAACTCAGCCGAACGTCCGTGAGGCCACGAGCCGCCAAGAGGTCGCGCTCGGCGACGGTGATCTGAGTCGGCTCACCGTCGATAAACTTCACGCGGCAGGTCGTGCAACGGGCGTTGCCTCCACAGGCGTGCAGTTGGTCGGTCCCGGCGTCTTCCTTCAGCGCGAGCACCAAACGTTTGCCCGGTGCGACTTCAAATTCCCCGACTCCTTCGACGGTAAGCTTCGGCATCTTTATCTCCTTGAAAGACCGCCGCGGTGGCGAGCGGTCGAAAGTTGTTCGAGCCCGCGAATTTGACTTGCCCGACTGCTGATGTAAATACCCTTGGCGGGCATCCGTCACAATTCTTTTCGAAGGTGTGCCCCCTGCTCGCCTAACGTGGTTCACGCCGCGAGGCGAGCAGGGTTTTTGACGTTTTGTCGCCAAACGCGTCGCGTGAATGCAAAGCCTTATCGATTGTAGCGGCAGTGACGGACTCGGCATGGTCCGTTTATGCCGAAGGCGTAATGCGAGCCGGCGCGTGGCTTGGCAACTCGCCGCGACGCGTGGCGCGTACCGATAACGTCGAATAGCCCGATGCTCACATCGCTCGACGTTGCCGCGCTATTCCGGCGCGACGCCCAGCGAAACCCGGCGGCGGGCCGATATTCTCACGGAAGGGGAATCGGATGCGCTCGTATCGCCGCTCATGGGTGGTCTTGGCCTTGGCGCTGCTGTCGACCGGCTCGACGCAGGCCGCCGATACGTGGCTCCGGGGCACATGGAAAGGGTGGTGCCGTGAGTTTCACCACAACAACGTCTGGCCGGAACAATATCTGGACCACGATCGATCCGCAGCTCGGGCTCCCTTCGAGATGATGGTCGCCAACGGCTGGCGAACGCAAAACACGATCAGCTCGTACCACTTCAACGAGCAAACGGGCGAACTTAACGAGACGGGCCGGCTCAAGCTGCGCTCGATCTTGTTTGAAACCGCGCCAGAGTATCAATCGATCTACGTGCTGCGCTCCGACGATCCCAAGGTCACGGCGGCCCGCGTTAAGTCGGTGCAAGATCACACGCAAGCACTGGCGCAAGGCGTTCCGACGCCGCCGGTCATGCTCACGACGATCGATCCCCGCGGTTCGCGCGGCGACTGGACCAACGGCGTTCACACGCGCTGGATGGAAAGCGCCCCGGCGCCGGTTCTGCCGGAATATCAGCGCGCGAGCGAAGAGTAGGCATAAAATCCTTGCTTCCGCCGTGAGAGTTTAGGGCCCCGCCGGCTCGGAAACGAAGTTCGCACTCTTTATCGTGCGAACGCCCTCGGCTTCGGATCGGACGATCAGAACCGAAGCTCCCGGCGTGGCGAAGACGAGCTTGATCCCGCGCTCCGGGCCGAGCACGCTGACGGCCGTCGCCAAGCTGTCGGCGGTCGTGCAATCGGGGGCCACGACCGTGACGCTCATTCTCGTCGTCAGCCCTAGCCCCGTGTGCGGATCGACAATGTGCGAGTAACGCTTGCCGCCAATTTCCACAAACTGAAACGCATCGCCGGAAGTCGTGAGCGCCGCGTTCTTCAATGTCACGTACCGGCTCGGCGGGCCTTTGCTTTCGCTTAGCGGTGCGATGCCGATGCGCCAGCCGTCGCGATCGGGCGGAGCATCGCCACAAGCAATGTCGCCGGAGGCGTCGACCATTGCGATTGAGACACCCTGTTCGCGGAGCACCCGCAGCGCCTCATCGACGGCGTAGCCCATGCCGATCCCGCCGAGATCCAGCAGCATATCGGGCACGAGCAGTTTCGCCGTCCGCGTCTTCCGGTCGAGCACCACGTTGCGATACCCCACCGCCGCTCGGGCCTTGGCGAGCCGCTCTTCGGAAGGGAACGTTTTCGTACGCCGCGCGCTGCGCCACGCTTTAACGAGTGGGCCGACCGTGACGTCGAACGCGCCGTCGGTTTCCGCAGCCAAACGCTGCGAGCGATCAAGCACGATCCAGAGATCGTCGCTGATCGGCAATTCACGGCCGGAGCCTGCCGTTTCGCTGAGAGAAGAGAGTTCACTTTGCGGATCGTAATCGCTCAAAACCTTGTTCAAGGCGGCGATTTTCTCATAAGCCGCGCGGGCCGCACGGTTTGCGGTTGCCTCGTCGCCCGAATACAATACGAGCCTGATTTCCGCACCCATGTGGACTTCGGCAAACTCATAGCGAGCCGGCTTTTGCGGCTCCGCTGCCTGAGCGCTTTGCGAGCGGCCGGCAACTATCGCCAGGCCGACGCAAGCCGGCCCGATCGAGCTTCCCGAGCCGGTCGTGATGAGCAAGCCGACGATCGCGCATCGGCGTAGGACGACTCTCGGAAGGTAGCCTTGCGTCGACTCACCGGTTGCCGTCCTGCCGATCATTCATCGCTCCCGCACGTTACTTTGAGGATTCCTGGTACATGCTCAGCCTACTCCGCGATACCGTAGCCGGCCACGCCTTACGCTCGGTCGCAGCGATGTCGGTCGCGTTCGTCGCCGCGTCGAGCTTTGCGAAAGACTCGGAAAAGCCGGTTGCGGCCGATGCGACCGCGGGCGTTAAAACGGCCGCCGAGATGAAGCCCTATAAGGAAATCATTCTCGACTCCGACGCCGAGTTTGAGATGCTGCCGATTCCCGGCGGCAAGTTCGTGATGGGCAGCCCCGACTCGGAAGAGAAGCGAGGCGACGACGAAGGCCCGCAGCACGAAGTCGAACTGTCGCCCTTCTGGATGGGCAAGCATGAAGTGACCTGGGACGAGTATGAAGTGTTCATGTTTCAACTCGACGTCGCTCGTCGCAAGATCGACAACCGCGAGCCGACCGCGGCAGACAAGGCGGCCGACGCCTCGTCGAAGCCGACCAAGCCCTACACCGATATGACGTTCGGCATGGGCAAGGAAAAGTTTCCGGTCATTTGCATGACGCAGTATTCGGCGATGAAGTATTGCGAATGGCTTTCCAAGAAAACCGGCCGCTACTATCGCCTGCCGACCGAGGCCGAATGGGAATATGCCTGCCGCGCCGGAACAAAAACAGCCTACAGTTTCGGCGACGACGCCTCGAAGCTCGACGACTACGCTTGGCACTATGAAAACAGCGACGGCAAGTACCACGAGGTCGGGACGAAGAAGCCGAATCCTTGGGGCCTCTTCGATATGCACGGCAACGTCGGCGAATGGACGTTCGATCAATACGACGAAGGGTTCTACGCCAAATCGCCGAACAAGAACCCGTTGAACCCGCCAAAGATCGTCGAACCTTGCACGGTTCGCGGCGGCTCTTGGGACGACGATCCCGAACTACTCCGCAGCGCCGCCCGCGTGGCGTCGACCGTGGATTGGAAGCAGCAAGACCCGCAAATCCCGCAGAGCATCTGGTACTACACGGATGCCCTGTTTGTCGGTTTCCGCGTGGTCCGACCGCTGGAAGAGCCGTCGGCCGAAGAAAAGGAAAAGACCTGGAAGCACGGCCCGCCGCAGTAACATTCGCGGCTTAGCGTGGTCGGCCACGGCCGGACTGCGTGCGCCGCGTGGCCGCGGCGGCCAAGCTCTTCAATCGGCCATGCTTGCCGTAGAAACGTTCGTCCGACTACGATATTCGTTCCCTCCGAAACGTCTCCTAACGCACACACCTTCCTTTTGGAGAACCGCATGAGCGACGCCTCGCAACACCCCACGCCGCGCAGTTCGCGCCGCGATTTCATTACCCGTAGCTCGGCCGCTGCCGCCGCAGCAGGACTAGCGTTGGAACTGGGCTCGGCCCGTTTTGCCCACGGGGCGCTGGCCGACGACACGATCAAGATCGGCGTCATCGGTTGCGGCGGTCGTGGCACCGGTGCGGCTCAGCAAGCTCTGTCGACGGAAGGTCCCGTCAAGCTCGTCGCCATGGCCGATGCGTTCGAGGATTCGGTCGAGAAGGCCTACGCGAATCTGGCCGCCGGCAAAGGTGGCCGCGGCAAGAACAACCAAGGCGGTTCCGTCGCCGAGCGACTCGATTGCCCGAAAGAGCGCCGCTTCTTCGGTCTCGATAGCTACAAGAAGGTGCTTGAGTGCGACGTCGATCTCGTCGTGCTCGCCACGCCGCCGGGCTATCGTCCCGTGCACTTTGAAGCGGCCGTCGCCGCCGGCAAGCACGTCTTCATGGAGAAGCCGGTCGCCGTCGACGGCCCGGGCGTTCGTCGCGTGCTGGCCGCCGTCGCCGAAGCTAAGAAGAAGAAACTCGGCGTCGGTGTCGGCCTACAACGCCATCACCAAGCTTCCTACCAAGAAACGATCAAGCGCCTTCAAGACGGCGCGATCGGCGACATCGTGGCGGCCCGCGCTTACTGGAACGGCGGCGGCGTTTGGGACCCGCGCGTGACGCGCGAACAAACCAAGAGCGACCTGGAGTACCAAGTACGCAACTGGTACTACTACAACTGGCTCTCCGGCGATCACATCTGCGAGCAGCACATCCACAATATCGACGTCATCAACTGGGTGAAGAACGGCTACCCGGTGAGCGCCGAAGGCATGGGTGGTCGCCAGGTGCGTGTCGACCCGAAATACGGTGAAATCTACGATCACCACGCCGTCGAGTTCGTCTACGCCGACGGCTCGCGGATGTTCAGCTACTGCCGCCACATTCCGAACTGCTGGAACAGCGTCAGCGAAGCGGTGCACGGCACGAAGGGCACTTCGCAAATCGACAAGGGCCGCATCGAAGTCAAGGGAGGCGAATCTTGGGCCTACCGCGGCAAGAACGACGGCAACCCGTACCAAGTCGAGCACGACGTGTTGCAAGCGAGCATTCGCTCGGGGAACCCAATCAACGAAGGTGAAAACGGCGCGATGAGCACGCTCACCTCGATCCTCGGCCGCATGGCGACCTACGGCGGCAAGGAAGTGAGCATGGACGACGCGCTGAACTCGAAGATCGTCCTCGGCCCGTACGACGCCCTGAGTTGGGACACCACGGCCCCGACGCCGTTCGTGGCCGTGCCGGGCCAGACGAAAGTAGTGTAGTCAGATAGCCGAGCGTGCCAGTAGCGGACCGTGATCGGTTCGCCAATTGGCAGAGCATGATTGCGTGAGAGGCCGATCCGATAAGGGTCGGCCTCTTTTCATGCGCGGTACGAACTTCACGCCGCCACATTCATCAGGCGCCAGTTCCGCTTTGTTGACGCCGCGCACGGCCACTCGGATACTATGGCCGTTCCGCCGCCGTGGGATACGAGGGGGAAATCGATGCTCACCGCACTTCGACGTTCATCGACTTGCCTGATCGTGACCCTCGCTTGTGCGAACGCGTACGCGCAGCGGCCCGGCGCGAAACCAGGTCCGGTCGCCAAGCAAAGCCCGGTTTTCGGTTTTGAGCGTTCCGCGCCGGGCCCCTACGGCATTGAAGAGATTCGTGCGGACTGGCCCGGCTATGGAGGGAGCGGTGATTTTGGCCGCGGCACGATTGTGCAAGACGGCCCGTCGCAAGGTAAAGCGTTACGCGTCGCTTACCCCAAGGATGCCGTCGGACCGAAAACCGGTGGGATGCAGTTCGTTGTGCCGTTGCCGCCGGCCGACGAATACTGGCTGACCTACCATGTGAAGTTCGAAGAGGGCTTTGATTTTCGCAAAGGAGGCAAGCTCCCCGGGCTCACCAGCGGCGGCTCCAAATTTACCGGAGGCCGGGGTGCCACGAGCGGCGACGGCTGGAGCGCTCGCTACATGTGGAAGGACGGCGGCAAGCTGCAGGTGTATCTCTATCACACCGACATGAAAGGTGAATACGGCGACGGCATTTATGTGCCGGACGCTCGGTTCACTCCCGGCCGTTGGCATGAGTTGACGCAACATATCAAGCTCAACAACGGCGACGCCACCGACGGCGTACTCGAAGTCTGGTTTGACGGGCGACCGGCCCTGCAACGGACCGACATTCGCTATCGGCTGGGCGGTCGCGGGCCAATCGACTCGTTCTACTTTTCAACCTTCCACGGCGGGAACTCCGCCGATTGGGCTCCACAAAACGACAGCTTCGCGCGCTTCGACGATTTTTCTCTGGAACGAACGCGGCCTGCTTTTGTGAAATAAGGCGTCTTGCGGCGTTCGCCTTCTCGCCCGCGTAACTCCTTCAATCGTTATATGTCAAACTGGGCAATCTACGCCGGGTAAATTCATTGACGTTTTTGACCCTGCCAAATACCATAAGTAGTGCTTATCTAGCATCGCACGTGCATGGTAGCAGGCCCGTTTTGATACCCGCTCCCCCTTTCACAAAAGGCTGCTTGGCCTAGGCGGAGTCGGTCGGCGGGAGCTTGGGCGGCTTGTCGGCGGCCGAGCGCGAAAGATTTATGGTCGCCGGGCTGCGGCAGGATGTCGCCAAGCTCCGTCGGCCACCGGTGGGCACGAGACCAGGGACATGGGTTCTACGGCGGAATATACCGGACCGGCCTCGACGGGCGATTCCCCGTCGTCAGGCCGCGCACCGACCGCTGGGTCGGCGAATTCGCCGCCTCTTTCCGGCAGCACTCCGAACGTGCCGGCCCCCCCTAGTCCGTCGGTAGAAATTGTCGCCGACGACGCCACGGTTATCCGCCCTCCGGATAAGCAACCGGGGCCCGGCGGCAATGCCCAGCCCGGCACGATTGTTCCCGCCCCTTCGCATGAGCTTTCCAAACTCCTCGCCGGCGAACGCCTGGGAAATTACGAACTGCTGGAGTTTGCCGGCGGCGGCGGCATGGGGGCGGTGTTCCGCGCACGCGACCTCACGCTTCACCGCGAAGTCGCCATCAAGGTGCTGTCGCGCGATCAAGCGGTCGACGACGAAACGCTCAAGCGATTTAAGAACGAAGCCCAAAGCGCGGCGCGTCTCGATCACGACAACATCGCCCGCGTCCACTACGTCGGCGAAGACCGAGGGCTGCATTACATCGTCTTCGAGTTCATCGAAGGCGTAAACGTGCGGCAACTCGTCGAACGCCGCGGCGTGCT
>JAFLCO010000026.1 GCA_017303535.1 Planctomycetota bacterium
CCGCCTCGTCCTCCCGCCTGCGAAACTCACCATGCTTTTGCGCCACTTCTTCGTCTGTGCGACATTCGCGCTGACGCTTCTCGCAACGTCTCTTCCAGCCGCCGAGCCTGCGCCGCCCGAAGGTTTTACGGCCATCTTCAACGGGAAGGATTTGAGCGGTTGGCACGGCCTCAATCCGCATTCGGTCGCCAAGCTGACGGGCGAAAAACGCGAGGCGATGCTCAAGCAAATGCGCGACGAGTTCGCGTCGCACTGGCGCGTCGAAAACGGTGAACTGGTCAACGACGGTCATGGTCCCTATGCGACGACCGACAAAGACTATGGCGACATCGAGTTGCTCATCGAATACAAGACGGTGCCGAAGGCCGACAGCGGCATTTATCTCCGCGGCTTGCCGCAGGTGCAGATTTGGGATTGGAACCAAACGTTCGATCCGAAGAAGCCGACCCGTAAGCCGCATCTCGGCTCCGGCGGGCTCTTCAACAACACGCCCGACACGCCGGGCCGCGATCCGCTGGTTCTGGCCGACCGGCCGTTCGGCGAGTGGAACAGCTTCCGCATTCGCCAAGTCGGCGCAAAGACCTGGGTTTGGCTCAACGACAAGCTGACCGTCGATGGTGCGCCCATGGAGAACTACAACGACCGCACGAAGCCGTTTCCCGCCACAGGCCCGATCATGCTGCAAACGCACGGCGGCGAAATCCGCTGGCGGAATATCTTCGTGCGGGAGATCGGAAAGGAAGAGGCGGCGAAGTTGGCGCAGTAGCATAACCGATCATCGCTCGGAGCGAAGGCCATGTCGCACGTATCACGTCGTTCGTTTCTCCAGGCTTCGATCACTGCTGCCGGAGCCGTATCATCCTTGCCCTTGTCGGCGGCGGAGCCTTCGCCGGGCTCACTCTATCGCATTGCCCCGTTTCGCTTCGACGTTACGCCGCCGGTTGATCATCCGCTCTGCGGCGGTTGGATCAAGCCGGTGGTCGACGTCGACGACGGGCTCGAAGCGATCGGCTTCGTGCTGCTCGGGCCGGATAAGCCGATCGTCGTCTGCGCAGTCGATTGGACCGGCATTCTCAATGGCGCGCACCTCGCCTGGCGCACGGCGTTGGCCAAAGCCGCCGGAACGACGCCGGACCGCGTCGCCGTGCAATGCATCCATCAGCATGATGCGCCGTTTGTGTGCCTACGCGCTCAAGAATTGCTCGACGAGCACAAATCCGGGCTGGCGAACGTCGGTCGACAATTTTTTCAAGATTGTCTCGACCGAGGCGGCGCCGCACTTCGCACCGCCGTCACAAAGGCTCGGCCGGTGACGCACGTCGCGCGCGGCGAAGCGAGAGTCATTGAAGTGGCGGGCAACCGTCGCTTGGCTCTGAGCCCTGAAGGGATCGTCCGCAAGATGCGAGGTTCCGGTTGTCGTGATCCCGAGCTTATCGCCATGCCCGAGGGTCTGATCGACCCGCAACTGAAGACCGTGACGTTTTACGAAGACGCCACGCCGCTCGTGGCCTGCCGCTACTACGCCACGCACCCGATGAGCCATTACGGGCAAGGGCACGTAAGCAGCGATTTCGTCGGGCTCGCTCGCAAACGGCGGCAACAGGAAACGCCCGGGTGCACGCAGATCTACTTCACCGGCGCTTCCGGCAACGTCGCAGCCGGCAAATACAACGACGGTTCACCCGAGGCCCGAGTTCGCCTGACGGGGCGAATCTACGACGCCATGCTCGCCGCCGACGAAGCCCTCGAGCGCAAGCCGCTTCGGCACGTAACCTGGCGAACTCATGATCTGCTGCCGACCGTGAATCCGTTGTTCGATCGCGATCGGCTTCTCGCGATGGTCGCCGATTCAAAGAATCCGGCCGCCTCGCGGATTCGCCCCGCGATGCAACTCGCCTGGATGGAACGCATCGCCGATAAAACGCCGCTTCCGCTTAGTGCCTTGCATCTTGATGACACGGCCTTGCTACACCTGCCGGCAGAATCGTTCGTCGAATATCAGCTTCGCGCTCAGCAAATCGCGGCCGGAAAGTTCGTCGCCACGGCGGCCTACGGTGACGGCGGAGCGTGGTACATTCCGACGAAAGTAGAATATCCTAAGAAAGGCTACGAAGTGAGCGTGGCCAACTGCTCCGACGGCGTCGATGATCTGCTGACCCGCGGCATGCGCGAACTGTTGAGTTAGACGACGTTGTTCAGCGGGTGCCCCGCAATTCTGAGGAGATTCTCCGATGCGGATGCCGACGATCGGCCGCGTGGTGTGGATGTTTGCCGCGGCGACCGCGAGCGCGAGTTTCACGACGGCCGCTGAGTACGCACAGACCGGCGCACCACGTACGATCCTCTTCGTCGATGACGACGACGTGCTCTATCGCTCCGGCACGAAGAAGCGCGTCGTTCCGCTGGTTAAGCATTCGCCCGATCCCGTCGTTGCGCCCGAGTTGCCCTGGGAAGGAATGCTCGGTTGGACGAGCGTGTGGCGCGATCCGGCGTCGGGCCGTTATCAACTTTGGTACCAAGCCTATCAACCGAAGCCGCCGCAAGCTCCGCATAAGGAAGATCGCCGCCTGCGGTGCGTCGTCTGCTATGCGGAATCGGCCGACGGCGTGAAATGGACCAAGCCGAAGCTCAAGTTGTTTCCGTATTACGACCACCCCGAAACGAACATCGTACTCATCGGTGCCGGTGACGACGAAGCCGGCGGCTACGGCGACCGGTATTGCAATTCCGTGGTCTACGACGAGCGCGATCCCGATCCGCGGCGCCGCTACAAGATGGCGTACTACGACTGGCACGTCGGCGAGCGGGCCAACGACGGCTCCGGGACGCACGCGGCGTTCTCGCCCGACGGCATCCACTGGACCAAGCACGGCACGATGATCATCAAGACGCCGTTCGGCGGCAAAGGGGCGCAAGTGCCGCTGGCCGACGAAGGATTCTATGTCGAGGAGAATCTTAAGACAGGCGTTGTGCGGAAGTCGTGGCGCGTGCCGCTTTCGATGTCGGACGCGCTCGACGTCTTCTTCGATCCGCGGCTACAACAGTTCGTCGGTTACGGCAAAATGTGGATCCCCGGACCCGACGGCGGCATGGCTTGGAAGCATGCAATGGGGCGCGTCGAGAGCAACGATTTCCTGCACTGGTCGAAGCCGGAACTCGTCTTGACCGTCGACGATCGCGATCCGCCGCACACGGAATTTCACACGTCGCCGGTGTTCTTCTACAACGGACAATACTTCGGCCTCAATCAAGTCCTCGATCGGGGCGCCGGGACCATCGACGCCGAACTCATCAGCAGCCGCGACGGCCGGCGCTGGGATCGTACGTTTGCGAATCAATGGATTCTCGCGCGCGGCCCGGCCGACAAGTTCGACGCCGGATCACTACTGACCAACGGCACGCCGGTCGTTCTTGACGACGAAATCCGCTTTTACTACGGCGCTTATCGTGGCACCGCGGTCGGTGGCGGCGGGCTCGATCGGCAAGTCGCAGGTTCGAACGATTACCACAGCGGAATCGGCCTGGCGGTCGCCCGTCGCGATCGGTTCGTCGGCATCGGCGTGAATCCGAAAGCTCCGGCGAAAGGCCAGAAACGAGGCGCACCGCAACTAGTCAACAAGATCGGCCAGGTGACGCTCAAGCCTCTCGACTTCACCGGGCAGACGAAGCTCACCGTGAATGCTGACGCCGGCCAAGGCGTGGTGAGCGTGGAGATTCTCAACGAAGACGGCTATCGCATCCGCGGCTTCACGAAGGACGACGCCGTACCGCTGACGACCGACGGACTGAAGCTTGAAGCGCGCTGGAAAGAGAAGTCGCTGTGCGATCTGCCGGCCGGCCGCTACCACGTTCGCGTTCATCTCGATCAAGCCGAACTCTTCGCCCTGACGTTGCATCCATGAGCCGATTTCTGGTCCGCTTGTTTGTGTTTGTGGGTGCCGCCACGCATTTGGCACTCGTCGACTCGGCGGAACCGCTGAAACTCCCCAAGCCATCGAAAGCGAACGTCGCTTATGGATCGCATGAGCGACACGTTCTGGACCTCTGGCAAGCTTCGGGCGACGGACCGCGACCGCTTTGCGTTTTTATTCACGGCGGCGGTTGGGCAGGCGGCAATAAAGCCGACGTGCCGCCCGCGCTCGTCAAAGCCATGCTGCGGGCAAACGTCTCCGTGGCGTCGATCAACTACCGCTATACGCGCATGGCGAAGGCCCCGGCATCGCTTTACGATGCCGCTCGCGCGGTGCAATATCTGCGTCACAACGCGACTTCTCTAAGGCTCGATCCACGGCACTTTGCCGGGTACGGCATTTCCGCCGGCGGCGTGAGCGTGCTCTGGCTCACATGTCATGACGATCTCGCGGACGCCAAGAGCGACGATCCGGTACTGCGCAATTCGAGCCGTCTGCAGGCGGCCGTCGGATTGTCGCCGCCGGTCTGCTTGGAACTGCCGCGGGCTATGGAGTGGGTCGGCCCGAAGCTGGCCGGGCACTTGATGATGGCCCGCGCCGTGGGCGTCGCGAGCAGCGACGAGGTGTTGAAAAGGTATGCGGAGTTTGAGCCGGTGCTGCGCGAATGCTCGCCGCTCACGCACGTTTCACGCGACGACGGACCGACGCTGCTTTCGTTCCCGCGCGTCGATCCGCTCCCCGCGGAAACGCCGGGCAGCGCGATTCATCACGCCGTGTTTGGCGAGAAGTTTCAGGAAGCGGCACGAGCGGCCGGCGTATCGTGCCTATTGCGAATCGAAGATCAAATGCCCGCCGATGTGCCGACGGCGGAAGAATTCTTGGTGCGCGAGCTGACGAAGGCCCTTTAGAAAAGGCCGAGTAACGAAGGCGCGGCAGCAGCCGCTTACCACCAGTTACGGCCCGGGTTCCACGGCCAGTAGCTGCGCGAGCGACCGCCGCCGAAACGGAATTCCATGCCGGCGGTGAGCGAGAGATTGTGCATATCGCTTTGCACGCCCGAGTTGAGGGCGTAGTTGTCGAGCAGTTCGACGCGGAACGCGAGGCGCGTGCTGTGTCGATACTTCAGGCCGATACCGAACGGCATCTCGAACACGGTGGTATGGTGACGCCCGGCGGCGCTGAAGTAGTCGATGTCGAGCAGACCGGTGCCGATCAGGAAGTAGGGCCGCCAGCGCGTGTCGCCGGTCCAATAGTAAAGCCAGTTGACGTCCCACTGAAACAATTTCGCGGGCGGTAGATCGGTACCACCGACGAGGTCCTGCACGCCGATTTGGCCGCCGATGATACGCGTCTCGACGCCCCAACTCGCGCTCGTGTCCCAGCTAATGCGGCCGCCGTAGCTGAAGCCCGGATCGCCGCCGACGACGCGCGTGATCGGATCGTCGAGAAAGGTCGCGCCGAGGATGTAGCTGATTCCGAACGGTCGATTCAGCCAACTATCGGACTGCAGCGGTAATTGCCTAGGACGATTTTCGAGATAGGTGCGCAAAGGTTGGTGCTGCAACCGCGGATGGACTTGCCCCGGATACGGAGGGTACGGTTCGGCGAGCCCTGGCTCTGTTTGGGCAGGCTCCCGGGTATAAATCGGCGGCGCCTCTTCGACGACCGGATCGTGCGCGGGGAGATCGTCTTGGAGAATCTCGTCGCCCAGTCGCTCTGCCGGTAGTTGCGGAATCTGAGGTGCCCGAGGCTCGAGGTCGACGCGCTTGGCCGAACCGGAAGACTGCTGGGCGATGCCGACGCCGGCCGTCGACAAAGCGACGGCGATCGCAAACACCGCGATACGTACCGGCAGGGCCATGAACGAGGCATGCTCCACGAGCGGCCTGTGACGTCGCGACGACGTGCGCTGTCGCAATCCCAAGCCTTGGAAGGGGGCGGGATTATGACGACGGGTGGACAACCCGGCAAGGCGGATCAACGGTGCGGGCGATGGTTACCGATCGCTTGTGGAATGCCGAAGCCCGGAGGCAAGCTCCGGGGCTAAATGGCGGAGGCTCCGTTTCGTTGACACTCGGTTTCCGCCCCATTACCCTGAACCGTTGCGAAGGCCATTTTTCCGCCATTTCTCGGCCGCGCATTCATTTCGCCCAGCTTTCCGCCGCCCTCACGAGCAATCTGCCGCCATGCCTGATTTCCTAGAGGTCCTCGTTCGCAACAAATTGCTCGACGAGAAGAAGGTTGCCGAGGCCAAAAAGGCTTCGCGCGGGGCAAACATCAAGATCGGCGACGCCCTAGTCAAGCTCGGGTACTGCACGCCGGAACTCGTCGCCAAGGCGATGGCCAAGGCCGGGGGGCTGGAGTACATCAAGCTCGACGGGATCGAGATCCCGCAGTCGGTGGTGACGCTGGTTCCCGAGTCGATCGCCCGTGAGCATGCGGTGCTGGCGGTCGCCGAGGACGACGGGGTGCTGAAGGTCGTGATGCATGACCCCGACGATCTGGAAGCGATCGACAAGCTGCAGTTCATCGTCAACCGCAAGATTCGGGTCGCGTTGGCGCCGAAAGAGGCGATTCTGACGGCCGTCAATAAGATGTACGCCCGTGAAGATGAAACCGCCCGGATGATGCAGGAAGTTTCGGAGCAGGCGATCGACTTCAGCGAGGCCGGCGGCATTTCCGACGCCGACGAGGCGGTTGACGAGACCAGTGCCCCCGTCATCCGACTGGTACAAATGATCATCAGTGAGGCGGTGACCAGCCGCGCCTCGGATATTCATGTCGAGCCGTTTGAAGATCGGGTCCGGATCCGCTATCGGATCGACGGCGTGCTTTCGGAGCGTGACAGCATCCCGAAGCGGCTCTTGGGGCCGGTGCTTTCACGTATCAAGATCTTGGCCAAGATCGACATCGCCGAACGCCGGCGGTGCCAGGACGGCCGAATCAAGGTGACCGTTGGAACCAAGGAACTGGATCTTCGCGTCAGCGTGATGCCTTCCAACCACGGTCAGACCGTGGTCATGCGGCTCTTGGACAAGGACAACATCAAAGTCGGTCTCAAACAGCTCGGCATGTCGGATGAGTTGTTCCGGCAAATGAATGCACTTATCCGCCGGCCGAACGGGATCATCCTCGTGACGGGGCCGACTGGATCCGGGAAGACGACGACGCTGTATGCTGCGCTCAACGACCTGAACCGCCCGGATCGGAAGATCATCACCGCGGAAGACCCCGTGGAGTACTACCTTCCTGGCATTAACCAGGTGGAGGTAAAGCACAGCATCGGTCTCGATTTTCAGCGCATTATCCGCGCGATGCTGCGGCAAGCCCCAAATGTAATCTTGGTCGGAGAAATGCGTGATAGCGAAACGGCAGAGATGGGAATTCAGGCCTCTCTGACTGGACACTTGGTATTTAGCACCCTGCACACGAACGATGCGCCCAGCGCCGTTACGCGCATGGTTGATATGGGCGTACCCGCCTACCTGGTGGCTAGCAGCGTGATCGCGATCCTCGCCCAGCGACTCGTCCGAAAAATCTGTGAGAAGTGTAAGCAGCCGTATACCCCTCCGGAGTCGGTCATCGAACAGGCTGGCCTAACCCCGGAGCAGGTCTCTAAAGCCACCTTTATGAAGGGTAAAGGCTGTACGGCTTGCAACCGCATGGGATACCGCGGACGGGTGGGAATTTATGAACTGATGATGATGACGTCTCGGGTTCGCGAACTGGCGTTTCAAGGAACTTCCTCGCAACAGTTGCGCAAAACTGCTGTCGCCCAGGGGATGTCGACGCTCTTTGAAGACGGTCTGAACAAAGCGATTCGGGGCATCACCACGTTGGAAGAGGTCTTCCGTATCGCGAAGCGGGTAGAGGAATAGATCAACCAAGTTCGAGCGGTTGCAGCCTGGCGGACTGGGGGATTTTGGGGCGTTGCCGTCTGCGGTTCGCCCGGCACCGGAACCCAACGCTCCGCCCCTCACGACAAGGCCCAAGGCCCGTCAACGATCCGGATGTTAAGTAAGAACCTTGCAGAATTTTGAGTTCGTGAGAGCCCGGGCGAATAATCACTGTGCGTTCTGGTCGAAAGGCAGCCGCCCTCGATTCTTTTCTGACGCACGTCATTCGACACCAGAGCTCCCGAAGTTTGCCGGCTGCGCACCCCTTCTTTGATTTCTCACTACTGAACCTTTCGGGACACAGGAACGCCACGGTATGGGTACGGTTCTCATCGACAAACTGCTGCAGACGGTCGTCAACCAGGGGGCGAGCGACCTCCATATTTCCGTCGGGCAGCCGCCGGTTATTCGTTTGCATGGTCGAATGCGGCGATTGGAGACTAAGCACCTGACGCCCGACGACACCGTCGCCCTGATGAAAAGCATCACGCCGGAACGGTGCCAAACGGAACTTCAAGAAGCGGGCGGCAGCGACTTTGGTTTCGCCTTCGGCACGCAGGCCCGTTTCCGCGTCTCGATCTTCAAGCAGCGCGGATTCATCGGGATGGTGCTACGACAGATTCCGAACAAGTTCATGTCAATGGAAGACCTGGGCTTGCCGCCGGTCTGCAAGGAACTCATCAACCGGCCCCGCGGGTTGTTTCTCGTGACCGGCCCGACCGGCTCCGGCAAAACGACGAGCCTCGCCAGCATGATTAACTGGCTAAACGAGAACACGGATCGGCACATCATCACGATCGAGGATCCGATCGAGTTTCAGCACGAGCACAAGAAATCGACGGTTAACCAGCGCGAAATCGGCGTCGATGTCCCGTCGTTCTCGGAAGCCATTCGTCGCGCGCTGCGGCAAGATCCGGACGTCATTCTCGTTGGTGAAATGCGCGACTTGGAAACGATTGAAGCTGCGATTACGGCCGCCGAAACGGGGCACGTCGTGTTCGGTACGCTGCACACCACGGGTGCTCAGGGTACCGTCAACCGAATCATCGACGTCTTCCCGACCAACCAGCAGGAACAGATTCGCACGCAGCTATCGACCGCGATCATCGGCGTGTTATCGCAAACACTCGTGCCGAAGATCGGCGGCGGCCGTCGCGGCGCCTACGAAATGCTCGTGGTCGACTCGGCCTGCGCAAACCTGATTCGCGAAAACAAAACATTTCGTATCAACTCGGTCATACAAACGGGTGCTAAGAAAGGCATGCGTTTGATGGACGATTCGCTCTTCAACCTCTGGCAAAAAGGGGACTGCGCGAAAGAGGAAGTGCTGGAACGTTCGGTCTATCCCGACGAATTGAGTGCGCGCATCGCCAAGGCGGAACGCGGCGTATTCGACGATCAGGGCTAACGACCACTTAAGCGGATCAAACGGCGCCGACCTCCAAGACGCGACACTCTCCAGAGCGATCACTATGGCATTCAAACGCATCGGTCAAATCCTCGTCGAGCGCAAGTTCATCACTCGCGATCAGCTGGAAACGCTGCTCGAAGAGCAGAAGAAGCGTCCGGGCGAACTGCTGGGCCGCATCGCCGAGGGCATGAACCTCATCAACGACGAGCAGCTTTGCGAAGCGCTTGCCGAGCAGATGGGGATGCAGGCCGTTTCGCTCGGCAATATTACGATTCCGCCTGACGTCTTGGCCTACGTCACCGAGCCGATGGCGCAGCTTTATCGCATCGTGCCGCTCAGCTTTCGCGACGGCGTGCTGACGGTCGCGATGTGCGATCCGCAGAAGCTGCAAATCCTCGACGAACTTCGCAATTTCCTCGGTTATGAAGTTCGCGGCGTCGTGGCGAGCGAACGCGACGTGATCGCCGCGCTCAATCGCTACTACAGCACCGCCGAGAGCGTCGAAGACATCATCGGCGACCTGGAAAACGATTCGGAATTGCAAGAAGCCCTCAAAGGGGGCGAGCGTGCCGGCGCGTACGACCTTACGAAGTCGGAAGAACTCGCCGACAGTGCGCCGGTGCGGAAGCTGCTGAACATGATCATGTTGCTGGCGATCAAAGATCGGGCCAGCGACATGCACTTTGAACCGTTTGAAGACGAGTTCAAGGTGCGGATCAAGGCCGACGGCGTGCTCTTTGAAATGGTGCCGCCGCCAAAGCACTTGGCCTTCGCGATCACGACGCGCATCAAAGTGATGGCGAACCTCGACATCGCCGAGCGCCGCCTGCCTCAGGACGGTCGTATCGAACTCACGATCGGCGGTCACCCCGTCGACTTACGCGTTTCGGTGCTGCCGACGATGTTCGGCGAAAGCGTCGTCATGCGGGTACTTGATCGCTCGGTCGTGAAGCTGGATCTGGAAGCGGTCGGCATGACGCCCGCCACGCTCGCCCACTTTCGCGAAGTGATCGACAAGCCCAACGGTATCGTCCTGGTGACGGGTCCGACCGGTTCCGGCAAGACAACAACGCTGTACTCGGCGCTTAGCGAACTGAACGACGTCGCCGACAAGCTCATCACCACCGAAGACCCGATCGAATACGACATCGACGGCATCGTGCAAGTGCCGATCGACGCCTCGATCGGCAACACCTTTGCAAACTGCCTTCGTGCGATCCTGCGGCAAGACCCGGACGTCATCCTCGTCGGTGAGATTCGCGATCCGGAAACGGCCGAAATCGCCGTGCAAGCTTCGCTTACCGGGCACATGGTCTTCAGTACGCTGCACACCAACGACGCGCCGAGTTCCGTCACGCGGTTGCGTGATATGGGCGTACCGCCGTTCTTGATTACCGCGACCGTGGAAGGAATTCTCGCGCAGCGTTTGGTGCGTCGGTGTTGCCAAAATTGCAAGCAAGAAGTGAAGCCGAGCATGGACTTGCTCGCCGAGTTGCAGCTCACGCCGGACGACGTCCAGGGGAAAAAGTTTTATCGCGGCGTCGGTTGCGATACCTGCAACGGCACCGGCTATAAGGGCCGTGTCGGCTTGTTCGAATTGATGGTCTTCAACGACGACTTGCGCGAAATGGTCATGCACAACGCGTCGACGGAGGAGTTGCGCGATAAAGCCCGCAGCTACGGCATGGTGACGCTGCGCGATGCGGGGCTGGAGTTCGCGTTTCAAGGCTTAACGACGATCGACGAAGTGGTGCGCGAAACGGTTTTGGAAGCATAACGATATTCAGAATTCGTCGGCCGCGGCAAAGTGCTCGCCGTCGGCCGGCCGGTCGGAAAGATTTCAGGTAGAAGGACACGACGATGCCTACGTTTCAGTTCGAGGCGATGGATCCGGCCGGCAAAGAGATCAAGGACGTGATCGAGGCCGCAAACGAGGAAGAAGCCCAGGCCACGATACGCGGCATGGGCTACTACGTTACAAAGATCTCCGCCAAAAAGGCGCGTCGCGGCGGCGAGAAGAAAGCGGCCGCCGGCGGCGGCAAGGGAAAGGCGTTCGTCATCGGCGGCGTGAAGTCGAAAGAGCTGACGATGTTCACTCGTCAACTTTCGATTCTTCAAGACGCCGGTCTACCGATCTTGCGCAGTCTCAAGATTCTCGAGCAGCAATCCAAGCCGGGGCGTCTTAAGAACACCCTGATGGACATCTGCGAAGACATCGAATCGGGCTCGACGCTTTCCGAGTCGATGTCGAAGTGCCCGAAGGTATTCGACCGGCTCTACGTCAACATGATCAAGGCCGGCGAGGCCGGCGGTGCGCTGGAAGTGATTTTGCGACGCTTGGCCGAGTTCCAAGAAAAGTCGCAATCATTGAAACGCAAAGTCAAAGGCGCGATGGTCTATCCGATCGTCGTCGTCATGGTCGCGGTCGGCATCTTGACGTTCATCATGATCAAGATCGTTCCCGCGTTCGAAAAGATTTTTAAAGACTTCGACGCCGAACTGCCGGCCATGACGCAGATGTTGATCAACATCTCCAACTGGACGTCGAGCTACTGGTTCCTTATCCCCGTCATCCCGATTTCGATCATGCTGATGGTGAAGCTGATCTGCAAGTTCAAGGCGGGGCGCATGGGGTGGGATCTCTTCATGCTGAAGTTGCCTGTGTTCGGGCAGATCGTCGAGAAGAACATCGTGGCCCGCACCACGCGAACTTTGGGAACGCTGGTCGCCTCCGGCGTGCCGATCTTGGAAGCGTTGAACATTACTCGGGAAACGAGCGGCAACGCCGTTTTCGAGCAGCTTTACGGCCGCATCTACGACTCGATTCGCGAAGGCGAATCGATCGCCAAGCCGATGCGCGAGTATTCCCGCACAAAGTTCAACCTCATCGCTCTGTTCTTTTGGACGTTCTTCATTCCAGGCGTCGGCGCTTTGATTTACCTCACGCGAGCGACGCAACGGATCATCGACGACCTGGTCGTCAACATGATCGACGTCGGTGAAGAAACCGGCGAACTCGACAAGATGCTTTACAAGGTGGCCGACAACTACGACGAAGAAGTCGACGTTTTGACGGAAAGCTTGGTGAGCTTGTTGGAACCGCTGTTGATCGTCGTGCTCGGCGTGATCGTCGGCTTTATCGTAATCGCACTTTTCTTGCCGCTGGTCGCACTGATTCAGAAGTTGAGCTAACTCGTTCGCGAACGCCACGAAAACTTGCCGCCGATCGCAGGCCGCGGCCGTCGTGGGATACGGCGGCCCATGAGATCGACGCTAATAGGAGAATCGGGTCATGTCGGTTAGGAATCAGGCCGGGAATCTTCCGGCGGACGTTAAACGGCGTCTCGCTCGAGTCGGCTTCACTCTCGTGGAAATGCTGGTCGTCATCACGATCATCGGCATGCTTATGGCCCTAGTGAGCGTGGCCGTGTGGAAGGCGCTGGAAAGAGCCAACCAAACGAAGATCATCGTGGAAATCGGCCAGTTGCAGTCGGCGATTCAAGCTTATAAGGAGAAGGCGCAGCAATACCCGCCTTGCCTAGCGCAGATTAATATCGCCGACCGCAAAGTAAGGTTCATGCGGCATGTGCAAATTGCGTTTCCGAACTCCAACTATGCCACCAGTTCCGGAACCTTTGATACGATTCGAAACAATCTCATGGCCGGCAACGGCGTGACGTCGCAGCCGTACAACTACAAAAACGCTGCGGGCGATATTCGCCAGCTCGACTTGAACACGCTCGACCAAGCCGAGGCCATCGTGTTTTGGCTCGGCGGATTCCCAACCCCGTACAATTCGGCCAGTCAGAACTCCATCGCCAATCGTCGCATCTTCGGCTTCCACCGCGATGCGGATGCGCCTTTCCGTCGCGATGCGCTCGTGGCGGAAGGTCTTGATCCGCTTCGGTATCGCACCGACCCGATGTACCAGTTTGACGAAACACGACTCGTCGATAACGACGACGACGGCTGGTTCGAATACATCCCGATGGCGCAGCGGGGCGGCGCGGTTGTGGCGCCGTTCGTTTATTTCGATTCCGATTCCTATACCACGGCTTCAACCGGGCAAGGCAGCGCGCTGGACATCAGCATTTACGGATATCCCCGTAACGGCGATGCCGGAGCCGTCGACTTGGCGGGGCAATTTGGATTAGCCGTACCGTTTGCGGCATTCCTCGATCCGCAAAACTCCAGCCCGATGCGCTGGACGAATCCCGAAGGCTTTCAGATTATCTGCGGCGGCCTCGACGGCATGTACGCCGCTCCGCCTGAGACTGATCTTGCGCAAGCAATGCGGGTCGTGATTTTCCCGGGCGGCCAAGTTTACAGCCGCGCAACGGTGTACTCCGAACAGGAAGCCCTCTCGACGGAAGAGCAGGACAACCTCACGAACCTTTCGAACAATACGATCGAAGGTGCCCGACAGGAACTCGGCAAATGATTCGCACCGATTTCACTATGCCGCCGAGGATGCTTCGTCGAGGCTTCACGCTTGTCGAGTTGATGATCGTGATCGTCATCATCGCGATCTTGTCGGCGCTCTTCCTTGGGGCGCTCGATCAAGCGGAGCAGACGGCAAAGGCCTCGCGCACGACGACGCTCGTGCAAAAGCTGCACAACATGCTGATGGCGCGATGGGATGCCTACCGCACCGTGCGGCTGCCGATCAACGTCGATGCCCGCGGCCCCGGGAATCAAGCGAATGCGGGCAATGAAGGGCAATCGCGATTTCGGCAAGACGTCGCGCGGACGCGGATGCTGGCGATACGCGAACTCATTCGCATGGAAATGCCGGATCGCTACGACGATCTGATGTTCGAACCGGCTCTGCTCCGCTCGCCGATGGGAAACACGCCGATTCGTCCATTTCTTTGGAGCGCTTATCAGCGACGAATTCTGGCCGCCAAGGCGGTCAATGCGAGCCTCAGCAAGATGTTGCTGAAGGACTTCGTCGCGCAAATCGCGATCAAAAATCAAGACGCCGAGTGCTTGTACTTGGTGATGACGGTCGGCGTTGAAGACACGAGTACTTCCGTGGAGCATTTTTCCGCGTCGGACGTCGGCGACACCGATCAGGACGGTATGCCGGAGTTTATCGACGCTTGGGGAAGCCCGGTTCGCTTTCTGCGCTGGGCGCCCGGCTTCGTTTCACCGGCTCAGCCTATTTACAACTACAAAGAAACTGATCCGAAGGCTTCGATTTTTCACAACTCCCAGCCGCGTGATCCGCGCAAGCCGGATGAATTTCAGAGTCGCTGGAAGATTCAGATCGATCGCGTGACCGACACGAACACGAGCCCGGCCAAGGTCGTGGAGAAGCTTGTCATCATCGATCAGGACGATCCATTCAATCCGATGCGCGTCGGCCCGACCCCGGACAACATTCCAAACAGCGGCTGGACTAAGTCGTCGCGTTGGCGTCCCGGTGATCCGGGTCCCGAGCACGGCTATATCCTGATGCCGCTGATCTATTCGATGGGCCGCGACACCGAATCGGGCATTGAGCACGCCTTCAAGGAATTCGGCTGGCAGATTGCAAGTAGCCCGACCCAATCGACGCCGCCCGCGACAATTTATGAAAGCGACCCCTACAACCTGTATCGCAATCCTGAGACAAGCGTGAATCAGTTTCGCGGGGCCGAGCGCGGCGACGGTCGCAATTTCGACAATATCCACAATCAGCAGATCAGCACTCGGTGATCGTCGTGAAGCGTGGTAGCACCCTGCCGCAACGAGAGTTTGCCATGTCACAGCACTTTGCAATCCCTAGCCGCACTAAGCCGATGCTCGCGGTTGCGCGAGCCGTTGCCGATCGCTCGGGCTTCACGTTATTGGAGTTGATGATCGTCATCCTGATCATGATCAGCGTGACGGCGACGACGATTCCGGTTGTCGCTCCCGCCATGCGAGGTCGGCAAGTCCGCGAGGGCGCGCGGATGGTCAGCACGTTCTTCAATGCGGCGCGAAATCGTGCGATTGAATCGGGCCGTCCGGCGGGCGTGTGGCTCGAACGGTTGCCAGGCATGCGGGAGGCCTGCGTTACATTGCACTTCGCCGAAATCCCGCCTGCGTACGCCGGCGACTTTCTTGACTCCAGCATCGAGTCGTTCGTCGTCAACGGGAATCCGGCCGATACGGCGGGCATGACGGGGCAATTCTTTAACTGGCCGCGCATCGACTCCGTTTGCCGCGACTATTGGAATATCATCGTGCCGCGCAGCCGGACGACGATGAACGTCGATGCTTGGTCGAGCCCCGATCCGGCCGACCAATCCATCGTTCGCGAAGGCGACCTCATTCAGATCGAGGGGGACGATCGCCAGATTCCGCTCAAAGTCGTGAAGATGCAGATCACCGGCGCGCAAAGCGCAAGCCCGAAGAACTTATGGTGGTACATCTATCGCGGCCGCAACTGTGCGACGAACGCCGGCCCTGACGGCGGCTATTTGGGCGGCAACGTCAACAGGCACTGGGACGGTTCGTACATCATCAACTGGTTCGATCGGGCTCATCACGTTCATAGCGACACGATTCGCGTGACGACCTGGATGCCGATGAATCCGAACGTCACCGGCCTGAAATACAAAATCTTCCGCCAACCGATCAAGCTTCAAGCCGGGTCGATCAAACTGCCGGAGTCGGTGGTCATCGACTTGAACTTCTCGTCGATGAGTGACGGCACGGTGAATACCTCCACTTACTCGGCGACCAGCACGCTCAGTACCGCGCCGGCCGGATGGCCGTTCCATCCGCGGCGCGATCCGGGCGATACGTCGAACAATCGCTCGGCGTACTGGGGTGATGCAATTTACCCGCAAGACGAAACGCCGATCATCATCGTGTTTTCGCCCGGCGGCCATTGCGAGCGCATTTATTGCCGCAATAAGGACGGTTCGGGCGTCAACGCCCAGTGGCCATGGCAGGGCTTCGAGCCATACGGAATGATTCACTTGCTCATCGGCAAGCTCGATCGCATGATTCCGCACGAGCAGTACTACATGTCGCAAACGGCGGCCGAGAATCTTGAGATTCAAAAGAAGAAGAACTGGCTCGACCTCGACAACCTTTGGGTCAACATTGAAACGCAATCAGGGTTCATCGGAACGTCGCTCATCGACAACGTCGACCCGAACGCCAGCTTCGCGGCACAAGCCGTGAATCCGCAAAACGTACATCTTACGCGCGTCAAAGCTCGGCTTGCGCGCGTTTACGGAGGTCGCTGATATGACATCTTCCGCTGGACACGGCCGTCGTCGAGCCGTAACGCTGCTCGAAGTGCTCGTGTCGATGGGCGTCATGTCCGTCGGCTTGTTGGGCGTCGCCGCCCTCATTCCTCTCGGGCGAATGGAACTAGCCCAGGCAAATATCATGGACAACGCCTCGACCATCGGTCGCTGGGCGTTTCGTGATTTGATGGTTCATGGATATTTACAGCCCGAGATGTGGGTCGACGGCGTCACCGGCCTTCAGGTGACCCGAGCTTCGTTCAATTCCACGCCGGCGACCGACCCTTATTCGCTTCAACCCAACGGGCAGAAATCTCGATTCGTCACGATGCAAAACGGCGCCACGGTGCCGCCGTTCGCACCGATCGTCATCGACCCGTTGATGTTGGCGCCACGATTCGTCGAGCATACGCGCACGTCGGGAACCGCCGAGACGAACCACCGAATCAAGTGCAGCCTATTCCCCTACAGTCTGACTCTTCCCGGAGCCGCACCCGGCATGCCAGAAACACGCGGCGACGTGCCTCGATTGGCGAGAGTTTCCGTCCGCACCTATCCGATCGACACGTATTTGTCGTTGGCGGACGCCCCGCAGTTCATCATGCGCAACGACGTCGCTTCGCGATTCTTTAAGTCGAACGACGATCTCGTCGTGCAGGTGCCGAAGAACAAGTCGCGCCGACCTGTGCAAGTGTTTACGCAGACCACGACGACAAATTCAAACGTCAACGTCGTCATCAACGACGGCCGTGCGGAGGCCGCCGGAAACGAGCTTCGCACTGACGGGATCGCCTTCCGCAAGTTCCGCGGCGAAATGAGTTGGTTTATCGTGGCCGAGCCGAGCGTTGCGGAAAGCTACAACCAAATTCCCGAAAACGCGCCCGCCGCCGCTGGGCCCGTGGGCTCAATCACCACGACGAAGCACTACCGCGTATGGACCGTCGTTTGCCATCAACGCGATCTACGCGACGTTTCTTCGTTGACGTTGGCCGATCAAAAGGGAATCGGCGAACGAATGGTTTACGTCGATTTCCTCGATCGCAATACGGCCCGCATTCGCTGCGGCGGACTGACCAACGAAGGAGCGGCCGGTAACGCATTGAGTTTGAAGGCCGGACAGTTCATCGCCGTCATGGGCCGCTACGACGACCCCATCCTGCGCGCTCAGCGATGCGTCATGGAATGGTACCGCATCACCGGCGTCGCGGACGCGCCGACCAACATGGGCAACAACATGTGGTATCGCGAAGTGACGCTTGTCGGCCGTGAGTTCTCGGGCCTCGGCTTCACGTTTCAAGATGAAGACGCCACGACCTTTCCGGACTTGAACATGACGCTTAACGGCCAGAGCGCGGCCGTGCAGCCGATGACCGGATTCGGCATTTTGATATCGGGCGCCGTCGGCGTCTATGAGAAGTCGATGTACGTCGATCGTCCGTCGCTGTGGTCCATCCGCTACTAGTCCGTTCGCCGCACTCGGGCGCCGCCCGCACAGTCGTCCGCACGTCCGCTCGCAAGGAATCGAACATGAGCAAACACCGCAATCGCCGCATCGCACGCTCGGGCCGTTCGCGCCGCGCCGTGATCCTGTTGGTGATGTTGGGCCTTCTGTCGCTGTTTACTCTTATCGCGGTGACGTTCGTCGTCGCCGCCGGGCAATTCCGCCGCGGCGCTGCCACCGCGGCCAGCGCCGAGCGAATGGGTGATCCGTTCGATACCTTGCTGCAGCAAGCGCTCATGCAGGTGGCCCGCGGTTCCAATCATCCGCAATCGGTGATCGGTCCGCATAGCCTGCTTGAAGATATGTACGGCAACGGCGACGCCGTGACGGGTTGCTGCTTTATCGACGGTACAACAATCGGCGGCTCAACGCCGCTATCGATTTATCAGCAAGGCGGCAACCAAATGTCGGTCCGCGCCTCCCGTGCCCAACCATACAAGGGCATGCCCTCGCCGACGGCGGCGCCGATGCTCATCGAGATCGGCGCCTATAGTTTCGGGTGGGACCGCGAACCGGGCATCGCGCTTGCTGACGACGCCGACTACGTGCTCAATCAACAGAACGGCATCGTCGACGACATCTCCGAAGTCCCGGACTCGGCCAACGTGGCCCCGCGCGGCGACGACTGCTTCCTGGGGATGACGTTTGCCCACCCGGCTATGGCGGGCGAGCCTCCGGCGAACTGGGCCAGCTGCTGGAACACCAAGACCTGTAGCGACGGTACTCCGCTGCCGATTATCGACAACGTCGAGAACTACTATGCCGGGCGCGTCATCACTTTCGTAAACGGTGATGCCGCCGGGCAAAGCGCCTATATCGTCCGCTCGAAGCTCATCCCAATTGACTTTAATTCCAACACGAACGTCAATTTTCGAACGGTTCTTTACATCCAGCCCTTCCCGAACGGCGCTCAACCGTCGCACAAAGATCGCTTCGTCATCAACGGTCGCGCGTTCAACGGCATGGGGTTCGGCTACAACCCTTACGATCTCAACGGCAGCACCCTCGCAAAGAAGCCGGCCTACGAAGGGGGCCGGCCGAATGCGCGGTTGCGGGCGTTGGACATGCCGTATAGCGAGCCCTTCATCAGCACGCCGTCCGTCAACGGCACGCCTTATGGAAGCGATCCTTTGCGTACCAGCGGTTTCCCGTTGGCGTACCTGCCGAACCCCGTCGATAGCGGTTACCGCGACTACCTGAATCGCTACAACGCGATCATCGATGCGGACGAAGACTACGACGCCCCGGACGAGCAGAATATGCTCCTCTCCTACAGCGTCTGGATTCCTTCGCTCAACGGTTCAGATCCGGGGCGGTATCGCACGATCATGCCGTCGTTGCACCGGCCTGACTTGGTGAAGTTCTTCACCTACACGCCGGGCATGGCCACGGCGATGTCGGGGTCGCTGCCGTTCCCGCGCTGGCATGACGTGCCGCCTTTTGTCCGGCGTCGCTACATCTTACGCCCGGATCCTTCCGACCATTACGATTGGACGCAAGAACCGAACGCCGTGGCGCCGCAAACCAGCGACGGCTGGACCCCCGGCGAGCCGTTCCAAGACGTGAACAACAACGGGCAGTGGGATCCTGTCACCGTGCGCAACGGCGGTCCCGGTCCTGCCGAGCCGTACACGGATATTCCCAACCCCACGCCCAACAACACGTACGACATCGGTGATCGGGCCTACTACAACACGGGCTTCGACCCGCTGGACGGTCCGTGGGACGTCGACAACGACAACGACAATCTTCCGGACAGCATCTGGGTCGATCTAGGTGCTCCGGCGACGACGGCCGCCGACGGACGCATCGTCAAGCCGATGTTCGCCATCTTGGTTCGCGATCTCGACGGTCGCATCAACGTGAACGCTCACGGCTCAGTCAAGCACTACGATCGCTTGTCTACGGCTCACGCTGCCTACAATCCGGGAACGATGCCGGCGACTTACCTGACCGATGAACGCGTGCGAATGGGCAACTTCACTTGGGCAATGTACCAAGTGACGCCGGACGTCGCTTGGAATACGGTCGACGTCATCAAAACCCACACCGCCGGCGATCCCGATCCGCGTCGCGACGGCATGTCGTTTCGTGACATACCGTTCCAGGGCGTGTGGGCGTTGCCGTATCGCAACGACGGACCTTTCGTGCCTGTACCTCCGCCTTCAACGCTCACCGGAGCAAACAAGGCTACGCTCTACAGCGTAAGCGTCCCGTCCGAACCCTCGTCAGTTCCTTTTAACGGCAATCGCGGCGGCCCGCGTCCGCTCATGTTCGACATTGCGGGTTCGGCGAATCCGACTACGGGGGCCTTAGATCAAAGCCGGCTAATCCGCGGCTTCGAGCCGGCGGTCGGTCAGTCATTCTCCGTGGCCGACATCAACCTCGGCGCCGTGTTGCAAACGAGCATTTGGGGCATGGCCCAGTTGCCGAATTCCAACTCGACGAACTCCGCAACGCAGCCGACTTCCTATGCCTCGTTTTGCTACTACCGCGCGCTCTTGGAAGGCGTGCCGAACACCAACGGCAACGCGGCTCCTTCGGTCGGGCGCTACGGAGAAGCTTATTTGCTTTCGCCGAGCGGACCCGGCGGCGCTTATCCGGGTATTGTCGGTCCCAGAGCCGGCGTGACGGACGCTCTTTTGCCGCTGGCCTACCTGCTCAATCAGCCGACGGCCGCACTTCCCAATTCCGGCCAAGTCGCGCCGACGCGCGGCGACGACGATCTTCCCGCCGCGCCGACGCGCGTACGCGCGCCGTCGAACGACCCTCGCTTCACGCGCGGTAACGCCTACCGCGACGCCTTTATGCCGGTCGCGTCCGCGCAGGTGCCTTCTTACGGCGTCACCGTGCCGCTGAAGGGCGATCCGCGCTATTCGCCCAGCGTGTACGGCGCCATCATCGGCGATTACGGTACGCCCGGCGATTTTGACGGCGACGGATTCGTCGCACTCGACGCCCGCGGACAACCCGTCTACCACAACATGGGTACGGCGAACGAAACGATCGATGACCCGACGGAGATCAACCTCCATCGTCGCTATTTCGCTCAGACCTACTTCGGTTCGATTCCGGGCGGCACCGTGGCCTACAACGCGGCAGGCGTTCCATATACGACGGATATCGACGCGCCGTTTACCCCTGCCGAGCTTGAACGCTTACTCCGCGCACGCGACGCCGGCAGCGATACGTTGCCGAATCGCCTGCGGAACGCTCTTCGCGGCGACGGCGATAACGCAGACGTCGACAACTACGACTTGCGACGCTCCATCACCAGCGAGGCTTGGGATATTCCCTGCCCACACGTTGCACCGACACCGGAGCTTGCGGCCGCCCTCCGCTCCATGAATCTTCCGGTCAACAATCCGTCGTTCGGAGATCTACTGCGGGCTCGCTTCTATTTGGCTACGGGGACGTCGTCGACCAATGCGGCCTTGGTCCTGAAGTCGGCACGCCTCGCGACGATCGCCCAGCGGAGCTACAAGTGGCAGAGTTCGGGCGACTTGGCGACAATCTCCAACTACGCTTCGGCCTCGGCGGATATTCAAGGACAATTCGCACATTCTTCCGGGCAGATTCTCACGAATGTCGCACGGAAGCGTTGGCACACGCGGTTGGTTTCTCCCGACGTCGGTCTGGGCCTGCGGATGGATATCAACGCCCCCTTCGGCAACAGTGCCGACGACAATGGTAACCTCGTAGTCGATGAGCCGCGGGAATGGGTGGGCCCCGCCGCCCCATACGGCACGGTTTACGATCAATTCGTTTTCGACGGTAATCGGGACGGAAATTTCGCTCGTGACAGCAATCTTGTGCAAACCCTCGACGAGGAACCGCGGCAGCAGTTCGCCAAAGAACTGTACTGCCTCATGATGCTGCTCATCGATCAGAACTACGTCGATGTGCTGCCTACCTCGGTTCCTACTTCGGCGATGATCTCCGGTTCGCCGGGCGGTTTGGGAGCTGAAGCCGCCGTCGTAATGAACGGTTCCGTTCAAGGTGCGATTTATCCGTATCTCGGCAGCGACGCGGCCGCGAAGACTCGCCGTTGGCTCACGGCCCGTCGCATCGCGCAGTGGGCGGTCAACGTCGTCGACTTCCGCGATCGCGATGCGATCATGACCGGCTTTGAATTCGACGCTGACCCGTTCTTTGACAACGACGGCGACGCCGACGGCTCAGCACTGGCGGCCCATTTACCCACCGCAAACGGTACGTGGGACGTCGATGGGTACCTCTTACCGCACACGCTGTTCCCCGCATCGTTTTCCCCCTCGATGCCGCTGCCTCCGCACTTCGCCGACACAGATCGCGTTTGGCGCGGCGTCGTTTGGGGCTGCGAGTATCCGGACCTGATCATTACGGAAACGGCCGCCTTCCACGATCGACGTACGCAGAATCTCAAGTCGGTCAGCACCGGCACGAACTACCTGACGTTTGAAGACGGGGAAAACGGCTCAGTCGGCGATCCGGATGAGATGACTCCGGACGACGACTGGGATCAACGCCGCATTCCGCAAGGGACTGCGCTGTTCGAACTCTATGCGACGGGCAACCCGAACAACCCGGCGCTTCCGCGCGAGCTTTACTCGCTCGATCAAACGACGGGCGAACTCTACTTGGACCTAGCCCGTACGGCGAGCAAGACGGTCAATGTCGGCGGCACGCCGACTACGCTCACCTATCCGGTCTGGCGATTGGCGATTACGGAATCGCACTATCAAAACGAGTCGCTGAATCCGGTCGTTTCAGCGACCGATATGCACCTCAGTGTCGCTCATCGGTTACGCGAATTTCCGGCGACCTGCTCGCTCGACCCGGCCGATCGCGGTATGTCGCTTTTCAATACCGGCTGGGGAAATCTTGCTCAATCGACGCCGAATTTTACCGGTGCCGCTCCGACCGGCGCTGCGAACGCGTTTGTCCCGGTCGAACGCGTCGTCACGTTCTTGCAAGGCAGTCCCACCGCCACCACGCTGACGAACGCCAAGTCGGGGCTCGTCAACGCCGCCGGCAACGACACCGGCATCGAGGTCTATGTCAACACGGTTTCCACGAACTATCCGTGCCGCGTGCTGCCGGGCGACTATGTCGTCGTCGGGCCGGGCCGCGACGTGGTCAGCGGTCCCCGTAACATTACCTCCATCGGCCGCACGATGCCGCGGATGATCTCGGCCGGTACCGGCACTTCGGTGACGATGGCCACCTACACCTATCCGCAAAGCATCATCGACCTCGGCGATCCGGATGCCGGCGCCGCGCGGCTATTCCTGCATACGAGCGTCAACGGCGTCGACGAGTACCCAATTCGATATCTCGGCGCCAATCCGCTCACGACGCTGGTTCGCAACACGAGCACGGTCACGAACAACGTGCTCGACAATCCGAATTTTCTCCAAATTCGCCCGCCGGTTTCCGTGCCGTGCATGGTGACCATGGGATCGCGCCGCGTCGGACTCAATATCTCCGAACCGCTGACGACGGGCGATTACTATCCCACGCCGACGACGACCAGTGCCGACTCCTGGCTACCGGGCCTGGTTGAAACCGACACCTACGCCGAAGTGATCGACCAGCCGTTTGATACGGCCGACGAAGCCGATCCGGGTCATAATCCCAACATTCACGTCGATGGTCTTGAAGAAGTCGACCGTACGATGCTGAATTACAAATCCGTGTTCTTGCAACGTCTCGCCGATCCCACGCGCGGCTGGGATCGCTGGAACAATCCGTATCTGACGATCGATTGGATGCCGATCGACCTGACGATACTCAACGGCGAGCCGCACTACGTCTATCAAGATCCGCCGCTCAGCGGCACTTGGAAGAAGGATCTCACGAAGGCGGCGCAGCTTGACGATCCGGCGAAGCAGCGTCGGCTGACGAACTTGAAGCCAAAAGACGCGTCGCAGATACCTGCGACCGTGCTTCGCTTCGGATCGCGCCAGCGTGGCGCGCCACGCACTCCGTTCCGTGGTAACTTTTCATACTACGACCTTTGGTCGCAGCCCGATTGGCTCGACACTTCGGCGGATATGGATACGCGACCGCCGGTTACCGGTCCAGTTAAGGACAGCCAGGTAAAAGTCGTAAGAACCACCGCTTCGGCGATTTTGACGGGCCCCTACTACAACGTCGCACCGGTGCGCTGGCAGGACCCGTTCGACCATACGTTCGGGTACCTGAACTTGCCGTACCATACGATGCGGGCACCGACGACGAACAGTCGGGGCTCTATTCCGGTGCAGCAGTCGACCAACTGGGTCACCGCCAACTCAAGTTTACAGGACGATTGGCCGAAGCCCTGGCTGCGGATGTTCCCCGTGCGCGAGCCGATTCGACGCCCGTTTGGCTTAAGTGGTCAGACTAATCTTAATTCCGGATGGTTTACCGCAAGTGACCTCGGCGGCAATACGCGCTACATCGGTTCGCCCCGAAGGCCGTTTAACTGGTTAACTTGGAACAACCGGCCCTTCGCAGGTGCCATGGAGTTAATGCTCGTACCGGCCTCTTCGCCGGGACGACTGCTGCATGAGTACTCCATGCGCGAAACGACCGCCCCCGCGGTTCCGAATGATAACAACCATAACAACAATGCTAACGGCACCTATGCGCTGAATTATGCCCCGTTCTCCCCAAGGCGTTCGGGCAATCATTACTTCCCGCCGATTGCCGCTCCGGCGAATGCGGTATCCAGCGGCCACTCGCAACCGTCTCCCAACGCGGCCTCGCCCGTTTACGCGGGTAGTTACATGTCGGGCTTCATCGTAAAGCCGCCGTTCGCCCACCTGCTGAACTTCTTCGAATCGCAAAACGCCGTGGGAGCCGGGATTCCACCTACCAACGGTTACTCGCCCAAACCGATCTCTTCAAACTTCTACCGCTTGTTTGAGTTCGTCACCGTACCGTCGCGTATGTCCGGGTCGCAGTCACCGCACTATTCAACGAACTTTAATGTCGCAACGCAGACGCCGTCGATACAGTCGCCCTATGAAGGGCGGGGGTTTCCTTTTACCGTGCCGTTTAACACGATCTCGGCCTATCGTGAGCCTGGAAAAGTAAACATCAACACGATTATTCCGTTGAACCCGAAGACGTTTACCCGCACGGAATCGTCTTCAAACGCCTTCTATTACACACAGAATTTCCGCAACGAAAGGCTCCGCGACGACGGCGCGAGCATTTGGCGGTCGCTGACCAATGATTTTCATCCCACAATTCGTTGGATGGGAAATGCGAACGTCGATCTGCTCGATGGTCAAGGGTTCGCTCCGATTCCTCCCGCACCGCCGATTGGTGCTCCACCTAATGCAAATAGTACTTACAACCAAACTTCCAAATCGAGGGCCCATCAGCGGCAGATGTCGACGTCGACGGTATCTACGAAAGTCGGTGCGCGCGCAGGCGCGATGACCGCAGCGAACGACGTAACTTACTCTCCTTATTTCTTCAACCCGTCGGAAGACTTCGCCGCGAATTTCTATTCGGTGTTCGCGAGCATGTTCCGCGATAGCCCCAACGCCGATCCCCGCGGTCCCAACGGCGTGTATGAGAACTGGCAGTATTGGAACGCGGTCACCGGCGCGATCTTTTCCGATGATCGCTTCGGCCAGCCGTTTTCCAACTACAACAGCCCTGCCGGTTTGTCGCGTCACGACGGCGCGCGACCGACGATGTTCACCAATCCGTTCCGATCTTTCCTCGCCGACTTTTCGAACACGCCCCCCAACACGCCGTTTACGCCGCTGACGCCGAACACACCGCTCGATACGAATAAGCGGTTCTCCGCTTTTCAACTCGGAGGAGTCAACGTGCCGTTGCTCGCCGTTGACGCCACGCTATTGCGTCGGGCCGATACCTCGTGGAATCCTTGGTACAACGAGTGGTTGCCCGGCAACATTTCCGCCGCCGACCTGGGTGCTTCCGCGGCATCGGGAAACACGCCGACTAGCTCGCTCTATCGGCCGGCGCATATCGATCCGCGATTTGATCCGCTATTCGCCTTGAATTATCCCCGGCCGTTCCGAATGTCGACGACGGCGGCCAATTTGTTTAACGATGCGGCAGTCGCAGGCGTGCCCGGGATCAAGCCGACATGGTGGCTTTACTCGGGCTACACGGCGCCGTTGGTGGAATACATCGGCCCGAGTGAAACGGCCATTAAGACCTACTATTACGGTTCGGGCACGACTAATCCGGTCGACGCCATTCGGATCAAAGATTCCGACTATCGTAATACCGACCGTAACCCGTTCTTCCGATATCAGCTTTACACGAAGCTCAGTACGACGATTACTACAAGATCCAACGTGTACGCCGTGTGGGTAACCGTCGGCTACTTCGAATGTGAACGCGTGCAACCGACCGTACAATATCCGGTTCAAACCGGTCATAGTTTGCCGCTTGAGTTCAACAACAAGCATCGCTACCCGGACGGATACCGCATCTTGCGCGAACTCGGCAGCGACAACGGCGAGGCCGTGCGGCATCGGGCTTTCGCCATTATCGATCGCACGATCCCCGTCGGCTTCCTCCGCGGCGAGAACCTGAACGTCGACCGCTGCTTCCTCATCAAACGAATCGTCGAATAGATCGAAGTCGCCGGCGCGGCGGAGAAAATAGACATGCCGAAATTCACGAACCATCGGTGCGTTATGCGATCGCGACGCGGATTTACGCTCTTGGAGGTGCTGATCGCCCTGACCATCACGCTGATCCTGATGGCGTTGGTCATGGAAATGTTCAGCAAAGTGAGCGACGGCATCAACTCCAGCCGCGCGAACATGGATCTCAACGACCAAGTTCGCAACGCCAAGCAACGCCTGATTTCCGACCTGCGCGGCACGACTGCGCCGACGATTCCGCCGCTCGATCCGCATATGCACCTTGGCTACTTCGAATACGTCGAAGGCCCGCGGGTCGCGAGTTCGCAATTCGCCTCCGGAAGCGTCGGCGGCGACGTCGGTGAACAGGTCGGTTCGGGCAATTGGTACACCTCGCGCGGCCCGGCGACCAATATGGTCGTCAACTCGGTCATCGGCGACGTGGACGACATTTTGATGTTTACGACCTGCAGCTATGACGACAAATTCGTGGGGCGTGGCGGCGTCAAAAGCGGCGTCAACCTATCCGTCAAATCGCGGCATGCCGAGATCGCATGGTTCTTGCGTCGCAAGACTCCGGGCGAGGTGCAATCGATTCGCGCCGACAATCGGCCGGAGTTCTACGCTCTCCACCGTCGGCAATTCAACGTGCTTCCCAACGCCACGATTTGGGGCAATTTGGACAATTCCAACACGGACCTTTCGCTGCGCGGCGAAGGTGGAGACTGGGACAACATCGCAGCGCCGATGAACCTTGTCACAGGGCGCGCTATGCTTAACCCCGGCACGTTTCGCAACAGCCTCGGCGATCTGACGAAGCGCGAGTGCCGCTCGCTTCATCAGCCGTTTCTGTGGCCTTACCAAATGCTGTATATCGCGCCGCAATTCAACGCCAGCGGCGACGCCAACATGCATTCCAGCTTTAACCCGGAGCCGTTGGGGTCGAATCCGAATCGCAGCTATGCCTTCAACGTGCCCATCTCCATGCTCTCGCTTCCGACGCTCGCCGAGCAAAGCCATAGCACTTTCCCACTACCGCAACCGCAAAGAGTCGTTAGTACCGGAGTTTACGCGCCGAAGCAAACGTTCACGCCAACCTCTCCGGTCGGATATGTGGGCGGTACTCGCTTCAACCAAGCCGGAACTCGTCAAGGCTCCGACATCATCCTTACCAACGTGATCGGATTCGACGTTAAGGCTTGGGATCCGGGCGCCCCGGTATTTCGTGCGGAACGATCGACGCAGAACCCCAATAACGCGGGCGTGCTGGTGCCCGGCGACGGCGGTTATGCCCAAGCTCTAAATCGCTTTAACGGCAGCCCGACCACGGTTGAGCGACAACCGGTGGCGTTTGGAGCCTTCGCCGACCTGAACTACATGGGCGTCGATCAAACCGACGCCACCGTCCGCTATCGAGCCTACCAAGAAACGGGCACTTCGACCCTGTCCGCAATACGACGTATGGAGCAAGGTGCGCCGTTTTCGAACCGCTGCTATCTGCCGCGTGCCCAGTTCGCGCATCCTGGCGAAGGCCCGCTTTCGGCTACCCCGACTCACACCTTTGCTCGTCCGGCCGTTTGGGATACTTGGTCGACGCACTACGAATACGACGGTATCGACAACGACTACGACGGACTCATCGATGAGTTTACGAACGGCGTAGATGACAATGGTAACGGCTTAATTGATGAGCCCGATGCGACGCGTTCCGGCGGTTTTCAACTCGGGGAACAAGAAGCTTCGCCCCCCTATCGCTCCCCATTGCGCGGGATCAAAGTGACGATTCGCGTGATGGAACAAGACAGCAAGGAAGTTCGTGAAATTACCGTCGTCCACGAGTTCCTACCGCTCTAATTGCCTCCCAGGATGACGGCGGTCCTCGGTTCAGTCTGCGGCAGTCTCGGATAGCTGCTGAGCCGTCAACTGCATATGGAACGGCAGCCAAGCCAGCCGTGTATATACGGCATGGCCCGCCAAGTGTTGCTCGATGCCGTCGCTCGGCGGACCATAGTCGACAAGCAAGGATCGCCCTGCCTCGGCCGTCCGAACGCCTTCGCAAATTCGTTCCCACAAGTTGCGCCAGTTCACGTCATGCGGCTGCAGCAGCCGATGTAATCGAAGATCGGCCAACCACGCTCGCAACATCCAAAACGGCGGGGCCACGTTCGACCCGGCAATTCCGAGTTGCTGAACATAGTCGCCGCCGACGGCATTAATTATGTCGGCGACGCTGCGTGGCGCAGCCGTTCGATGTTCGGGCAAACCCGGAACCGCTCGATGATTTACGAAGTGAACGATCCGGCCGGTCGCTGCTTCGCACCAGCCGTAACGTAGCGGAGTGCCGAACGTTGCGACGTTGATCCGATATGGAATCGCAGGCCGCGCAGCGTCGCGGAGCATTTGCTCGACTTTAGGCCAAAGCGAAAGCTCGGACTCCGTAAACCACAGGCGACGAAAGTAACAGCGGGCCGCTGAGAAGAAGGCCTCGATTTCCTCGGGCTCGCCGGCGAGCAGTCGCGTCGCTAACGCCGCCACGTTGCCGCCGTGGCTATGTCCCCACACGAGCAACCTCTTGCCGGGCGAAAGCGGCGTGCGACTCAATTCGTCGACAAGCCGCACGGCCGCATGGGCACGGCCCAAGTGATGATTTTCGCCCGACCAATCGAGCATTTTAACGGCAACGTTCGCTCCCGACTTTACCGTCGTCGCGGCACACGCCGCTTCGCGCAAAGCTTCGCCGAACGCACGTCCGTACTCGGGCGTGTAATTGCCGTTGTCGCGCATCAGCGCGTTGACGAGTTGCTTCGCGATTCGCCCAAGCCCCTCGCTCGCGCCGGGCAGGTGCCTCGCCAATTCGGTCAGCAACCCGGCGGCGTCGGTTCCCGCGAACGTGCCGTGCAGAATGACAACCCGTTCGACGCCGGCTTGATGCAGCGCAGCGGCCGCCGTTTGCAGTTGCTTACGCCACTCGCTACTTGCGACGGGCGGGGGTGACGGCGGACTTAAAAGCCGCGGTGCTAAAGTGCGGGGCTCGTCCTTGCAACGCTGATGGGGCCACGACACGCCCGAGCGGTGCGGGCTTTTCGGCGGCATCAAGGCGTCGCGTGATGTTGGCCGCGGGACTGAGTCCGAGGGTGCCTGACCAGGTTTCATACGGCCGGCCTCGACGTTCGTCGCCTTGGAAAAACGCCAAATAGGTCATTACGTCCGACGCCAAGAATTCATGCTCGGCCGGAGCGAGCACCGTTTGCCGGTGTACGCGCCGCCAAGTGCCCGAATTGAAGTACGACTGATTTAAAACGTAACCCTCGGCGTAGCTGGCGTCGAGCGGAACGTTTTCCGCGTAGTGAGTGTGCCCGTACACGATGTGCTTGGCCCGACGGTTGCGGAAATCTTGTTCGGCCAGGGCATGTGCGGCGTACGAGTCATTGTCTTGACCGCGCAGCCCGTTGACGAACTTCAGCAGATCGGCGGCCCAGCCGATCGAGAGCCGCTTGCTGAATTTCAGAACCCGCTGCAGGTTATCGACCAAATCGTTCGGGTTCCAAGTATCTCGATTACGCACGAATTCCAAGTCTAGGAACTGGTCGGCCAACCGGTCCCAGATGAGCTTTACACGGCGGCGCATTTCCGGAAAAGCGCAGGTGCGCTCGAGAATTCCGTCGATCCAGACCGGAATCAGCAAGAGCGGCCGCACGTTGTCGATTTCCCGAAGTCCGTGAAAGGTCGCATCGGGCAAATCGCCGCCGAGTTCTTCTTCCACGGCTGCCGGAAAGCGGTTGAGCAGTTCGACGACGATCGCGTCGCCCAAGCTGCTGGCGTTACGATCTCCTTCGAAGTTGAACGGATCGTAGATGTCGCCGTGCCGGGCGAACACCTTGTGCCGGCGCATCGTTTCCAAGAGCACATCGCTTTCGTGTGGGTCGTGCGCAAACGGCTGATTCGGCTTATTGGCCAAGCCCAAGTGGCGGCACACCGATTGTCGCAACAAGTCGTAGCCCGGCCCCGGCAAACGATAGAACCAGTCATGATTACCGACCATGTAATGAATGTCGACCTTTACCGGCACGCGCTCGCGGGTTTCGGCGACGCGTCCGAGTTTGTCGGCCGGACGCAATTCCAATCCGCCGGTTTCCGTCAGCCTACGCAACACGGCCAGCGACTCTTCGTTTTGCTTGAGGATGCCGGCCGTGATCTGATTGACCATGTCGAGGTATTCCGGTCGGGCCGGATCGCTCCACGGTCGCACGTCCTTGCGAGAAAGCCAGCGCGTCGAGCGGATGACGTCGAGCACGTCGCCGAGCAGCAGCACGTCGAACTGTTCGATCGGCCGGTAACTGCCGTCGACTCGGTACGATGCGGCACAGGCCAAGTCTTCCAACCGTTCGGCGAAGACTTCGAAGGCTCCCGACGAAATCGTTTCGCCGCTGGTGCCGTCGGTGAGGTGAAGATCGCTAAGAACGACGAGCATGGCAACTTCCTTGTTGCACGGACTTCGGCCGGGCGCAAAGCGCGCAGCTTTCAAACATCCCGCCGAAAGCTGCTCGTCGTAGCTATCGGCATGTCGGAAACCGCAAATTGAGAAGATTTGCCGGTTGTATCAAGAACAACGCCGCCGGCGATGCCGGCGGCGCTGTGGTGGTCGATGCTTCGCGAACGCAAAAAGTTACTTCGCAGGCACAAACCGGAAGAACCGGTTGCCGGTCGTCGTGAAGTAAAGCTCGCCGCTTTCGTCTTCGCCGAAAGAGACGACCGGCGCCACGTTGCCGGGAATCTCACGGTTCGACAATACCTTCTTAGCAGCCTTGTCGTAGTCCAAGGCCCAAACGGTGCCGCGGATGTAGTCGGCGTAGACGTACTTCCCGACAAGCGACGGCACGTTCTTGCCGCGATAGACGAACCCGCCCGTGATCGAGCGGCCCACGTCGTGATGGTACTCCCAAATCGGCTCGATGTACTTTGCATCCGGCCCCGAGCCCGTTGCCCGGAACTTGTGCATTCCCTCGCGCATGTTCCAGCCGTAGTTGCCGCCGCGCTCGATGATGTTGATCTCTTCCCAAATATCCTGACCGACGTCGGCGGCCCAGAGCGTGCCGTCTTGGCGATCGAAGGCGAGTCGCCATATGTTGCGAACACCGTAGGCCCAAATCTCGCCGCGAGCACCGGCCTTTTTCGCCGGATCGGCCGACGGCACCGTCGCACCGATGAACGGGTTATCCTTCGGCACCGAATACGCGAGGCCTTCGTCCTTGTGATCGACGTCGATTCGCAAAATCGAGCCGTTCAGCGTTTGCAGATTCTGGCCGTTGCCTTGCGGATCGTTGAACGCGCCGCCGTCACCAAGACCGATGTAGAGCATGCCGTCGGGACCAAAGGCGATCGTGCCGCCGTTGTGATTCCAGAACGGTTGCGGAACTCGCAGAATTTCTTCTTCGGTAGCCGGATCGGCCTTGTTCGGGTCATCGCTCGATACGCGGAATCTTGAAATCACCGACGTGTGCGGCTCGGCATCCTTCTTCGTGTAGAACACGAAGAACTGACCGTTCTCTTTGTACTTTGGATGGAACGCCAAACCGAGGAAGCCCTCTTCGTTCTCATTATCCTTGTACGAGACATGCTTTTGGAAATCGAAGAAAAGCTTCGGTTCCGCCGCATCGTCGGCCTTCGCCAGCACGTAGATGTTGCCAAGCTGCGAAGCCACGAACAGTCGGCCGCTGCCGTCGCCCGCATGGGTGATGACGATCGGTCGCGTGACCTCTTCTTCGAGCTTCTCAAATGCCGGAGCGATCTTCACATCTGCGATCGGTGAGCGATCGACGTTTGCCGGCGTGGCATCCACGATCGACACACCCACGATCGTGCCCGCTTTCATGTCGGGCACCAGCAGTTGTCCGGTCTTGGGGTTCAGCGTCAGATCGGCGCTGGCTTCAAACTTCGGCCCGTAAGCTTCGGCCGTGTTCGAACCGGGCCTGAGCAGTGAAAGAATGCCTTTCGACCATTGCGTGATATAGATGTTGCCGTCGAAGTCTTGCGTAAGGCCGTCGCCCCCTTCGAAACCGTCGGCAACTTTCTTCAGTTGCTTGGTTTCAAGATCGAGGTCGTTCAACTCACCGCTGACAAAGTCCAAGACGTATAGATGGTTCGAG
>JAFLCO010000260.1 GCA_017303535.1 Planctomycetota bacterium
CGAGGAGCAACGTGTCGCGATAGAGGCCTTCGCCCGTGAGCCGGCAAAGCCGCTCGGCGATGTTCACGCGCTTTAGCTTGACGACGGCCGGCTTGCCGACTGCCGGCGTGACGCGGGCTCCGCGAAACCCGAAGCCGTCGGCATGGGCCTCGTAGCCGTGGCTGGTCACCGTGAAGAAGACCTCGCGGTTCAGTAAACCGGGCTCGCAAAAAGCGACGCGGCCCGCGTTGTCGGTCACGAAGCGCAGGCTGTTGACCGTTTCAAGTTCCACGAGCGGCACCCCCTGCCCCGTCGCTTCGTCAACGACTTGGATCTCCGCGAAGCCGGAACGCGAAGTCGGGGTTGCTTCGGCGTTGCGGTCGGCCGGGACGTCGGAGCGAACGACGTCTTCCAGCTTGCCGAACATGATGCGGTCTTTCCACGTCGGCGGCGTATCGCCTTGCGTCACGCTGAGCCAGATCACGCCGTTGTGTTCGTGAAAGGCCGGATACTGGAACGACTGCTTCGACTCGAAACGGTACTTGCGCTGCCAAGCCTTGCCGTCGCGCGAGACATCGAGGTTGAAAACGCTGCGGCGGACGCCGTCGATGTCGCTTGCTTCTTGCCAGCCCAGGTAGTAAAGGTCGCCGAACTTGTCGAGCGTCGGCTTGGAGTTGAGCCCGTTGGGGACCGAAGGAAGCGGCCGCCCGACGGTCCACGCGCGACCGTCTTTGCTGGTCGTGAAATGGTAGTTGCCTTTGTCGTTGCGGCAGACGGCGAGCCAGGAGCCGTCGGGAAGTCGCTCAAGTGCCGATTCGCTGAGTTGCTCGCTTTGCGGTTCGTTGAAATGGCCGACGACATCGAACGTGGTGAAGTCGTCGTGCAGCACGGCCAGCGCGTTTTGCTTGCCGGGGAAGTTGTTCAAGGCCACGTAGGTGTGGCCGTCGTACTGCTTGAACGCGCTGAAAATGAATAGGCCATGCTCGACGCTCGGCCGTTGGAACCCTTGGGCCTTGGCGTCGGCGTGGAAGTATTGCGGCTGCATGTCGAACGTACCGGCGACGGTCTTCAACTTCACGCGATGAATGGTGGGTGCGAACTGTTGCGACGGCAGGTCGAAATCGCGATACCACATTTGCGATTGCCGCCGGCCGGGCTCTTCGCTCGCGAAATAGCAGCGGAGCGTTTTGTCGTCTTTCTGAATGATGCGGGGCACGAAGCAAGCCCCGGCAGGCAAGGTTTCGTTGGCGAACTTCTGGCCGGTCCGGGCAAATTCGAGATCGCGCTCGAGCTTGAGCGATTTCAAATCGACGATTGAGAGTGTGGCATAGATATAGGGCCAGCCTGCGCTTTCGCCCGATTTTTCATCGTTGGCTTCCGAGACGATGTAGGCCTTTTCCCCGACACAGACAAATTCGGCGTCGTGGGCCCCTTTGACTCGATCGGACGACGTTTTGACCAGCCGCGCCATCACTTCGTCGCCGGCCTGCTTGGCGTTCCAATCTGCGGGTACGACTGGTTGCGATACCTGTGTCTCAGCGGCGACGCCGCGACCGCCGAGGAATAAGGCAAGCGTTAGGGCGAAGGTCGCGACGGCGGCGGTCACGGGGCGACGGTAAGAAGACAATGGAGTCTGCATGTTTGGCCGGCGAGCGAGGAATGCGTATGGAAAGCGGCAGTTTAACCGTAACCGCTCGCTGAAGCACTTTCCTGATCGCAGGGTGACCGGTCCGGCATCAATCTCGGCGACAAGGAAAGATCATGCCGAACTCGACGGTGACTGGCACGGCCACGGGCGGCTCGGCCGTCGGCGGCGCGGAAACCGGCGGTTCGGCCTCCGGTAGCGGTGGCGCTGCGAGCGGTAGCAGTTCCTAGTACGAAAGGCGATCCGGGCCAACCTGCCGGATAACGTCTCCACGGCAGTGAAGGCTAAGTCGCACCGGGCTCGTCCCGGTGCGACTTTTTTGTTGCCTTCGGAAAGCCTGTGTTTTTGAGCAGTCGATCAACATTAAGATAGTCGACGTGGATGGCACGCGGTACTTCGCTCGCCGTGCGTCGATCTTGTTAACTCGAGGTGCTCTCGATGCTGCTCGAAGAATTCAACTTCAAGACGGAAGTGCTCGACTCGAGCGAGCCGGTGCTCGTGGATTTCTGGGCCGAATGGTGCGGGCCCTGTCGAACAATGACTCCGACGCTGGCGGCACTTGCGCGCGAGTTCAAAGTCTGTAAGGTTAACGTCGACAAGAATCCGAAGCTGGCCGCGCGCTACAACATCTCTTCGATTCCGGCCCTCTATATTTTCAAAGGGGGCCAAGTCGTCGCGCAGCATCTCGGAGTAACTTCCGAGCAGGTGCTACGCAGTGATCTGCGGCGGCATCGTTGAACATGCGACGTCTGCGAGCCCGCTCGAAGTCGGGGCGTCAACTCCTCGATTGATGCGGTCATGATCCGCCGCGGCGCGTCACCATTTTTCAGTTGGCGAAGGCCTATTCGCCATCCGTCGGAGGTCATGTCGACCGTCGAAGTGATAGATCGATTTCGTGATAGATCGATTTCCCGTTGACGACGATACCGGCTTGGCCTGAAAGCTCGTGCTGGCCCCACGGGGGAGCGTCATTCTCCCGCCTCAACACAGAATCTCCCAATCTTAGTAAGACTACCCAGATTCTTTAGGGGAACTGCGTTGGACAACGAAAGCGGTCCAACTCGGAAACCATTACGTACCTTGCCACAATAGAAAATACACCCGACTGGGCTCGAACCAGTAACCTTCGGCTTCGGAGCCGTGATTCCGAGCAACGGGTTTTCAGCCGCAAAGCATTTCGTCATAGGGATGTTATCGAGGTTTGATCTCGATTGCAATCAGTTCGTTTCGATTCCGTAAGTCGTTATTCGATGGTAGTACTTGGCCTCGAAAATAGTACCGAATAGTACCGGCACGAAAGTCTCGTAGCGCGATCATTTAGTGCCTCGTCGATGACGGTTAAACAGCCCACTGGCACGTTCGAGCGCCGCATCCCCGAAGCGCTCCTTGATGCGGTCGGCCACGTCGTCGAGTTGGCGCCGCTTCTCGCGTTCTTCAGCGTCGAACAAGAGCCCTTGCGTCGGCTGCGACTGCAAGCCGCTGACACCCATTCCCAAGAGCCGCACCGGCAGAGTTCCGGCCGGCAGGCGGGTCGTTAGCAACGTGATCGCAGCCTGGGCAAGTTCGTCGGTAACGTCGCTCGGCTCGGGCAGGGCCTGCGAGCGTGTGATGGTCGTGAAGTCAGCAAACCGCACCTTGAGCTCAACGGTTGCTGCCTTCAAGCCGTGGCGCCGGAGCCGACGAGCGACTTGGTCGACGAGATCAAGCAGCACGGCCCGCAACGACTCCTGATCGTCGATATCGTGTGCGAACGTCGTTTCGTGCGAGATCGACTTGGACTCGCGGTCGGGCACGACGCGGCGTTCGTCGATGCCGTGGGCCAGCCGCCAGTAGTGCTCGCCGGTCGAGCCGAACAGCTCCGCAAGGGTCTCCGGAGGAACTTGCCGTAGCTGACCGATCGTACGGATGCCGTAACGCTCGAAGACCTGATTCGTGACCTTGCCGACGCCCCATAGTCGCCCGACCGGCAGCGGATCGAGAAATGCCTGGACATCATTCGCCTCTACGACGACGAGAGCATCCGGTTTGCGCAAGTCGCTGGCGATCTTGGCGAGGAACTTGTTGGGCGCTACTCCGACCGAGGCGACCAAACGGACTTCGTCGCGGATCTGCTGTTTGATCCGACGAGCGATTTCGGCCGCCGACTCGAACAGATGCTCGCTGCCGGTGACGTCCAGAAAGGCCGCGTAGTGGCTCATCCGCACCGGCAGAAAGACGGCCTGCGGGCAAAGTCGCCGCGCCGTAACGGCCGGCATGGCGCTGTGGACGCCGAACTTTCGAGCGACGTAATTCGCCGCCGCGACGACGCCGCGGCCCTCAGCCGTGCCGCCGACGATCACCGGCTTGCCGACCAGCCGCGGATCGTCGCGTTCCTCGACCGAGGCGTAGAAAGCGTCCATGTCGACGTGCAGGATCATCAGCAATTCCTCGTGGCCACATTCTAACAGACCAAGCGATGTCTTCCGCCGAATAGAAAGTGATCTTGGTGCGACTGCTCGGCGCCGGCTACGTTGAAGTCGTCGTCAATAACCGGATATCCGACTTCTCTTCAATCGAGGTCACGATGAGCGTTGAAATCCCGGCCGCACTACATCTGCTTGCGGCGAACCGGAGTAACTTCCTCCATTGGTACTACTCCGTGGGGCGGCAGTTGCAGGCACTCACCTCGAAACGGCGCGGCACCGCCGGAGCGGCGATGCGCCAGATCGCCGAAGAGGTGTTCGGCGACCGGAAGATGGTATCCACGCTCTACGCCTGCCGGCGCTTCGCGAACGTGTGCAGCGAACGCGAACTGGCCGTCCTACAGGGGCTGAACTGGAAGCAGGTGCACTATCTGATTTCGGTTCGCTCGAAGCGTCTGCGAATGCAAATGATCCACCGAGCCAAATCGGAAGGACTCGGCGCTCGCCAAGTCGCGCTGGCGATCCAGGAGAGGCTTGGCAAGAGGACGAACGGCGGACGCAAGCCGCGGCGGGTGTTGCTTTCCCCGAAGGCGGCCTGTCGGGAGTCGACTCGGCTTTGCAATGACCTTGCGCGGCAACTCCCCGACTGGCTCTGCGACGTGCGGCCGTTGCTGGATGAAGATGATCCCGAACACGAAGGCTTGATTGCCACGACTCGCGAGAGCATGCGGAACGCGATCCGCGCGCTCCAACTGGGCTTAAGACGGCTGCCCAATCGTCCGGCTTAAGGTGGTCCGACGTGTCGCAGGCAGTTCGCGAGAGACCTTTCGATCAACTCGCGGCGTGCGAGGCCGTCTCGCCAACGCTGCGGTATGCCTGACTCGCCCCAGTACGCGCCGGCGAACTGCCCGCATACGGCGCCGGTCGTGTCGGCATCGTCGCCCAGATTGACGGCGGCGAGCACGGCCTCTTCAAAGCTCTTGGCCCGGTAAAAGGCCCACAGCGCGGCTTCCAGGCTACGAACCACCCAGCCCGAACCCTTGATCTCCGGCGGCTCTCGACGGCGAAAACTTCCGGCGGCGACCTCGGCGACGGCAGGATGCAAGGGAGTCGATTGCTGAAGCCGGCGAAGCGGCTTCCAGTCGGCCGCCAGGACTTCGTCGCGATCGAGTCCGTGCATCAAGCCGGCCAATACGACGGCCATATAACGGCAGGCCGATCGACACTGTTCGCTGGCGTGGGTCGGTAAGCTCGATTCGTCGGCCAATAGAGCCACCTTCTCGACGTCGTCGGGGAACATTGCGACGTAACGCATCGGCACGGGCGCCAGTCGCATGATCGAGCCGTTGCCGCTGGCGTGCTCGGCCGTGTCCCCGCTGCGGCGAGCGTCGCCATGCTCCATGAAACGCGACAAAGCCGCCCGGGTCGCGTTGCCGATGTCAAAGCAGCGGTCGACGACTGAATAGTCGCCTTGCTGCCACCAGCGAACGTACCTGTGAGCTTGGTCGTTCAGATCCCAGCCGGCGTTGGCCAAGCTGTCGGCCAGCGCCAACGCCATGCTCGTGTCGTCGGTCCATTCTCCGGGCGATAGGCCATGCGGCCCGCCGGCCCGATAGTCCGTCACAGGCTTGAACGTGCCCGGCGGCTGGAACTCCACCGCGGCGCCCAGTGCGTCGCCGACGGCAAGGCCGATCAAGGCGCCGCGAAGTCGATCAAGTTGAAGCACGCGTTCGCCCATGATCGGTGCGGTCTAGAAGAGTGAGGGCGGCTCGCGCTCCGGCCAAAACAAGCCAAGCACTAGCCAAGTGTTGTACGGGAAGAAAGTCCCCATGAAGAATTGCGTGTCACGATCCGCCGCACACAACTGACCGAAAAACTTCTTCTTAACGCTCTCTGCAGCAGCCGTATCGGAACCAAGTCGCTCCCGCTCTTTAAGAAACAGCACCCCCAACTCCCAGTCTTCGCACATCGCAGTGTGAGGCGAGTCGCTGTCATCGCACTCGAAGATGTAATGAAACGTGAACGGTAACTTCTCCAGCGGCTTCTGTTGCGGACCGAAGAGCGTCATCTGCGTGAACAGCTGTTGCCATTCCGGCTTCCATTCGGAATCAGCGGACCGAATTTCTAGGTCCAGTATGCGTTTCGGACGCACGATACCGAGCGACGTCAAGTCTTCGTCGTACTTCGCCTTCAATTCATTGACCGTATATCGAGGTAACGAATCGAGAACCTTTCGACGATCCAGCCAGTTATGTTTGGTCGAAAGCGGTTCGCCAACCAAGCGAATCGAATCCAGATCGGGACGACGGCTCTCTGTGCGTTTGTCGTTGCCGGCACCGCGGGGCGAAAGCCCCACTTCGATCCATTGATATTTTTGGAATCGCTGCGCCGGCGAGCGATAACGATAGTCGATCGGATAGAGACGAACCCATTCTCCCGCTTCTGTTACCCCCGCCGTGCAAACCAATTCCTGGTATCCACGGGAGGGGTGCGGGTAGGTCATGACCGTGACGAGCACCTTTGTTTTTTCGAGTTGCGCGTCGTCGGCCATCCCATCACTCCGCTTTCAAATGCACTACGGGTAACCCGGCTTTCTTTTCGACGACGGCGGCAAGCCGTGTCCGATGGCACATACAAGGGTCTGCTTCCATGCACACTAAGACGCTGGCTTTCTCCTGCATCAACTCAGTAACTCGCTCGATTTCGGTACCACGAGTGGGCAGCGTCGCCTGCTCGTAGCGTCGAAACAAAGTCGAGTAGTCCGCCGCACTGTTCAACGACTGCCGCTCATTGGAGCTGATTCCCAGTTCTGGTTCATGCACGTATTCGATGTCGAGGGAGTTGCAAAGCCGAGTAAGCGTGCTCTTGTGAAACCCGAATCGCCGAGCGACGGGATTGTTGCGCACGTCGATAAGTCGACGAATGCCGTTCTGAACAAGCAGATTTAGAAATCCGTCGACTTGAAGGCCCTCATACCCGGCGGTGTATACGGCCGGTTTGGCGACCGGGCGTTTCGCAAGCTGTTTGCGACGGCTGTTGACCGTATAGATCGGATATGAGTCATACACATAGTCAATGAGGCGTTCCGTCGACCTGCCGACAAACCGAGCGACGACTTGCCGCGCTTCACGATGCGTGCCGGCGGGCAGCGTCCCTTCATCCGTAACCGAACCCAACTGCCATTCGTTGTTCGATTCCGATACGTACCCTTGGTCGGCGAGCGTTCCCAACTCTCTTGCCAACGAAAACGAGTAGGGTCCGTAGTGGTAGGGGACGAAATCGTAGAACGATGCGTTCTCCCCGATCGACGTTTCCATCCGAGCCACGAAGGCCCACTTCGTCAGTTCCAACTTCGATACGGGCCGATTGGCCTCGCGAAGCATTGCGATCATTATTCGCTGCCGATTCAACATCCGTGTTTCCTGGGCTGCGCGAGCAGTTTTCGAGTTTCCATAATCCGGTGACCCGACGCATTAAACTCGAAGCCGAATGGCACGAAAAGTTGAAACGGCCAGACCGTAACTCGATAGAACACATGCTAGCACCGCGATCCGCCAAGTTGAATGACGGCAAAGCGGTCATTTCGCCTTCAACAGCGCTCCGGCGATCGACTTGAACTGTTCCAGCGCGTCCTGTAATTCGTCAACGATGTCCTGCGCCAGCACGTCCGGGTCGGGTAGGCTGTCGCTGTCTTCGAGGCTTTCGTCTTTGATCCAAAACAGGTCGAGGCTGAGCTTGTCGCGTTTCAGCAGCTCATCGTAGTCGTACGAGCGCCAGCGGCTGTCGGGCGTCGTTTCGTTCCAGGTCGCCGCGCGACGGTGCATGGCCGTCGGCTTGTAGAGTTTTACGAACTCGTCGAAGTCACCGCGGCGGATCGGATTCTGTTTCTGCGTGAAGTGCTTGTTCGTTCGCAGGTCGTAGACCCAGAGTTTCTTCGTCCAAGCTCCCTCGCGGGGCGGCTTGCGATCGAAGAACAGCACGTTGGCCTTTACGCCCGGCTTGTAGAAGATCCCGGTCGGCAGGCGGAGCAACGTATGCACGTCGCACTGCGTCAGCAGTTGCTCCCGAATCTTTTGGCCCGGGCCGCCTTCAAACAACACGTTGTCGGGAATAACGACGGCCGCCCGGCCGTTGACCTTCAGCAGATTGAAGATGTGCTGGACGAAGTTGAGCTGCTTGTTGGCCGTCGACACCCAAAAATCTTGCCGCACGACCACTTCGTCTTCGCTTTCCAGATCACCGTCGTCGGTCACCGTCTTCAAGCTCTGCTTCTTGCCGAACGGCGGATTCGTCAGCACCATCGAGTATTGCTTGGTCGGCGGCGTGTCGAGGCTGCTCTTGCCGGAGATCACTGGGCAATCGCTGTTGCCGCCGATACCGTGCAGGTGAAGGTTCATCGCACAGAGCCGGGCGGTCTCCGGAACCAGTTCTTGAGCGGTGACGAGCTGTTCGCGAATCTTTTGCTTCTGGCCCTTGTCGAGTTCTGCCCCCCGGCGATCGAGTACCGACTGATAGGCGACCGTCAGAAAGCCCCCCGTGCCGGCCGCCGGGTCAATGATCGTGTCGTCCTCGCTAGGCTGCATCACGTCAACGACGGCCTGAATGATCGGCCGCGGCGTGAAGTATTGGCCGGCGCCGCCGGTGCTTTCGGCGGCACTGCGGGAGAGGAGTTCCTCGTAGATCACTCCCTTCACGTCGAGGTCGAGGCTCAACCAACTTTCGCGGTCGATCAAGTCACCGATCAGCCGGCGGAGCTTGGCGGGATCTTTGATCTTGCACTCCGCCTCTTTGAAGATGATCCCCAGCAAGCCGTTCTGAGTGCTGAGGAATTCCAGCGTATCGCGATAGTGCTGGTAAAGGTCCGGGCCGTCTTTGGCGACGAGCGACGACCAATCGTAGGCGACCGTTTTGCCCGCCTTGGTTTTCCCTTGCGGAATGAGGTTGGGCTTGTTGTACGGCTTCTTCGTCAATTCGTCGGCCATCTTGAGGAACAGCAAGAACGTGAGCTGTTCGACGTAGGCCATATACGACAGCCCGTCGTCCTTTAAGACGCCGGCGTACGACCAAACACGAGTT
>JAFLCO010000261.1 GCA_017303535.1 Planctomycetota bacterium
TCGAAGCCATGCGTCGCCGCGGCGCGAAGACGGTGCTGTCGACCATCGCCTGGTTCGACTGGCGAAATGCGTGGCGCGAACCGCAATCGCTCGCCGCACGCGTCTCCGCTACGGCCCGCTACGCGATTCGCAGTACGTTTCCGAGCATTCGTAGTTGGCGGCGGCGGCTCTATCACGGTGTCGACTTGCTGCTGCCGAATTCGCAGGCGGAAGCCGAGCAACTGATGCGGCTGTTCCAAGTTCCACCCGAGCGCTTTCGCGTGGTTCCCAACGGCGTCGAAGAGCGTTTCGCCGCGGCCGACGCGAGCCTGATCCGTCGTCGCATCGGCTCCGATCCTTTTGTGCTTTGCGTCGGGCGCATCGAACCTCGCAAAAACCAATTGAGTTTAATTCGGGCTCTGCGACGCTCAGGCCTGAAACTGGCGATCATCGGCGCGGTCGCTCCCGGGCACGATCGATACTTTGAAGCCTGTCGCCTTGCCGCCGACGAGAACGTTCGGTTTCTCGGTCATGTCGATCGCAACGATCCGTTGCTCGCTTCGGCTTACGCCGCATGCCAATGCCAGGCGCTGACCAGTTGGTACGAAACGCCGAGCCTCGCCGCATTGGAGGCGGCCATGACGGGCACGCCGCTTGTGCTGCCCAGCGGAGGTTGCGCGCGGGAATACTTTGGTTCCCTGGCCACTTACGTCGATCCTTACGACCACGCAGAGATCCGCCGAGCCGTGATCCGCGCCGCCGGTCAGTCGCGGTCTCGCGAGTTGGCCGAGCTTGTGCGAGTTCAGTTCACTTGGCAAGCCGTGGCGGATGCCACAAAGGCGGCGTATGAAAGCCTTTGAAAGACTCCACGAGCGTTATCGTTTCGTGCGACCGAGCCGTCGCATCCTGATGGCGATCATTGATGCCGTAGGCGGTTGGTTCGCGCGGATGTTCACAAGCCGAGCGATGCCGCCGAGCCTCGATGCCGATCAAATCCGCCGCATCGTCGTCATCCAACTCGATCACTTGGGCGACGCCGTCATCACGACGTCGATGTTCGCGGCTCTAAAGCGACGTTTCCCACATGCTGCGATCGACGTTTTGGCCGCACCCTGGAACTGGGAAGTCTTTGCCGCCACGAAGCACGTCGCCCGCATCATGATTTCGGGCTGCAACCGCTTTCGCCGCGGCCGCGGTTGGCTCTGGCCGTTGGGTCTGGTTGCATGGTCTTGGAAGTTGAGGCGCGCAAGATACGATCTGGCCATCGATCCTCGCGGCGACTTTCTCAACGTCGCGATGATGCGGGCCGCAGGCATTCCCCGCCGCGCCGGATGGGCTTGCTCCGGCGGCGGCTTCTGGCTGACCCATTCCGCCGTTTACGAAGCAGGCCGAGCCGAAGTGCTTTCGCGGCGCGCCTTGCTCCAGTGTCTCGAAATTCGCCCGGCCGCCGATCATTCGCCCGTCGTCACTTCACGACCTGAAGACGACGATTTTATCGCCCACATGCTCGGCGAAGCTCGCCGCTCCGACCGCCCGCTGTTCGTCATGCATGTCGGCGCTGGGACTCGTGCTAAGTCGTGGCCGATCGAACATTGGCGAGAATTGCTCGGCCGCGTCATCGTCGAACTCAATGCCCGCGTCGTGCTCGTCGGTTCGGAAACCGATAGACGGATCGCAACGGACATCACGGAAAACATGTTTTGGCCCGGCGTCATGGATTGGACCGGCCGGCTGACCGTCGCCCAACTCGCCGCCCTGTCACGCCGCTCCGCCCTCTTTATCGGCGGCGACAGCGGGCCGGCGCACGTCGCGGCGGCCGCCGGTGCGCGCGTGATCGCGCTCTTCAGCGGCATCAATGTCTCGCAGCAATGGCGCCCTTGGGGCGATCGCGTCACCGTGTTGTCGCAACCGGTTGCGTGCTCCCCTTGCTACGCCAATGAATGCCGCTTCGATCATCACTCCTGCATGCGTGATCTGTCGCCGGAGCGCGTCATCGATGCGATCGACGGAGCCTTGCACGGCACCGCGATCATGGCCGGGCCGCACTTTCTCAAGTTCGAACTGCCGGCCGACAAGAAGGGGAGGTCGTCGTGATCGCTCCGATCCGAACTCCGCCGCGTCGCACTCATCGTCGACCGCGCAACATCGGTAAGGCCCGAGCTTGGGTGGCCAAGACGCTCTTCAGCGGTGCTGCGCCAAAGGTCGAGCCGTCATCTTCACATTCCAGAAGCTTCGCCACATGGTCGGCGGCCGTTTGGATGTCGTTCATCGCCGCCGCCTACTTGGCTCACATGCTTTTTCCCGAGTATTTCCGCTAGGGAAAAACCCGCATGGACGCCTTATTGCAGTTGCGTTCGCTGCTCGCCTTAGCGGCGATGATCGCGGCGGCCTGGTCCGTCGGACGACCGATCGCGCGCCGGCTTGGCCTGTGGGAAACGGATCGAGCGGCCATGTTCGTCTGGTCCGCGGGAATCGGCCTCGTCGTTTGGGGGCTGACGTTGGCGGCTCTCGGCGCCGCGTCAAGTTTGTACGCTTCGTTTGTCGCGGCGTTAACGGCGCTGGCCGTGGGTGCCGAAGCCGTACGGTTGCTTTGGCCGCGATCTTTCGGTCGGCAAGCCGTCGAAAACAATGCGACGCTTGCCAAGACACTTGCCGATTCGGACCGGCTGCCGGCCTGGTGCTTTGGATTGCTGGGTTGCGCCGCGCTGACGGCCCTCGCCTCGCTGCTCAGCGCCTTGGCTCCGCCGGTGGCCGGCGATGCCTTGTGTTACCACTTGGAATTGTCGAAACGCTATCTGCAGCTTCACGCCTTGGAGCATTTCGCGTACAGCGACAATTCCACTTACCCGCTGTTGGCCGAAATGTGGTTTGCCTGGGGCTTGGCGCTCGACGGCCCCGTGGCGGCGCAACTCATGCATTGGTTCTGCGGCGTGTTGACGGCCGGAGCCGCCTATGTCGCCGCTCGAACGTTGGTCGGACGCAACGGAGCGATTGCGGCGGCCTGCATCGTGATGTTGACTCCGGGAATCAACAATCAGATGACGGCGCCGCTCAACGACGTCGCCCTCGCCGTCTTTACGACGCTGTCGTTCGCCGCCGCCTATCGGGCCGTAACGACCAACGAACTTCGCGCCTATGCTGCGACCGGCGTCTTTCTCGCCGGAGCGCTCAGTGTGAAGCTGACGGGCCTCATATTCCTCGCCTCCACCGCATTTTTGCTCGGCCAGCGATGGATCGATCGTCGCGATAGCTCGCAGAATATCGTCCGCGGGGCGGCGACGACTTTGTTCGTAGCACTACTCTTGGCCGGACCCTGGTACGCCCGTTCCTATTGGCACCGCGGCGATCCAGTCTATCCCTTTTTCTCGTCGCACGAGGTCGCATCGCCGTCAACATCGAGCGCCGCCAAGCCTTCGGTACTCCCCGCCTCGAAAGCGCCGCTCGGCCGTACGCCGCTGGCGTGGTTGCAAGCCCCCTGGCAAATGACGATGTTTCCCGATCGCTTCGGCGGACGCGGTCATCAACTCGGGCCGTTGTGGTTGATGCAGCTTCCGCTTTTGGGCCTGCTTTCGCGAGAGCGGCAAGTTCGCTTGCTGCCCGCCTTCGCGGTTGCCTTGCCGTATGCCGCCGCCTGCTTGCTGCTTCGCCAAAACGTGCGATTTCTCCTGCCGATCGTTCCCTTGGCGGCGATCGTAGTCGCCGCAGTTTTCGAAGAAATCGCCGGTTGGTCTTGGCGACCGCGGGCCACGGCCTGCGCTCCGATCATCGGCGTCGTCTTGCTGCTCACCGCGATCCCGGTTGTTCGGGCTCGCCAACACGCCCTCGTTGCCGTTGGGGCCGAAAGCCGCGAAGCATTTCTGCTCCGCTCGGAGCCCACGTTCGCCGCGGCACAGTGGGCCAACGCTCATTTGCCGATTGGCGCAAACATACTCAGCCAGGAGCAGCGGGCTTTCTGGTTTGAATCAGCGATGACTCGCGACAACATCTTCCGCCGCGAACACGATTACCACTCTCCCGGCGACGCCCAAGACCGAGGCTTCAGCCAAATCCTGCGCGGGCACGGCTTCACGCACTTGCTCCTGGCGGAAGGACCCCCTTCACGACCTCCGGCTTTCGATGCTACGTTGTCGGCGGCGTTTGAAGAGGCGCTGCGTACCCGACCGGGCGAGGTCGCGCTGGTCGCCGAGTTTCACACGGCCACGACCGAAGTCGGCCCGCGCCGTTATCGAATCGTCGAACTGCGGTAAATCGGCCGCTCGCCATAAATCCATCTCAGCAACCGCTCACGCACATTCGCATGCAGACCACAGACGTTGTCGTCATCGGCGGAGGGATCGTCGGCCTCGCCACGGCCTATCAACTCACAAAGCTTCGCCCCGGCGCCGGTGTCATCGTCTTCGAGAAAGAGCCGCAACCGGCGATGCATCAAACCGGGCACAACTCGGGCGTGCTGCACTCTGGCATCTATTACAAGCCCGGCTCGCTCCGCGCGCTCAACTGCCGCAGCGGCAAGCGGCTGATGGAAGAGTTCTGCGCTCAAGAAAACATTCCCTTCGATATTTGCGGCAAAGTCATCGTCGCCTGCAGTGAAGACGAACTTCCCGGTTTGAAGAAAATCTTCGAGCGCGGTCAGGCCAACGGCGTCGATTGCGCCATGATCGATCGCCCGCGGCTGTGCGAAATCGAACCTCATACGGCGGGCATCGCGGCCATTCATGTGCCCGAGGCCGGCATCGTCAACTACGGTGCCGTTTGCCGGCGGCTGGTCGAGATCGTCGAACAGGCAGGCGGCCGCTTTGTCGTCAATGCGGCCGTCACCGGTTTGCGACAAGAAGCCGACTATGTCACGGTAGAGAGCCGTGCCGGAGAGTTTCGCGCCCGCTGGGTCGTGAACTGCACCGGCCTGCAATCCGATCGCACGACGCGACTGAGCGGTAAAGAGCCGGAAGTGAAGATCGTGCCGTTTCGCGGCGAATACTTCGAACTGCATGACTCGGCCAAACGCTTGTGCCGCAACCTCATCTATCCGGTGCCCGATCCGAACTTTCCGTTTCTTGGCGTGCACTTCACGCGGATGATCAACGGCGACGTCGAGTGCGGCCCCAATGCCGTGTTGGCCTTTGCCCGCGAAGGCTACCGCAAGCGCAACATCAATCTACGCGATCTCGCCGAAACGCTGACCTACCCGGGCTTCTTACGGCTCGCCGCGAAGTATTGGCGAACCGGCTGCGGAGAAATGTGGCGGTCGTTCAGTAAAGCGGCATTCGTTAAGGCGCTGCAGCGCTTAGTGCCTGAAATTCAAGCGAGTGATCTCGAAGCCGCTCCTGCCGGAGTTCGGGCGATGGCCCTGGCTCGCGACGGATCGATCGTCGACGACTTCGTCATTGAGGAACATCGCCGCGTCGTGAACGTCTGCAACGCTCCGTCGCCCGCGGCCACGTCGTCGTTGCAGATCGGGCTGTCGATCATCGAACGCGTGGTCGGCCGACTCTAATTCACGATTCCCGCACGCCTCTGCCGGCATTGCTGCCAAGGAGTGCGGGCTGCAAACGGTTGGGATTGGTGGCGACGCCGGCATCGGTTATCACAGCGGCTTACCGACCCGCTTTGGATTTCGAGTCGACGCCATGGATGGCCTCTCTCCCGCCGCACCACAGCAGCTTGCCGCGCGCCCGCACGCAGGTACGAAAGCCTGCGAAGTCACGATCCTGCTCCCCGCTTACAACGAGGAGCTTGCGATTCAGCGGGTGTTGCACGAGATCGTGACGGCGCTCGACGACGAGCCGATTTCGTTCGAGATATTGATCGTCGACGACGCTTCGACGGATCGCACCGTCGCCTACGCTCGGCGCTTTGCCGATGAATGCCGGCGGTGCGAAGTGCGGATCATTTGTCGGCCGGAGAATCGTGGCGCCGGAGCGGCGCGGAAGGTGGGCGTTCGTGAAGCACGCGGCGACATCGTCGTGATGCTCGACGCCGACGGGAGTTACCCGGCCTACGCCATTCGCGATTTGCTGCGCTATTTCCCGGACTACGATCAAGTCAACGGCGCGCGAACTTCCGAACAAGGGACGATGCCGCTGCTGCGCAAGCCCGCCAAGTGGCTTATTCGCAAGCTCGCCTGCTATCTCACCGGTCGCGACATTCCCGATCTCAATACGGGCCTCAAAGCCTTCAAACGCGAGGCCATGCTGCCGTGGCTGTGGTCGGTGCCCGACGGATTTAGCTGCGTCACGACGATGACGCTCGCTTTCTTAACGAACGGGTACGCCGTCAAATACGTGCCGACCGAGTATCGACCGCGCATCGGCAAAAGCAAGTTTCATCCGATCAAGGATACGCTGGCCTATCTGAATACGGTGGTGCGCATCGTTTCATATTTCCGGCCGCTGAGAGTTTTCTTTCCGACGGCGGCCGCGGTGCTCTGCCTCGGCGCCGCGAAGAGCTTGCATAGCTTCATGACGACCGGCAGCATGCAAGAGTCCGACATCGTCGTGCTCATGGCAGGCTTCCTCACGATGATGTTCGGGCTGCTGGCCGAAATCGTCGTGGCCCACCATCGCCGCTAGACGGAGGCTTTCGCATGAATCGCCTCGCAACAGCGTCCGCGGCATCGAACCGTGATGAAAGTCGTCGGCGCGACGCTGCGCTTCGTACGCATTACGCGACGACCGCGCTCGGGGCGATTCCCCGCGTCCTGGCGGCCGTCGATCGCAACATGTTCGGGCCGTCGTATGGTTGCTGCGATCGCGAGTATTGGCACTACCGCACGGCGGCGTTTCCCTCCGAAATGTACCAAGAGGCCGCCTTGCCGCTGGCCTTGGCGTATCGATACGACTTCCCCGGCAGCACCTGGCAAGGCGAACCGCGGCTGGCTGAAGCCGTCGCCGCCATCTTGCGATACTCCGCCAAGAGCGCCCATGCCGACGGTTCCGGAGACGATTACTACCCGCACGAACGGGCCCTCGGCGCGACGGTGTTTTCCTTGCAAGCCGGCGTGGACGCATACCGCTTGCTGGAATTGAACGACGCCGAGCTGCTGAAATTTTTTCGACGTCGCGCGCACTGGATCGCACGGCATGATGAATCCGGCAGGCTGACGAATCATCATGCATTGGCGGCGCTCGCGCTTTGGCGAACGGGCGTTGTGTGCGACGATCGCGTACTTCGTCAAGCCGCCGTCGATTGCGTTCGCCGCGTCGTCTCATGGCAGTCGAGCGAAGGTTGGTGGCCCGAGTACGGCGGCGCCGATCCCGGCTATCAGACTGTGACGATCGACTGCCTCGCGAAGCTCCGCACGGAGATCGACGTACCGGGCTTGGACGAGGCGCTGCGCTGCGGCGTGGAGTTCTGCCGCTGGTTTCAAACTTCGCAGGGCGACTACGGCGGCGAATACGGCAGCCGCGGCACACGTCACTTCTACGCACACGGCATGGAATTGCTCGCACCGCATTTTCCTCATGCCGCGCGATTGGCCGACGGCTACCTCCGTTCGCTCGCCGACGATTCCGCGACCCGCTGGGACGACGATCGGATGTACGTCCATCGCCTCGGCAACCTATTAGAGGCATACCGCGATTGGTCGCCGACCACGAGCGCATGTGCCGAAGTACCGGACGAACCTCGGGAACGCTTCTTCGCTGGGGCGGGACTTTACGCGATTCAAGAACCTGAGCGGCAACTCATCGTTTCTACCGCGCGCGGCGGCAGCTTTTGCTATGCGCACGTTGATGGGGCGGGCACGACGGCGATTCAAGATGCAGGCCTTGTCGTTCAGTTCATCGACGGTCATACGGCCGTTTCGCAGACGCACGATTTGCAACGGCAGTTCGACTTATTGATCAGCCCCAACGGTAGCCTCGCCGAACTTACCACGACCGGGCCTTTGCACTTCGCTCGATTCGAACGAGCGACGCCGCTCAAACAAGCCGTGCTGCATTTTTTGGCCGGCGCTTTGGGACGGCCGGGCCGAACTTTGTTGCGACGGCTTCTGCAGCGCCGCGTCATTCGCGCGCAGCGCGCTGCTCCCGTTGCGCTGGAGCGATCGTTTCGCCGAATGCCCGACGGCGAGTGGCAGGTCATCGACGTCATTTGCCTAACGTCGGCCCGTGCCAAAGTTCGCGGTATGGCGTTTGCCTCCGATCTTCAAGCGGCCTACACCGCCGCAACCAACGTCTATCACGAAGGGTTGCGGCAACCATGGCAAGACCTTTCCGAACATGTTGAGCGACTCAACCGATTGCGGCGCGTCGAAATTGTTCGAAACTTAGCCGTGTCGGCGTTGCCTCGAACAGTTCGACCGCGGCCAGGAACCGTCTCGTGCGAAAGCGTCTGATCTTCGCGGCGAAGATTGCGATTACGATTCTGCTTTGCGCGTTGCTGCTGCGGGCCGCCGATTGGCGAGCGGTCTTGCGGCAAGCACGCGACGTCGATCGTGCGTACTTGGCGCTTGCCGTCTTGTTGTTCATTCCGCAGACACTGATCTCCGCCTGGCGCTGGAAAGTTCTGGTCCGTCCGATCACACACATCGGCCTCGTCGAGGCGACGCGGGAAATTCTCGCGGCGTCGGCCTTGAACATGGTCGTGCCTGCCAAACTCGGCGACTTCTCCAAGGCCGCGATGTTGCCGAATGTTCCTCCCGGTCGCGGCAAGGAAGCGGCGATTCGGGCCGTCGTCGAGAAGCTGAGCGACGTCGTGATGCTGCTCATGTCCATCGGTCTGGGACGGCTGGCTCTCATCGATGCCACTTGGAGCTTCGCGGCGATCGGGGCATTGGCCGCGGCGTTCGCCTTAGCACATGGCCGGCTCGTGCGACGACGCGGCTCTTCCGTGCTGCTCCCCTTCGTCGCGCTGACGCTCGTTTCCTGGTGCGTACAGTTCACGCAGCTGCACCTGTTCCTTGTTTGCTGCGGCGTCGAGGCCACGATCTCGCAAACGTTGCAGCGCGTGCCGTTGGCGATCTTCGCCGGCTTGGTGCCTGCGGCATTTTGCGGCATCGGCACGCGCGACGCGGCGCTTGTCTATCTGTTTGCAGATATCGCCGATTCGTCGCGAATGGCGGTCGTCGGGATGCTTACCGCGCTGCGGTACTTGGTGCCCGGAGCGATCGGGATACC
>JAFLCO010000262.1 GCA_017303535.1 Planctomycetota bacterium
CCAGCAGCAGCGGGCGGCGCGTCTTGCTCGCCACGCGCGGCGACACGCTGCCCGACCAAAAGGCGTCGGTGTGCGTCTTGCCGTGCGTCGCCATCACGATGAGGTCGACGTTCTCTTCCTCTGCGAGGCGCACGATTTCATCAGCCGGGTTGCCCATCACGAGGCGATGCACGTAAGGCACGGCCGCATCCGCCGGCTTCACGGCCTCGAGCATTCGGCGCACTTCGGCCCGATCGGGATCGGGAATGCCGTAATACATTTCGCCGCCGCCGTAAGCGATGGGCGGTTCTTCGACATGCGCTATGATCAGCGATCCGCCGGATTCTTTGGCCAGCGTCGTGGCATATCGCAACGCGGAATCGCTGAGGTGCGAGTAGTCGGTCGGGAACAATATCTTCTTGGCGTTCATAGCGGCTCCCCAAGGTGCAAAGGCTTCGTGCAATGCGCTGGCTATCGCCATTGTCCGGGAGCATCGACGCCGAGGAAACTAGGAACCCGAAGTTCGGTTTACCACGGGTGACCCACATCGGGAGGGGTGATTTGTGCGTATATGTCACACATCGACATGCGTTTTACCATATCTTGCCCAGCTCTCCTTGTATGAGGCTTTCTTGATGTCTTATCCTTGTGTGGCCCCCCATTACGTCATAATGGCACGTTGTTAACATTCGGTTTTCCACCATTTCACAGGTAGGCCTTGGTCCCACAACCCTCCCCATTATTGGTGCTCGACGAAGATCGCGAATTCTGCGAGACCGTGGCGCGTCGCTTTCAACGGCGCGGCTTCACGGTGCGAATGGGAGCAAAAGTCGGTGACATCCCGCCTCTAGGTGATGGTCAGCGCTTTGAAATTTGTTTCCTGCGCTTAGGTCTGCAAACGGAAGCGGCGCTCTTCATGCTTCGCGATGCAGGCTTGTTGGCTCCACAGTGCCAAATCATTCTGCTCACGACGCGCGAGCAACTCGAAAACGCGAGCGATACGATTCCCGCGATGACGGCCGACTGTTTGGCCAAGCCGCTGATTTGGGCCGAACTCGACTGGCGCGTGATGCGCGCCCAAGAACGCGCACAAACCAACACGCTTTACGCTCCGCCCGGTGGTGAAAGCTTCGCCCAACGCGATGGCGCGACCGGAGTCTTCGCGCCGCAATCGAAAACGGATGAGGCCGCTAAGCAGGATTCGCTCGCCACGGTCCAGCGTGCGCACATCGTCGAAGTGTTGCGCCGCGAAGAGGGAAACAAAGCACGCACGGCGCGTGCGCTCGGCGTCAATCGTCGCAGCCTCTATCGGCTGATCGAGAAGTTCAAGATCGATCTCGAATCGCCGGCCGACAAGTCGTAGCAGGCCAGGCAACTCTGCGCTCGCTTCGCGGTTTTATCCGGACCGGCCGCCACGGTCGCGCGGCGGTCCGCAGAAACGGCAACTCTGTTCATTAGCCTCGGATGTATATCCGGGGGGCTCTGCCCGACGTCGCATCGTCTTCGCAACGCCCCGACCGCAAGGCCTGCGCCATCCGCGTGCTTCCGCTTGCCGTTGCAAGAAACTTGCATTTTCCTCGAAAAATGCGCCGTGTTGCTCACAAAGCGCAAACAATTCCCTAATATTAGACTGCTATCAAAAGCTCCTCGAAGCGATTCGTGCCCGTCGCCATGACCAGTGCTCGCAAATGACAGCGGCCGTCAGGCGAAGGCCTCACTTCACATGGGAGTCGGCATGCCGAAGGAAAGAATTCTCGTCGTCGACGACGAAGAAGATCTGCTCGAACTGATCAAGTACAACCTTTCGAAAGAAGGTTATCGCACCTCGGGCGTCGGCACGGGCGAGGAGGCCATTCGTCGTGCTCGCAGCGATTTGCCCGATCTGGTCGTGCTCGATCTTCTGTTGCCGAACGTCGATGGTCTGGAAGTTTGCCGCGTGCTGAAGAACGACGCCCGCACGAAGCACATCCCCGTCGTGATGCTCACGGCGAAAGGGGAAGAGGCGGATATGGTGACCGGCCTCGAGATGGGCGCCGACGATTACCTCGCCAAGCCTTTCAGCCCGCGGGTGCTTATCGCGCGTATCAAAGCCGTGCTGCGCCGTCGCCAAAGCCAAAAGGTTGACGACGATTCCCCGATCACCGTCGGCGACTTCGTCATTCACCCGGGCCGGCACGAAACCACGGTCGGCGGCAATCCGGTCGAACTGACGCTCACCGAATTTCGCTTGCTGCAGTTCCTCGCAACGCGGCCCGGCTGGGCTTTCTCGCGAGCGCAGATCGTCGACGCCGTCAAAGGAGAAGACTATCCCGTGACGGAGCGTTCGGTCGACGTGCAGGTCGCCGGTCTTCGCAAAAAACTTGGCGATTATGGCGCGTTCGTCGAAACGGTTCGCGGCGTAGGATATCGTTTTAAAGGGTAATCGTCGTTCGTCGGTCGCCGGTTTGCAAAAAGCCGGCTCGTAGAAAGCATCGCTGTGATTCGTCGTTCGGTCTTTGCCGTTGTTGCGCCGCTGGTCGCGATCGTCGTCGCGCTGCTGGCCCTCGGCTTGGGCATCGGCGGCGAACGACTCCTGCGTGACTTGTCGCAATCGCCGGGCTCGGTGGACGACCTCGTCGTCGCTTGGCGACGCGGTGCGACAATCGCCGGCCTCGTTGCGGTGGCATCCGTCGTCGCCGCCCTGGTTTTCGCGGCCCGGAAGATGCGCGACAATCTCACCGCCTTGCGCGAAGCCGTGGAAACACGGACCGACGGCGATTCGCACGCCGCAATCCCCGCCGGCGACGTGGCGGAAGTCGCGGAGCTGACGGATGCCGTTGCCCGCTTCGCCGAGCGGAGCGCCGAACGTCTCGAAGGCGTGATGCGGATCAATAACGAGCAGGAAGCGGTGCTCGCAGGCATGGCCGAAGGCGTGCTCGCGATCGACGTCGACCGCCGCGTGATCAGCCTCAACCGCTCGGCCGGCAAACTGCTCGGCGTCAATCCGGCCGAAATCATGGGCCGCTCGCTGCACGAGATCGTGCGCAACCCGGAATTGCTGAAACTCGTCGACCAGTTGCTGGCGACGAAGCGGCCGCAGGAGCAGGACATCGTCTTCCGCCAGGCCGACGAGCGCGTTCTGCAAATTCGCGGCACGCTGTTGGCCGATGCCTTGGGGCACGGGTTCGGCGCGGTGTTCGTACTCAACGACGTCAGCCGGCTGCGTCGCCTCGAAAACATGCGGCGCGATTTCGCGGCCAACGTATCGCACGAACTCAAGACGCCGATCACGTCGATCAAGGGGTTCATCGAAACCATCCTCGACGGCGCTACGCCGGAAGATGCCGAACGGTTCATGCGCATCGTCGCGCGGCAGGCGGATCGGCTCGACGCCATCATCGACGACCTGCTGAGCCTTTCGCGGATCGAGAAAGAAGCGGAAGCCTCGGACATCGCACTAACGCCGACGCGATTGAAAGAAATCGTCGCCGGGGCCGTGAACGATTGCCATCAGAAGGCCGAAGCGCGGCAAGTGACTTTCGATATGGACTGCTCCGACGAAGCCAAGGCCCGTGTGAATGCCTTGCTCTTGCAGCAGGCGGTGCGAAACCTGCTGGAAAACGCGGTCAAATACAGTGACGTCGGCGGCGTGGTGCAACTCAAGGTCGAGACGTTGCCGGACGAGGTCCGCATTTCCGTGACGGACCGCGGCTGCGGCATCGCTCCCGAGCATCATGCCCGATTGTTCGAACGGTTTTATCGCGTGGATAAGGCCCGCAGTCGCAAACTCGGCGGTACCGGGCTGGGCTTGGCGATTGTGAAGCACATTGTGCTCGCGCATCGCGGCCGGGTGACTGTGGAAAGCGCCTTAGGCAAGGGAAGCCGGTTCACGATTCACCTCCCCCCGTGGCAGCAGCACGCTGCGACCGGCGAAGACAAACGCCGCACGGCTTAAGCGATTCGCCATTTTTTCTCCGCCCAGGCGATTCGGCGACCGCTACACGATCGGCTCGCGCCGCCCTAGAATGTCGGGCGACTTGCGCCACGGCGCGAGGGCTTCCAGGCTGGGAAACATCGGAGGTTCGGCATGATCGGTCGGCGTTTACGAGCGGCAATCGCTTTGCTCTTGATGGCAGTAAGCTGGGGCGGATTACGGCCCGCCGCGGCCGACGAGGTGAGCGACGCCGTCGAGGTCTTGTTGGCCGTCGGTCCGGAAGGAAAAGGGCATCGCGAAGCTCAAACGGCCTGGAAAACGGCCGCCGCTGCGCCGACGGCTCGGCTCGTCGAACTTCTCACGACGCTCGACAAGGCCGGCCCGTTGGCGGCCAATTGGCTCCGTTCGGCCGTGGAAACCGTCGCGGATCGGGTTCCCGAAGCCGAGCAAAAGCCGATGGCGGCCGAACTCGAAAAGTTTGTCCTCGACGTGAAGCACGTGCCGATCGCGCGTCGGCTGGCGTTCGACATCGCCGCCCGCTGGGATACTTCGCTGACCGACCGCTTGATGCCGGGGTTTCTCAACGACCCGAGCACGGAACTCCGCCGCGAGTCGATTCAGCGACTGATCGACAAAGCCGCGAAGGCCGACGAAGCCGAAGCGAAGACGCTCTACCAAGAAGCGTTCGGGGCGGCCCGCGATCTCGACCAGATTAAAGACCTCGCCGAGAAGCTCGAAAAGCTCGGCGCGAAGCCGGACCTGCCGTCGCACTTTGGGTTTGTGATGAAGTGGAAGCTTATCGGCCCGTTCGACAACATAGGCGAGAAGGGGTTCGACGTCGCGTACCCGCCGGAACAGCAGGTCGACACGGCCGCCAAGTACAGGGGCAAAGAAGGCAAGGAGATCGCCTGGATCGATCACGAAACAAAAGACGCTCACGGCGTCGTCGACTTAAACGAAGCCTTGGGGAAGGCCAAAGGCGCAGCGGCTTACGCCTATGTCGAGGTCACATGCTTGAGGCCCGGCAAGGTCGACGTACGAGTCGGCTCTGCTAATGCTATCAAGCTCTGGGTCAACGGCAAGCTTTGCGACTCGCGGAAGGTGTATCACTCAGGCTTCGAGATTGACCAGTACATCTCTCAGGCCGAACTCGCCGAAGGGGTGAACCGCGTGCTCGTGAAGATTTGCGAGAACGAGCAGACGGAATCGTGGGCCCAAGATTGGAAGTTTCAACTGCGCATTTGCGACGCCGTCGGCACGCCGGTCCTGGCGAAGAACTAAGGGAGAACGGAACTGTGAAAATTTACGGACTCATTCCGCTGGTTGTCGCCTTGGCTGCGCAGGCTGCAGCCGTCGGGCAGGCCGCCGACTGGTTGCAATTCCGCGGCACCGATAACACCGGCTCCACCGGCGCGGCCAAAGTGCCGGCGACCGAGTTCGTCGTGAAGACCGAAGGTGCGGAACCGAAGAACGTGCAGTGGTCGGTCGAGTTACCGTTCGCCGGCGTATCGAGCCCGATCATCGTCGGCGACCGCCTCTACGTGACGGGCGTAACCGGTGCGCGGCAGGAACGTTTGCACGTGGCCTGCTACGCGAAGAGCGACGGCAAGCAACTTTGGCAGCGTCAGTTTTGGGCGACCGGCCGCACGCTCTGCCATCCGACAAGCAGCGTCGCCGCCAACACGCCGGCCTCCGACGGCTCGCGCGTTTACGCGTTCTTCTCGTCGAATGATCTTGTCTGCCTCGATCTCGACGGCAACTTGGAATGGTTCCGCGGACTCACTTTCGAACACCCGGCGGCGGCCAACGACGTCGGCATGGCCGCCTCGCCGCTCGTGGTTTCCGGCGCCGTCGTCGTGCAGGTTGAAAACAAGGGCGACTCGTTCGCGGCCGGCATCGACGCCGTGACCGGCGAAACGCTCTGGCAGCATCCGCGCAAGGCCGACATGAATTGGACCTCGCCGACCTTGTTCCATCCGCCGGGCGGCAAACCTCTGGTGCTACTGCAATCGACGCATCAGATCACGGCCCACGATCCGCGCTCGGGCGAAGAAGTCTGGTCGTACGACGGAAAGCTCGCGGAGATCAGTTCCCCCGTCTCGCGCGGCGACTTGGTCATCCTCCCCGCCGACGGCCTCACGGCGATTCGCGCCGGAGCCGGTAGCGCCAACTGGGAGAAGCTCTGGCAAGAGTCAGGCCTGTCGACCGGCAGTCCTAGCGCCGTGCTTCACGGCGATCGCGTTTACGTGCTCAATCGAGCCGGCGTGCTCACGGCCGGCGACATCGCTACGGGTAAGGTACTCTGGAAGGCCCGCGTGAAGGGGCCCTATTGGGCTACGCCGGTTGCCGTCGGCGAGTACTTGTACTTGGTCAACCAAGACGGCGCGGCGCACGTCATCAAAACGTCGGTGGAGAAGGGCGAGATCGTCAGTGAGACCGAGTTTGGCGAACAGATGCTCGCCTCGCCGGCCTATTCCGACGGTGCCCTGTATTTCCGCGGCGCGAAACACCTCTGGAAGATTGGAAGCCCGTGAGCGAGAGCGTTGAGATCCGTCCGGTCGCCGGACCCGTTTCCGGTCGCGTTCGCCCGCCGGGTTCGAAGAGCATCACGAATCGAGCGCTCGTCTGCGCGGCTCTGGCGCGGGGAAGTACGCGGCTAACGGGAGCGCTCGACAGTGACGATACCCAAGTCATGGTCGGAGCGCTCAAGTCGCTCGGCTTTCGCCTAACGCACGACGCCGACGCTTGCACGGTCACGATCGAAGGCTGCGGTGGCCGATTGCCTGGAACTTCCGGTGATCTATTCATCGGCAATAGCGGCACCACCGTGCGTTTTCTCACGGCGATGCTGGCCGCCGGCCGCGGAGAGTTTCGCCTGCACGGCACGCCGCGGATGCACGAGCGGCCGATTCAAGACCTGCTCGAAGCGTTGACCTCGCTCGGCGTGGACGTTCGCAGCGAGGCCGGCACCGGGTGTCCGCCGGTCGTCGTCCGTGCCGATGGTTTGAGCGGCGGCACGGCCGAGGTTCGCAGCGGCAAATCGAGCCAGTTTCTGAGCGGCCTCTTGATGGCGGCACCCTATGCCAAGTCGCCGCTCACGCTCGTCGTGCCCGATGCGCTCGTTTCGCTCCCGTACATCACGATGACGCTCGAAGTCATGCGCAGTTTCGGCGTGCCTTGCCACAGCGACGACCTGCGATCGTTCCCCGTGCCGCAAGGCGTTTACTACGGCCGCGATTACGCGATCGAGCCGGATGCCTCGGCCGCGAGCTATTTCTTCGCCGCGGCCGCAATCGCCGGCGGACGTGTTGAAGTCGAAGGTCTCACGCTCGACGCGCTGCAAGGCGACATTAGGTTCGTCGAAGTTCTCGCGCAAATGGGCTGCCAAGTCGAATCCACGGCCGGCGGCATTGCCGTGGTCGGCGGGCCGCTGCGAGGCGTCGACGTCGACATGAACGCCATCAGCGATACGGTGCAAACGCTGGCGCCGGTCGCCCTTTTCGCCGACGGCCCGACGACCGTTCGCGGCGTTCCGCATATTCGCCACAAGGAAACCGATCGCATCCATGCCGTGGCCGTCGAACTGCGCAAGTTCGGTGCCGTGGTCGAAGAGTTCGACGACGGCCTAAGAATTACTCCCCCTGCTAGGCCGCACGCTGCGAATATCGACACTTACGACGATCATCGCATGGCCATGAGTTTCGCACTCGCCGGGCTGCGGATCCCGGGCGTCGTCATTCGCGATCCCGGGTGTACGCGCAAGACGTATCCGAAGTTCTTCCAAGATCTCGGTCGTCTGACAAATACGACTTACGACGTGTAGGAACCGAAGAACCCAAAATTGGCCCCGAAGCGCAAGCGAGGGGGCACGGTTCGTTTCAAAGTCCGAATGCCCCCTCGCTTGCGCTTCGGGGCTAGTGCGCGAATCAGGAAACAAATCCCTTCAACGCGCAACAAAAAAGCGAGCGACCGAAGTCGCTCGCTTGAGTTGACGTTGATCCCCACGCGTGGCTAGTTGCGTACGCTCAAGCTCACGATCTCACCGTTCTCAACCTTGGCGCGCATGATTCGCGATTCGGCGATTTTCTTCTCCGCTTGCTCGATCAACTCTTGGGCACGGTCCATCAAGCGCGTCCCGGAAAGAGCCGTATCTTCCAGCGGCGCGGCGGCTGCGGTGACCGTCGGAGCGCCGTCGCTATCCCACGCCAAGAACGGAGCGCGGCAGTGTTGGCACACGACCTTTTTGCCGAGGTACTCCACGCGGATGTTGAGCTTGCGCCCGCACGTGGGACATTCTTGAACGTAATACGGCTTCGCCGAGGGCATCGCGGTAACTCCTTCCGCAGACTTCATCCTTATGAGACCGCCTGTCATACTACTCGTGCTCCCAATCCGTTTTCAACTGTTTCTCCGGCGATTTAACGCTTTTTTCACATGTCAGGTGCGACGAAGAGTCGCAAGCGTGTGGGCCTGACAAGTGCCGGGGGAGTCGCCACTTCTGCAAGGTGAATGCCGAGCGACTTGGACTTAGACAGATTTCCAAGTTGCAAGGTTCACTTCAATTTCCGTTCTTGCGGAATTTGCCGTGAGCGAGGCCGACTTCCGATTTCCACATTCCAGAAAATGGGCGACCAACAACTCAGGAGGCGATTCGGATCCGCTCAACTTGGTTGGCTAACATCCATTCGAGCCATGCTTCTTGCTCTTCTGAGAGTTCGATTTCCGCTTGCGCGGCGCTATCGAGCGGCGAGACCAAACGAAACACGCCTTCCTCCAGCCAGGTCCGCACATCGCTTGCCGACACACGGTACTCCCCGGCGGGCCAGTGCTCGCCGTCGGCGGGAGTCGACATGAAATAGGCGATTTCCGTGCGAAATCGCTCCGGCATCGGAAACGGAGCCAGTTCAGGCCGGTCGACGGCGACGACGGTGACGGGCATATCAAGAACTCGGAGCGGCTTAACGGCGTGTAAGGTGAATTCAACGTATCGTAAGGCCGCCGGATCGCCAAGCCGCCGGGGTCGCGCGCCTTTTCGACCGCCGCATGGCCGGCAGCCCGCCTTTTGCCGTTTCGCGCGGTATGTTTTCGACGGACGATCGGCTGTTGCCGATGTGAAGAATGGCGAAAGGGGCAGGACCGCCGATGCCTGCCGACCTCT
>JAFLCO010000263.1 GCA_017303535.1 Planctomycetota bacterium
GGCGAGGCGAATTGCGGAACTTGCATCCCGAAGCTCGTCGGCGCGGCGGCGGCCGATTCGGCGCCCGTCGGCGGCAGCGGCGACATCGGCAGCGGAGCATTCCCCGTGGCCGCGGCGAGCGTCGTCGGCGTGCGGCCGGCGAACGGATCCGCGGCGGCAGGCTTGCCTCCGCGGGCCTCGCGGGCCTTCTCCAAGTCGCGACGCACCTTCTTCGGCGTGTCGCCCGTGTGGAACATGCCGTACGAAACGTTGAGTCCCTCGGCACGACCGACCAGCGAGTCGGCCGTCTCGAGGTTCCCTTCGTTCATCGCTTGGCGGGCACGGCCGAGCAAGTCGTCGACTTGCTTGCGGGCCGCATCCGAGTCGGCTTGACCCGGCAGCACCGCCACGAGGGCCGGCAACGCGGAGTCGAACGTGCCGGCGCGAGCGGGCGCCTGCATGAACGAGTAACAGAACAGGGCGGCGAGGATATAGCGCGACATCGTCGTCACGATCTCCCAAAAGAGAACGGGTGCGTCTCCGCGGCAGTCCTTGCCGCGAACGAGCGTGTGATCAAACCGAAGGGAACGAGTTCGGAAGCGCTACGGCGAACAGTTGCTTGCCGGGAGTGCCGGCGAGCGCTCTGAACGAGAGCCTTGCGAACGGAGGATATGCTTTGAGATGTGCTGCGGACCGAAGTGAGGCGGGTTAAATATCTGACCCGAAAAAACCGGTCAAGGGCAGTTTGGTGCGAATTCCTCAAGAAAAAAGCCGACGCGATCAATCGATCGCGCCGGCTTCAAAGGACTTCGAACTTCCGTGCCGGGGAAAGCCGGGGCACGGCGGCACCGATTACTGCAGCATCAATTTCTTCTTCACTTCTTCGCCGGGTGCCGGAGCGTCGGCCCCCGGATCTGCCGCAGGTTGGTCGGCAGCCGCACCGTTTACGACTGCTTTCAACTCGTCGCGCAGCCACCAATCGCCGAGTTGCGTTTGAATCATCAACTCGCCGCGCGGCGTGCGCACGAGAATTTCCGAAGGCTTGGAAACTGTTTTCGCTTCCAAAGCCGTACCGGGACCTCTCAATCGATCAGGCGTCTTCTCCCACGCAAAATCCGCAAGCAAGACGTCGGTCTTCAACATCGTCGATTGCTCGGTCGATTTGTTGCCGCCGGGAACTCGATGCTTCACCGTGGCCGCCGGATCGTTGAGTAGCGCTCCGCGCAGCCTCTTGTCGAACTCGTAGTAAACGTCGGCCGCGAAACGTGGCGTCCATTGCTTCACGGCCAAGCTTGTCTCCGGTTCCGAATCGCCGCCGACCGAGCGCCCTTCGCCCGCAAAGTACTTCTCCAGCACCGGCACGTAAACCGGCGCCGACGGCTCGCTCCATGCCGCCTCGCGCGAATCACCTTGCGCGAGTTCGGCCTTATCCAGATGAGCGACGTCGAGGCCGAAGTTCGGGTTGTTCAACACGAGCTTGACGCGATAGCGATAGAACTTCGTCGGCTCGATGTTGAAATCCAAAAAGCGGAACAGCAGGTACTTCGGCTTCGCCGGCTTGCCGTCGGCGGCGGCTGCAGCAGCGGGAGCCGGAGCCGCGGCATCGGGATTCACCGGAGTAATCGAAAACGGGTCGGCCGGATTGGCCGCGACCGCAGCCGGGCGAGCAGCCGCCGCGGGAGCAGGAGCGTTGCCCGCTGCGGGCGACGACGAAGCGACCGGAATCTCCGGCAAGTGTGTGGCCCAATCGCCGTAGTCTTTGTTGGAAAGCGGCGGCAGCGGCTGCGTGAGCGGCGGGAACGACACGTACAACGGATCGGCGTACTCCGCGCCGACGCCCGCCCATTTGTTCATTTCATCCGAGACGTAAACCTTCAGATCCAGGTTCGGCATGTTCTGCCAATCGACCGGGAGGTTCGGATCGCCGGCGACGACTTCGGCCCGCTGGATTAGATACGGCCGGTACTTCGGCACGGCGTTGGTTCGCACGTCGCCGGCTCCGGCGAAGGCCGCGGCGTAAGCGGCTTCTTGTTCTTCAAATGGTACCAGCCCCGTGACGGTCAGCCATTCTTCGCCGAGTGCACGACGCTGCACTTGCTGCGCGTTGCCCGCCGCTCCGCCGCCGCCTGCCACTTTCATGTCGATCGCGCCGTAGTGGAACGCGGCCCGCAGTTCGCGCAAGGCCAAGTATTCGGGCTCGGTGCGGCGTTGTTTGCTGTCGAAGAGCGGAATGTTCCACTCCATGCCGGCGAAGGCCGCGGGGTTGACCGGCGTGAGCAGCAATTTGTCGATCACCTTAACGAAGTCGCCCCCCTTGGTCGTGATTCCTTCCGACTCCAGGTTCAGCCGCTGATCGGCCGTCTCGAAAACCGTGTTCGCCGCTCCGAGGTCCTTCTTCAAGTCGTCCGGCGTTTTCGGATATTTCGGCACGCCGAAGGCGAAGTAAATCAGCAGCCCGGCGGCGACGACGGCCGCGAACAGCCCGACGTACTCCCCCTTCTCCTTGAAGAACTTGTTCAAACCGTCGGTGCCGATTTTCTTTGCCATGACTTGCGTTTCCTATCGGTGTTTGCGAAGCCGATAAGTTGGTGGTTCAAACGGATGTTGCAGGGAAATTGAAGTACGCCGAACGAACGCCTCTAGAACGTCGGCTCGGCCGCCGCTCCGCGTTTCGGGATGCCGAAGTCGCGATCAAACGGATTCGGATCGGCCCCTTCGCCGAGCTTGCGTCGCTCGGCGGCCGCGGCGTCTTCGTTCGGATTCACCGGCGGATCGTTCTTCGTGTAGATGAACACGACGCCGCGGAGCGTCACGACGGCGTCGTGCGGCGACTGCTCGACCTTGTCGACTTGGGCCGCATCGTCAGCCTGTACGCGGCGAATGCGATCGGTGTCGTTGAGATTGATGCGAATTTGGCGGGTTTCGATCGGAATCGGCGCGTTAGCACATTGCGAGATAAGCACCGGGATCAGGCGCTGATCCATCAACACGGTGAGTTGCAGAAACATCTGCCGAAATTCGGTGTAAGGCGGATTCGAAGCATCGCCGACCGGCGTGTTGCGGCCGTCGAGGTACCGATCTTTCAGCAGTTGCTCGTCTTCCGAAGCCGCTCCGGTATTGCCGACGTTGAATGCGGAACCGCCGCCTCCGGCGTCGCCGATCACCATACCTCCCATGCCTCCCATGCCTTCGGCGGCGCTACCGCCGCCGGAGGGATCGGCGATCTGCACGTTCCCCTGATCGCTCACGGCCGTGGCCATCGCGTACTGGGCCAAGTCGCAATAGTCGATCCGCTTGATCGGCACGTTCGCTTGGTCGACCGGCAGGCTCGGCTTGGCATCGGCCGCGAGATTGCCTTCCATGACCGCAAGCCAGTCGGCGCTCGGCTTCTCGTTCATCTTTTGAATCACGCCGAAGATGGAACGAAACGTCCAGATGTCTTCGTACGTCACCGCGATACGGTCGAGCGACGGCGCATTGGTCGTGTCGTAGCGCTGCATCAGGCCCGTCGGCGAGTACGCGGCCTTCCAAACCACGATCCCTTCCGGAGGTCCGTCGCCGCCGGCGGCCCCGGGCACCGGCTTGCCGAACGCCGTCGTTCCCCGCTTGCGGCGAATGTTGAGCGGCGCGAAAAGTTGCTCGAAATCTTCTTCGAGCACTTGGTTGTTGTGGTAGGTCTGAATGGCCGCCGCGATGTTCGAGGCGAGGTTCTTATTGGCCTCGAGCGCCGCTTTGCGATCGTCGGGCTCCATCAGCACGTAGTTGCCGAAGATCGATACCTTGCCGTTGACCGTAAATAATCCGGTTTGCCGCGAATACAGGCTTTCCCAGGCCTTGAGCACTTCGCCGGTGAGCGTTTGCCGGCGCTCGTCGACCTTGCCGGCGAAGCGCGCGTTGGGCGGGGAGTTCGGGCCCATCGAGCCCTTCAGCGTGGCGGCGCGTTTGAACGCGTTCTCGTTCGTCTTTTCATCGGCGACGTACATCGCGTCGAGCGTGCCGACGCCGAGCCACCACACGACCGCGGCCGTGACGAGCGCGATGCCGCCGAGAATCCAGAACTGATTCTTGACGAGCTTCTCCATGCCAGGGCTTTTCTTCTTGGCATCGACTTTTTTAGCGTCGGCCTTGTCGGCGGGAGCGGCGGGTTCTTTGGCCATGAGCACTACATCCGTATCGAAACGTCAGACGAAATGTTTTGGTAACGACGAGCGGCGGCGACTTGTTCGGGCCGCCGCGCGTCGGCTAGTTGCCGTTGCCGGCGGCGTTGCCGATGACCGGCGCCGTCGGATCGTGCGGCAGAGCTTTCTTTTCTTCCCAGCAAAACTGAATCAGCACGTCGTAACGCGGCACCGTCAGCTTGCCGGGGTTTGCCGGATCGGCCGGGTTGTCGACTTCCACTTGGTTTTCCCAGCGAATTTCCCCCTGTCCGATGAACACGGGATACTGGATGCCGATCTTTTTTACCGGCAGCGTCTGCGGCATTGTCTTGAGAAGCTCGGCGAGCTTCGTAGCGGCCTCTTCCTTCGACAGCCCTTCGACAAGTTCGGCCGGGCGCGGATTCGGAACTTCGTCCTGCAGCAAGTTGACGAGCAACGTGCGCCGCAGGTAGTTCAGCCCTTGGTAACGTTCGAGATCTTCCGGGTTCTCGCGATGGTTGAAGAAGTGGTGGGCCTTGAGTTGGAAAACCCAGCCTGGCCCCTTCGGCCCGTCTTGCGGAGAGCCGGCGTCGGCCACAGGCTCGGCGTTTGGATCAAAGTTGGGATCTGCGTTCGGGTCCGGCTCCGCGGCCGGCGCGGCGCCGGCAAGGTTCTTCGGACGCAAATCCGCCGGCAGGGCGTTGACGCCGTTTTCGTAATTGGTCTTCACGCCGGCGTACCATTGGGCGAGGTCGTCGACGCGCTTGCATTCGAAGTCGGTGATTTTGACGTCGGGCCGGAGCGTGAAACGCTGTTCCGGCGTCAACTTATCCGGCGGATGCTTCTCGTTGAACTTTACGAGAAACTCGGCAGGCGCCTTCCGCGGCAGGCACGCGTTGATGGAGCGCATGACGTCGAGCCAGAGCACGCGTCCTTCGACGTTCTTCAGAAACGTCTTGCCGATCTGGAACGTCTTCTTGAACTGATCCTTGGAGTTGTTGTATTCGGTCGACCAACGCGTCGCGTTGCCCGCGAGAGCACTGACGCCTTTCACCGGCTGGTCGAAATAGCCGACCTGCTTGGCCGACTCGACCGACTTGTAGTGCATGAAGTAATTGACCGCGAACCCGACCAGCACCAGCGCGGCGGCGAGCAGCGCCACCGGCTTCTTCGCGCGAATTACGCGGTATTCCGTGATCTCCGGCGGCAGCAGGTTCGTGCCGATCTTGGCTTGCTTCAGCCCTTGCAGGGCGAGGCCGTAGCAGACGCCGTAGCTGAGCAGATTTTCTTTGAACGCCGGAGCGTCGACGATGCCCGGCCCGGCCAGCCCGCGATATGCGTCGGGCTTCGTCACTTCGAAGCCCAGGTTCTGCGTGAGAAACTTTTGCAGGCCCGGCAGCTTCACGGCGTTGCCCAGCGCGATGACCTTGCCGATCTTCGCCGCGCGATCCATGTTCGAGAAAAACTTCATCGACCGCTCGACTTCCGAGAGCAGGTCGCTGAACACCGGCCGCATCGCTTGGAAGAGCGCCTTTGGATCTTCGGCCTTTGAAGCGTTGCGCTTCAAATGCTCGGCCGTGGCGTAGTTCATCTTCATGTCCTTCACGAGGGCCTTCGTGAAGTGGTTGCCGCCCACCGGCAAGCTGCGCTGCCACATCTTGTAGCCGTTGGTGACGACGAAGTCCGTCGTCTCCGTGCCGATCGAGAGCACCACGGTCGATTCCGGCGGGTTGTCGGCGTCGTACTGCTCGGGCGGCGGCAGGTCGCGAATCTGGTCGAACACGACCCAGTTGAAAAGCGCCAGCGGCGTGAGTTGCACGATGTCGACTTCGACCTTGGCGTCGTTAAACGGCTTCAAGGCCCGTTCCACTTGATCGCGCTTCATCGCGAAGATGCCGACTTCGCAATCGAGCGCGAAATCTTCTTCCACCGGCGCCGCGCCCATTTGCTGGAAGTCCCACACGACTTCTTCCAGCGGAAACGGAATTTGCTGCTTCGCTTCGTAGCGAACGATGTCGGGAATTTTTTTCGTTTCGACCGGCGGCAGCTTGATGAACCGCGCGAGGCCGTCTTTGCCCGGCACCGAGATGACGACCTTGTCTCCCTTCACGCGATTGCGCGAAAGGAACATCTTCAGCGCGTCGGCGACCAATGCCGCAGGATCGGCATCGGGCGAACTCAGCGGCTTCGGGTACTCGATGAAGTCGAACACCTCGGCGAAGACGCGCTGTGTGCCGTCGTCGGCCGCGCGACAGCGCAAAGCCTTGAGCGCGTACTGACCGATATCAATTCCCCAAGCCGCGACCTTTTTGGCCATCGCGTCGGCTCCCCCACGAGAAACGAACAAACTCAGCTATTGCGAACGCCGCCGGAACGAGCACCGCATGAAATGATTTCGAGAATGGCGGACAGTTGCCGGAAGTGCCCGTGCTGATGAAGTGCGGGCAATCGACAACCGTCCGAGAGCGATGTTCATCACGTTCGAGGAAATGCGCCGCGGCGAGCCAATCACTCGTCGCGACGACGAACGCAATCTGCCGAAAGAACTCGGCAGTCGATAAACAACCCCTTGCAATCTCCGACCCGGCCTTGCCGCCGTCGACCGACCGTGAAAACCCGGCAAGTCGCGGCCACCTAAGCCGTTTACGCCATTGTATTTGTCGCGGCGCAGCAGTGTCAAACAAAAACGACAGGTTGTGCCTTGCCGCAACAACTCCGACAACTCGCCGCCGTGGAGCGCAACTCCTCACTCAAAAACTTGTCTGGCTCCCTCGCCCCGCAACGCGGGGAGAGGGCGGGGGTGAGGGGCGCGCTGCCTTCGTATCGAACGGAACCTTCCGCACCTCGACGCTCCGCACTTGGCGGTTTAACCTAACTGTTCCACCTTCGCCGCCCCGCCCTCAACCGAATCTCCGCCCCCTATGGTCATTGAGGAACTCGTCGTCCTGCTCCCGTGCCATAGCCTGGAAGACTTTCCAGTCCACCACGAAGGGGAGGAGGCCGAAGGTTTGCTGGCCGGTTGGTCGGCCCTTTGGCACCCGGCCCTGATCGCGGCCTGCGACAAAATCCCGCTCTGGTTTCGCGCCGACGCCCCGCCGGAAAACCCCCGACCGCGGATCATCGTCGTGCCGCAAGTTTGCGACTCGCTCCTGCTGACCGGCTGGCCGACCCGAGCCAAAGCCGAAGGGGCCAAGCTCGTTCGCAAGACGGCAAAGCGGTCCGATATCGTCGCGGCCTGCCTCGCCGTGCTCGACAAGCCATCGACGGTTCCCGATGACCTCGTGGCCGACTTCTACGCGCTCGGGACCGGCTATTTGCTCGTCGAATTGCTAACGCGCCAAATGCGGTACATGAGCAACCTCGACGAGGTTCGCTTCCAAACCGAAGCCCAAGATGCCGCGCGGGCCGCCGTCGAAAACCGGCTCGATGATTGTCGACAGCACCTGAAAAACGCCTTCGAATCGCTCTACGAAGCCCGCGAGCGTTTCTATCCGGTCGACAATTACCTGGTCGACCTGACGCTCACGGCCGAAACCACGCTCGGACCGAGCCTCCGCAAAGAACTCGCCGGTGAGTTGCCGGTGAACCTGCTGCTGACCGGCGCCCTGCTCGACCGGATGGCGGACCAGGAACCAACGACGCTCGCAGCCCTGCGCCACGCGCTCGACCGGCGGATCGGCTGCGTCGTCGGCGGCGACTATGAGGAACGCGAGTCGACGTTGCTCCCCTTGGAAACGGTGCTCGCCGACCTTCGCCGCGGCCTCGCCACTTATCAGAAACATCTCGAACTAACGCCCCGCGTTTATGGCCGGCGTCGCCAAGGCCTGTCGCCGCTCGTGCCGCAGCTCATGTCACGTTCCGGCTTCGAAGGCGTGCTCAGCTTCACGCTCGACGACGGCGTGTTTCCTTCGCCCGATCAATGTAAAACGCGTTGGGAAGGGCTAAGCATCGACGCGATCGACGCGCTCGGTCGCGTGCCGCTCGACGCCGCCAAGGCCGAGAGCTTCCTCGACTTGCCGCGCAAGATCGGCGAGTCGATGGACCGCGACTACGTGGCCACGACCGTCTTCGCCCACTGGCCCAATAGCGCCAGCGACTACTACGCCGATCTGCGACGTATGTCGTCGTACGTCCCGTTGCTCGGCAAATTCATTACGCTCGACGATTACTTCGACCACACCGAACGCCCCGGCCAGGTTTCCAAATACGAGGCCGACCGCTACCGCACGACGTTCCTCCGGCAGGCGGTCGTCCGCAATGTGCCGAATCCCGTTTCGTGGATCGCCGACGCCCATCATCGCCGAGCCCGGGCCGAATCGGCGGCGACGCTGCAAGCGATGGCCGAGGCGGTCACGCTGCGAGCGGCCGCGAGAAACGCAAGCGAATTGCTCGACGCGGTCGATCGCGAACTCGGCCCCGGTGCGAATGCCGAAACATCGGCCGCCCTGGATCGTCGAATCGACGAGACCGTTCGCAGCGCTGCAAATACGGCCACCGCGGCGATTACCGGCAAATCTCCGCTTGGAAGTAGCGAGGCCGTCGACAATCTGCTGCTAGTCAACACGCAACTCGGTGCACGCCGCGAACTGGTCGACGTCTCCTCGCTCACAAACCTTCCCGAAGTCGCGGCGCCGGTCGTCGCCGCTCAAGAAACAGCCGGCCAGAAATGGGCCGTCGTCGAAGTCCCCAGCATGGGCTTTGCCTCGATTGCCGCGGGCCCGCCCCCGTCGAATGAACCGCCCAAGAAAACCGGCGGACTGTTTTCCTTCCGCAAAGCGCCGAAGCCGATCGTCGACGGCAACGTCCTCCGCAACGAACTGCTCGAAGTTCACGTCAGCGAGAAAACCGGCGGGCTCCAGGGCGTCTTCGGCCAGACGTTGCGCGAGC
>JAFLCO010000264.1 GCA_017303535.1 Planctomycetota bacterium
GGCGTTGCAGAATCTCCGCCGCGTTCAACTCGCGCTCTTCGATCACGGCGTCGATCGTCTCAAAACCGGCCAGCCGCGCCGCCGCCACGCGGTAATGTCCGTCGACCGGATCGAAAAGATTCCCCAGCGGTCGCGCCCGGATCGGCTGCAACTGTCCCACCGCCCGCAAACTGGCGGCGAGGCCGGCGACCTTGTCGGGATCGAGTCGGCCGCGGACTTGCGGTTCGTCGCCGAACTTCGCGAGCGGGATTTGCCGGATCGCGGGTGACATGACTAATCCTTTCCTGATTCGTAGGAACTTTGGCGAATCGATTGCCAATCGAGATTTGCGTTCCCCGCGCGCGCGGCTTCGAGCAGTCGTTGATTGTCGTTGATCCGGCGGCAGTACCGAACCATCGCCGCAAACCACAGCGCGCCGAGGGTGTAGACGACGAGTTGCACCTCGACGACGAGGTCTGCGGCGACCAATTGCCGAATCGCCGGTTCAACGTCCGTCCCGTCGCGGTAGTGTCGGCCGTCGGCCGCAAGGAGCGGCTGCGGCAGTCCGTAGGCTCCGAACTCCCAGCGCGTGCCGTGATGAATCGCGAGCGTGTAAGCCACATAGCCGAAGAACGCGCAGGTCACGAGCGAGTAGACGCGATTCATGCGGGACACCTTGCCGAGCGGCGAAGAAGGAACGGGGAACTGCGACGCCCGCGGAGGGCGGGCCGCGTCATCACCAGGGAATACGCCCCAACTCGCCCGGCGTTGCGATGAAATTCCTCCGCCATAAGGTTCGCGCGCTGCACGAAATTGCCCTTGGCATTCGCTGCTCGGCGACGCGTCGACCGCCGTTTCCGCCGACTCGACGACTTGCTAAGCTGAGGAAAGGAAGCCGCACACCCAGCGCCGGAGACGGTCGATGAAAAAACTTACCGGGTCATGTTCGGAAATCGCTTTGACCGGGAATCTCGGCGCAGGCGCGGCGCTGCAGATCGAACTGGAGTCCGCCGGGGACGAACCGGTGCCGATCGCCGGCTGCGCCCTGAGTCGCCAAGGGATCAATCTCTTTCCCGAATTCGCCGCCGGCTTCAACTTCGACACGTCCAAGATGATCGCCGGCCTGCCGCCCGACCGCTATCAATTCCGCGTGACGATGCTGCTCTTGCACGAGGGCCGGTTGATCTACGGCGACGGAAAGAGCGAATTCCTGTTGCGACCCGGCCGGAAAGCGCCGTTCGTGATTCCCGTCCCGTTCAACGCGATCGAGTATTTTTTGTCGGCTCCGCCGGAGGACTTGTTTTTCACGGTGTCCAGTCTGTCCGGCGAATCGACGGCCGTGACCGTCGTCGGAATTCACGAGCTCTTGCTCGGCATCGTCGAGCGAGGCCCGCAAATCGTGACAAAATTCAATACGCAGTACGAATTGCTCGTGCCGCTGAGCGCGCCGCCCCCTGACGCCGACTTGAGCAAAGCCGGTACGTTTAATCCCAAGCCGATCCGGCCGCTGCCGAACAACTAGCCGACGGCAGGTTCCGAGCAAGTTATTTTTTGCCGACGGGCACCAGCGCCACGCGGGAGAGTTCGATCGTCGCCGCGTCGCTGCCGACGATGCTCAAGTACTCGGGAAAGCCGCTGTCCGTGATCGGAAACACTTGTCGGCCGGAGCGCTTAAGCACCACCGACGCGAGTTCTCGATCTTCACTCCACACCGTCAGCGTGACTTCGGCGTTCTTCGCGGCGGCGGCGCGGGGCCGAATGTCGCCGACGACGACCTCCAGTTGCCGGCGCGTCTTGTCCAAAAACGGCGCGGCGTAAAGAATCCCGCCGATTCCGGCCAGCGGAGCATCCGTGATCGACAGCACGGTCTTGCGCTGCGACCCGGACTTTTCCCTGCGGCACGTCACGACCGCCCCGTCATGCTTGGTCAGCACGTCCTTGTCCCACCAGCGTGACAACAAATCGACTTCGCCCACGGCCACCGGGCGCTGGACGACCTGTCCGGTTTGGTTGTTGACCAAGAGAATCTGCGACACCGTCACCGCCGCATCGCGGGGCCAGCCGGCCGGGTTGGCCGGATCCGTCGAAATCGCCAAGGACGTGAACGCCTGTCCGACGGTCCCTTCGAGCGGGACGAGAATCCGCGTCGTTTGGTTATAGGGCAACGCGCGGGCGACGTTCCACTCGGCGGACAAGAACGTGCCGTTGAGGTTGTCGCCGGGCTGGAGGAGACAGTCCAACACCTCGCCGGGCCGAGCGCCCGCGCGCGTCGGCGTCAGTTCCAGACCCAGACTCATTCCGGCCCATTCGATCGGCTCGGCGAAGAAGGCCGCGCCGTAGCCGCGCTGCGCGGGTGCGGAATACGACAGTCCGTGAGCGTTGCGCTGGACGGCCAGTCCGCCGACGAAGGGGAACCGCAGATGATAGGTCAGATTGAAGTCCGGCGGACCCAAGACTTTCTTCTTGTTGAGCGACGCGCACAACATCGTCACCGCGACGTACCCTTCGTCGATCGTGCAGTTGTATTGGAACTCGTGAGCCAATTGAGAAAGGGAGGCCGCGTAGACGAACCAAGTGTACAGCGACAAGTCGGCTTCGCTCTCCAGCAACGCGGCGTCCCGATTGGCGATCTGCTTGCCCGCTCCCCGATACTCGCGTGCCCGGAACATCGTCCGATCCGACGTACCGGGTTCCAAGCCTTCGGCCAAGAGCGAGAAGAAATCGACCTCGTCGTCCGCCTCCTCCCCTTCGGTCGTGGCCCACAGCGTCGTGACCGGAACGACGGCATCCGCGTCGATCGGCGTCACCGGCGACGTCCGCAACGCGTTGACCAGTTCGGCTTGCGAGAGGCCGGCGGCCTCTTTCGTGCTGAGACGTTTTCGCTTCGCACCCGCCTCAGGCGATTCGACGGCGGCTTCGGAGGGGGTGCGACAGGTGTCGACGAGCATCACCACGGGAAACCAGGACTCACCGATCTTGCTTTTGACTTGATTGAGGTTCACGCCCCCGCTCCCGGACTCGTCGTCGCGGGCCAAAAAGTAGGGGACTTTGGTCGTGCCTTCCAAACGCGTTTCGCCGTGTCCGGAGAAACAGCAGAGCCCGAAAGAGGCCCGATTCTTCTTGTCGCCGAAGTGCCGCGTCAACCAACCGTCGATCACGGCCTCGATCTCCGCCGCCGTGGCGGCGGTCCGCAAGTTCTCGGCCGCCACCTGCGGCAGTTCCGCCCGGGTTTGATCGTCCAGCGGCGCATCGGTCACCAGCGTCACGCCGTACCCGTTTCGCGATAGCGCGGTCGCCAATTTGACCGTCGATGCGACGGAGTTCTTTAGCGGCTGCCGCGGGTAGTCTTTCGCCGCAATCAAGATCGCGACCGGAGCGTCGGGCCGCAGCGGGGCGGGCGGCGCGGAGAGAGCGGCGGAGTTCCTGACGCTGATCAACGTCAGTGCGAAGGCGACGGCGGCGACGCGGCGGACAAAACCCGCCGGCCGCGCGCCGACTTCGAAATTGCCGGCGGAAGCTTTCGAACGGAACATGGCGCAGGTTTTCATGCAGTTCTTTATGGAGAGTTGGAAGTGATGGGAAAGGGAAGACTTAATGCATGCGGTCAGCGAACCGTCGGTTCGCGACGGACGCTGCTGACGAAGACTTCGACGCGTTGACGAAATTCGGCTTCGAGCCTCGTCGCGACAAGCTTCGCGGCGGCCGCCTCGTCCGCTCCGCACGCCTGCAGTTGCTCACGTTCTTCGTCGGTCCAAGTTAGTTTAACAGCGCGGCGGTCGGGCTCGACCGAACGCGGTAAAATCGGCTCGTCGGCGACGACGATGATAAAGAACTCCCAACAGTCCTGCGCGTCGAATTTTCGTTTCGTTTCTAATTGCACCGTTTGCGGAGTTGGGTCGGGACGCTCGACAAAATCTCGGACGGACGCCTGCGCCTTATCGGCCGTTATCAGCCATAGGAAGCGTCGCATCGTGGTGACCGAGCGCCGGTAGTGGAGCACGTCGTCGGCATAGTAGGTTTTACCTACGCCCTTAGGCGTATTTGCGGGAAAGAGCAGCGCCAACAGCGGCGGCGCGGCGGCGGACGCCTGCGGAGCCGTTTGTCGGAAATAGCTCAGCCACACGAATAAGCCGGACGCCGCCGCCGCGCCGCAGCCGGCCGTGAGAAACGTTCGCCGTCGCATCGCGGCCCGATCCGCCTGCGACAACTCGTCGAAGCGACGCTGAAGGTCGACCGACAAGAAAGTCCGTAAGTAGCGGCAGGCGGCCTCTCTCATCCGTCGATTCGGCATTCGCCCGACGCATTCCAGAGCCTGCTTTAGTTGCGTCGCCGCCGCCGTCGGCGAATCGCGCAGCATTGCCAACGCCAAGTGGCCTTGCGCCTCGCGGACGCGCCACGCGGGCTTGCGACCACGAATCTCTAGTTCCGTCGCCGACCACGCGTCGCGCCCGGCTGCGACCTTCAGCACTCGCGCCAAGGACGGCAGTTCGTCGTCGCACCAAACCTCGTCGGAGTTCGTCGTCATCTCGTTATTTCCGCTGTGTAAGTCTGTGGTTTTAAGAAATACTTGGGGGCGAAGTTACTCGCCGTAGTCCGAGATCAGTCGCTGCAGGTCCGCCTCCGCCTTACGACGTTGCTCGCGAACTTGCTCGTGACTCAGGGCCGGGCCGCCCAAACGCAGATACACCTTTAACGAATGGTAGAGCTGGCTGATTTCATCCACGATGCGGGCGATCATGATCTCACGACGGACCGGTTCGAGTTTCCGGATGGATTTCTTCAGCCATTGCCATTGTTCGCTTCGCTCCGCGACATCTTCGTCGGGAATTTGCCGGTCATGAACGGCGGGATCATAAGGTTCAAACCGCGGCGCATTTTTACGCGGACGCTGCCAGATCATCAGCTCGGGCAGTTGATGCCGGATGATTTCGTGCGACAAGATCGCATAGATGTTTTCAATGACGATCTGGTCCTGACTCCGAGCGATTTTGATCGCCGCCGCAGTCAGCAACGCCGTCTCCGTTTGCCCATACCCGACCTCATCCCGTTTCGGCAAGTCCGCGAGACGTTTCTCGATCGCGCCGACCAGTGCTTTCTTCAGGAGCTCGACGCGCTCTTCGAAGGACGTTTCCGGCAAAAGTTGCTCCCGAAGCGGATCTTGCCAACGCAGGATCGGCTCGCGCAGCACTTGTAGCGCTTCTTCCAGCGTGCGCATTTGCGGAGCGGCCGCTTCATGGTCCGTACCGCAAGATCCGTCCGACATGTCGTTCGTCGTCAATGCGGTCCGCCGCGCGACACCGGCGCCGTTCGTCGTCGGCTTTTCGTTCAAAATCTTTTCAAGCTCCGCAAACGCTAAATCGTAACACGTGCCGGCCGAGGCCGTCGCCGCTTCCCGGGCTCCTATCGTCGCGGGCTTACGCCGGCCGATTCGCTCGGCGAGCGTCTGTGATACCGCCGCCAGCAGGACGAGCGGCTGACGTGATCGCCCATCCTTCGCCGGCTGCTGACGGACCCACGCATCCATCTCGGGCGAGCGGGCCAAGTATTCCAGCAGTTGTTCGTATTGAAGATGTTTTAAGCGGGCGTCCGACAGGTCGGTAACGTCGGCGAAGTTTAAATGCTTGTTGAGAACCTCCGGGAACGGTCCGGAGTTGCGCTCCAGCAGTTCGATGAGTGAATCGACGCGCCGGTCGTCGGGGAAGACCTCGCGCCAATCGGGCAGCGGCTCATTCATGTTCGCGATCCTCGCACTTGTTCATCGCCGACCTTCGAGAGTAAGACCGACGCCTGAAACCCGTTGTGGGAAGAATTCGCTCGATTTTTAGAGAAATCTTTTGCGCAGAGTAAGACTCGGGCGGTAAGCCGGTGGCGGAAAACGGGTTACGACCCGTCACCGGCGCGGCGAATTCCTTTCCGGCGGCGCGGCAAGGGCTCCGGCGTCTCGGCGTAATGCTTGGAGAGAACGGAGTGCGGATTCGCGCCGACCTTCTGTTTGGACTTCGTGGCCCAGTTCTTGTAGCCGTTCTGCGAGGTCGGCGGCGGAAATCGCGATGACGTCGTCCGCGGGAAACGTATTGCGAAGCTCTACGACGGTTTTGCATATCCCCAGCAAGTCCCGCGCGGCTTCGTCGCCGGTGATGCGGTCGGAGAGCCAGTCGATGAGCACGCCGTCGATTTCCCGGGCGGCGCGCTCGGGAACGCCCTCGTACTCTTCCACGAACGCGGAGCCCGGCGGCTTCCGATCATACGCGGGCAGAGCGAACCGCCAGAAGTCGGTTCCCGGACAGTAGCCCCGCAGCCATTGTAGCCGAAAGAGGAACGCGGCTCCGTTCAGTCGATTCTCGCGCTCTGCTCGTTCCAATCCCTCGTTTCTTGGTTTCTCGTGATCCATTCCGTTCATGTTCCTTCGGCGGGACGTTGCCACTCCCTGCCGGAAAAGTCAAGCGCCGAGTCCCGTTCGCTTCCCGGTGATCCCCAAAAAGATATGCGAAGCAACACCAAAACGACGTGGAACATCCGGTCTTGCTTTCGGTAACGGACGAATTTTCCATGTCTCACCGAGGAGCTGCCGATGTCCCAATCACGACGCGAGGACGCAAGTTTGAATCGTTGCCATCCGTTTCGCACCGAGACGGGCCGTGATTCGCGACATCCCGGCGATGCGAATTTATTCTCCCTCCGATCGAACTCCGTCGGCGCGCTGCCGGACGAAGCGATTCGCGACTACTGCCGCCGCGTGCTGCTCGCGCGCGGCCAACGCAATGCGGAACACGATGCGCTCGATGCCCGCCAAGACTATTACGTCAAATTGCTCGACGGCGACTTCGACAAGCTCGACCCGAACCGCAATCCCGCCGCGTTCGCGCGGGCCGCGCTCCGCAATCTGTGCATCGATCAGTTGCGGAAGCAGCGGCGGCGTCCGGTCGAGCCGTTGGAGAGCGACGTTCCCGAGCGGACGGCGGACGGCGAGTCGGGGGCGACGGAACGCCGCCTCCAGCTACGGCGAGCGCTGCGACAATTGGCCGCCCGCGACCGACGGCTGATGCTCGCCCTCTACTGGCTCAAGTGGCCGCGCGAGCGCGTCGCCGCCCGCTTTCGACTGGCGCCGGCGACCATTCCCGCGCTGGCCTCGCGAGTTCGCGGCAAGCTCCGCCTACTGCTCGGCGGCGATGTGATGAACGACTCGGCGTAACCGCCAAGCGTTCGCGGCGCAGCGGATCGTGCTGCGCTTCCTCGCTACTGTCGATGCAAAAAGTTTACAAGAAAACGGCGACGGAAGCGTAATTCTCGGGGAGTGAAACCGCCGTCAAACAGGAGACACTTGTCATGCCCCGTTGGCTCATCATCGTCTTGTCGGTGCTCTACATCTTGAGTCCGTTGGATCTCGTTCCGGACGTCATCCCCGTCATCGGCTGGCTCGACGACGTGGGAGCGCTGGGGCTCATCGTCAGCGCGTTGTCCGGACCGGAAGAATCTTCGGCCGCTGAGGAATCGTCCGCCGACTAATCGGTCGTCCGTCGCGTCACTTGTTCTTCGTTCTCTTTACGAAAGGGTAAGTTTATGGTCCCCACGTTGTTTGGAGCCGCCGTCTCCGCCGCCTCGTTCGCCGCCGCCGCCCCGCTGGTCGGCGACGAGCAGGACAAGGCCCTGAGCGTCGTGATGATCGTGCTCACGGTGCTGCAAATCCTTTTGGGCTTGGGCCCCGCGTAAACCGGCGTCGCCGGACGCGAAACGCTCCGCCGCCAAGCTCGATCGGTTCGCCCGGTCGAGCTTTATGCGTTTTTTTCGCCGGCGGCCGTCAGCTCACGATCGCGCCTTGCCCTGGGTTCCGAGCCCGTCTCGCAATCCGCCTTCAGCGTTTTTTCTTCAGCATCTGCGAGTCGATCTTGAACGCTTCCGTGCGGACGATGCGGATTCGTTCCGCCATCGGCGGGAGGCCGCCGCCGTAGACCGTGGCCGTCGCGCCGACGCCCGCGTATTGCGGGTTGCGACCGAATTCGATCATCGGCGGGCCGCGACGCTCTTCGTCCGTCAGCGGCACCGACATGCCGATCGGTCGCGGGCCCTTGTACTCCGTGTACCAGTAAGACTTCGTCGTGTCCTCGTAAACCGCCGCGGCAAATTCGTTGCCGGGCAGAATCTTTACCGTCAGCGGGTTGGTGCTCAACACTTCGCACACCGCGTCGAGTTCCCAAAAGCCTTTCTTTTCCGGCGCGGGTTCATAGCGCACCGAGTGAATGCCCTCGGGCACCGTGAACGGACAAACGAGCATCGACCAGCCTTGCACGGTTTTGCTGCCGTCTTCGATCGTACCGGTGACGGCCACGCGCATCCCCTTTTGCAACTGATCCATTTCAAACGGTCCGCGAATAGAAACGGTCGCGGTGGCGCGCAGTGGAATCGTTTTCAGCTGGCCCCCTTCGTTCACCTGCACCGCATTGGCGTTGAGCCCGACGAAATTCCCCGAGGCCAGCGTGCTGGAGGGGAGTGAAGGAGATTGCGCCGACGCGGACGACGGGCCAACAAGCGCGACTACCGCCGCCAAGAAGCTTCCGATCATTCGCAAGTCCATCGCTGCGTCCCCTGTAAAAAAGTGAAGAGATTACGTTCGTGATAAACGTTATTCGCCGCCAATGCAATCAAATGGGGACTACCGCCCGAGGGCATGTTCGGATTCGGGCGCTGCACGAAGCGGCATATTCGCGTAAACCGGATCGGAAATAGTGGTAAACAACTAACGGCCGCCGCGTCTTCCGTCCGCGGGATCCCGATTACCGAAGTTCTCCGTCGAACGCCTCCCTCAGGTCAGGCGGCAACCACTCGTCGGCGTCCATTTCCGGCGAGGCTTCGCAGCGCACGAGCCGGTACCGGCAGCCGATGCGCTGCGGCGCGGATTGCCGATCCCGGAGTCGCTCACGAACGATCTTTTGCATCGCTGCGGCGTGTTCGGCGCCGTACCGCAGTTCCTGGCCGCCGCGACCGACGCGGCCGTAGCGCACGCCGACCGTCCATGCGCCGAA
>JAFLCO010000265.1 GCA_017303535.1 Planctomycetota bacterium
GTGCCGCGAGCCGCCGAAAAATTCGAGCAGGTTCGGCGACTGGTCCGGATCAACCGCCGACAACTCGCGGGCAAACATTCGGGCCGCGTATTCGGCGTGGCTCTGAGGGTCGCCGCGCGAGGTCATGTCGAAAAAGATGCCCCCGTGCGCTTCCCTCGCACGGCCGGCTTCGGCGAACTGCAGGCCGAGTTGCGTCTTGCCGATGCCCGTCGCTCCGACGACCACGGCGAGCGTTCCCGGTAGGAAGCCGCCGCCGAGCATTTCATCGAGGCCGGGAACTCCGGAAGAAAGCCGGCCGGAAGATTGTTTAGCGGACGATTCTTGCATGCGAGCCGATGGTGTTGGAAAGACCTTAGAGCGAAAGCGACAGAATTGGTCGACGTCAGTAATTCAAACGTCGATCGCGGGCTACGACGGACCAAGTGCCGTCGGCGCGGCCGCTCCGAACGGTGTACGCCTCGCGATGTAGGGCGACCGTCGGACAAACGTGATACGGCACTCCATAGACCACGTCGCCGACGGAATAGTTCGCGGCCGCCGCCGTTTCGACGGTGAGGTGTTCCTCCCATTGGCCGAGCACTTGTACGTCGGGCACATCGAGAAGCTGCACGCGGAGCGTGGCGTTGTCGGGCGAAACGGATTTGTATCCGAGATCGATGCAGAGTCGATTGCCGCCGGGCTTGCTGACGACGCGGCCCATTAGTACGGCCGCGAATTCGTATTTCAAATCCGGAAACTTTGTGGCGTAGCTGATGTCGAACAGTACGCAAGTGCCCGGGCTGCAGTCGCGATCTTCTTGCAACGAGTGGACGGGAAACGTCGGCGTGCCGCCGCAGATCGGGCGCTTCATCGGGAGTCCGGCGTCGCGAATGCGGCGGGACAATGCACTGACGGCGGTGAAGGAATCTTCGGCCTTGGCGATGCGAGCATCGAGCGGTTGCTCGCGGACGTGGCCGTCGTAAACGTGCAGCCCGCCGGGTTCGGTGCCGGGCAATTCGTGCAAACGGCGGTAGAGCGCGACGGCCCGTTCGTCGGGAGCGATGCCGGAGCGGTGTTGGCCGACGTCGAGATCGAGCCAAACTTCGATCGTGCGTCCGGCTTGTGCGAATGCCGTCGAAAGGTGCAGGATGTTCCCTTCGTCGTCGGCCAGCACGCTGAAGTGCGTTTTGGGAAAGGCGGCCGTAAGGGCGACGAGCCGTGCGACGTTGGGGCCGACTTGCGCAAAGCTGATCAGCACGTCGGGAGCGCCTGCGGCGGCGCACATCTCGGCTTCGGCGATTGTCGCCGCTTTGAACTTGCGGATGCCGGCGGTCAGCTTGAGAGCCACGACCTCCGACATCTTGTGGGTCTTCACATGCGGCCGCAGTCGGTCGACGCCGCCGGTCGCGGCGATCATCACGTCGATGTTGCGGCGGATGCGATCGGGATACACCAGCAATGCCGGCGAGGGAATTTCGGCCGCGTTTTCCACGGCGCACCAAGGTTGCGACATCGTTGAACTCTCGCGCGACAGGTCCGCCGGCGGAGGTTTGCCGGCTGCGGAAGGTAGGGAATCGAGGGCGGAAGAACGACAATCGTAGGCGGGCCGGGATGTTCTCGCAAAGGTCCGCCGGGATTTTGCCGATTATACGGACCGGGCAATTTGAACAGGCTTTTACGTCGCTAGGAATGCCGCCATGCGTCAACGAAAGATCTTCCTCGCCGCCGCCGCTCTCGCAGGGCTGCAACTGCAAACGGCCGCGGCCGACGATCGCTACGGCCCCGTCGCCTATCCGGGCGTGTATGTGACGACGCCAATTGCCGCGGCTCAGGTCGTTGAGCAACCGATGATGGTCGCGTCGGCTCCGAGCATCACGGCGTCTCTCTCGCAAGATGTTCGGCTTCAAGCATTGGGGGCGAGCGTGCGCTTGAATCAGATTCATCGCGCCGTGCCGGCCACGAACGATTCGGCTGCCGTGCGCTCGCCGGTTCGCGCGAAAGTTGCCGCCGACGCAACGCCTCGGTATGCCGTTCGTCCAAGTCTTGAGGCGGTCGCCGTGCTGGAGGCGGCCAAGCCGATTTCCGTACCAACGAAGATCGAGCGGACGTTCGATTCGCAGGTGGTGCCTGCGGCGTATGTGGTGCCAGTGATCGAGCAGCGTCCTTCGAACGGTAGCGCACCCGACGACGCCAACCCGCTGCGCTCGCTCGGCGGTTTCAGCGGGGCTGCAACACGGGCGGCTAATCCGCTGCGGTAGTGTTCCGGTCGATCCGACTCATTGACAAAAAAAGACGCCCGACCGGTTCTCGGTCAGGCGTCTCTCATTTCATACCACAGTCAACTCAAACGGTGACTACGGGTTGATGTCCGAGTCGTTGAGTTGGTACTGACGGAGCACCGGATCGCAGAGCGTGTTGGTGCCCGGCAGCTTCATTTGGCCGTCGTCGGACGACATCAGCTTTGCGAATACGAAGTACTGAATGTTGTCCTTGAGCGACTGCACGTTCTGGCCGACGTAAGCCACGTTAATCAATTGAGGATGACGCGACGACGGGCGGCAGAAGTTGTAATCGACCTGATCGCCTTGGCCGATGTTGCTGTTGAGCCGGAGGTTGTCGATGTCGGACGAGGCCGTCGTGCCGCCACCACCACCGCCGCCCGAGCCACCGCCGCCGCTGCTATTCGTGGCGACCGGATCCATCGTCGGCGGAGTGCCGTTGGGGTTGGTCACCGGACCGGGAGAATAGATCGAACCGACTTCGACTTCGGCCGTGCTAAACGTCGTTCCGCCGGGGCCGTTGGAATCGAAGGTGTAGTTGCCCGCATCGACGTTTTCCGTCAACAGGATCGTCTTGTCCTTCGGGTCACGGCAGAGTTCCATACGCATAAACACCATCGGCCCGCGTTGCGTCGCCGTGGTCTTGATGAGTTGGTCGTCCGAGAAGTTGTCGAAGAACATACCGTTGGATTGCCAGTCGCGGGGCATGCCCTTGGTGGCCGAGGTTTGGCTGCCGCCGCTGCCGCTGGCCGCCTGCGCCGGCGTCGCACTCACCATATCGCGTTGTCCGGTGTTGACGACGTAGCTGATCGGCGTGCCCGACTTCTGCGTGGCCGGATCGCTCGGGCAGATGAGCAGGTCGATATAGAGTTGCGTGCTGACCAAGAAATTTTGTTGGCTTCCCGTACCGCCGCCGGAACCACCTGAGGAACCGCCGCTGTTAGGATCGGTGAGATCTTTCTGCCATTGCTCATAGAGCGACTGGCGATCGATATCACTCAAAATTTCCACGGTCCAGCTCACCGGCGTAACGACCTGCGTGATCGGATCCTTGTACGGCAATCCCTTCTTCGTCTTGAGCATGTTCATGTAGCCCGGCAGGCGCCCGCCGTTGCGGTTGGCATAGCTGAATACGGCTTTCGCCAAGTTGCTCAAGTTGTTGCGGCACGTGTTTTGAAAGCCGGTTTCGCGCGCTTGTTGAATGGCGGGCAGCAACATGGCCATCAACATGCCGATGATGCTGATCACGACCAACAACTCAACGAGCGTGAAGCCGCGTTTCAAACCTTTACGAGAACTTCCGCGCGCCAGAAGTGAAGAGGCGCGCCGCACGACGAACGGTGCGGTTCTGATCCTCAAAGACATGTACGAACTCCCTGTTTGCGAAGGCATACCCCTCGGGCCCCGGCCCAGTTTTTCAGTCTATAGGCGGTGCCAAACCTCGGCTAGAAAAAATTGGCCATTTTTCGAATTGTGAGCCGCTTGTAAGGCCGCTCGCCGCCGCAGGTTGGGTTCGCCCACAGCCCGGCAAAGTTGACGCACCCCGGCCGCCGCGATAGGCTCGACCTTGTCCCAAGTGTCGGTGGCCGTCGGCGGGCGCTCGCCTGCCGTCGGCAAACAGGGAATACCGGTGCGAATCCGGAACGGCCCCGCCGCTGTAACCGAGCCCCCAAAAGGGAAAGCCCGCCCCACGAAACGACCATTGTCGCCGCTCGGCAAGCCATTTGCCGGGCACTTCCTTGCGGAAGAAGTCGATGAGAAGGTCGGGCCGGCTTGATGCTCGGAAGTCAGAAGACCTACCGACACGCCCCCCTGCGATGTGCGACTTCTCGGGAGAGTCCTGCATCCAAAGCGATCTGTTCGTTGGCCGGTTTTTGAATTTCGTGGGAGTGCGGCGGCGCGCCGCCTGCCCGAAGTTCCGAATGCCCCGAGCCGCGTCGGTCGCCGAAGTTTGGCGATGCCGTTGGAATGCCCCCCTTTTGACGACGCCTGGCCGCGGCTTCATGCTGCGCCGTTGGAAGGCTTCGCCCCTGCGGTAATTCACGAGCCGCCGACGGTGCTGCCTGTCGCCGGTCGCCCTGGATATCGATTTGGCCGGCAAGCGATGCTCGCCATGATCGTCAGCGTAGCGATGCACGGCGGCATTTTATTGGCTGCGTGGCATCTTCTCGCGACGGACCTTTTGCATTGGCGGCTACAGCTTCAACGCGGAGACAACCGCGTGGCCCTCCAAGCTTCGATCGCCGCGCAGCTTGCAGACGCTGAGCCCTGGGAATCCGTCATCGAAACGCCGCTGCCGCCCACCGTGTTGCGGAAATCGGAACGACCGACGCCGACCGCGAAGTCAGCCCCCACGACGCTCGCGCGGATGCTCGATCACTCCCTCCGCTTACGCCCGCAAAGCGATGAAGCCCCGACCGAAGTTGAGCGCGACCAACGCGCGAGTTCCGACGCGGCCGAACCCGGGCGGCGAGCAGAAATCGCCGAACTCATGGCCGTGGTCGACGAAGAACTTCGCCCGCCACCTCGTTCGCGTAAGTCGGCGGAGCTGACGCCGCAACAAACCTCGGCCGAGTTCACCTCGCCGGCTTCTGAAGCGTCGACCGCTGCGGCCGGGGCCGACGTGCCCGAGGCTCCGGCTCGCGTGCGCTATGTAGAATCGCAATACCCGCCGGAATCGCAGGCCGCAGGCGAGCAAGGGACCGTCGAGGTTTGGGTCCGGGTCAATGCCGAGGGCGTTGTGGTTGACGCAGGCGTTCTGCAGTCGAGCGGATTCCCGCGGCTCGATGCGGCAGCCGTGGCCGCGGTGCGACTGTGGGGTTACGCGGCGGCAAACGCTTCCGGTCGAGCGACGGCTCATGAGTTTCGCGAGTCGGTTCACTTCCGACTCCAACGCCGCTCCCGACGCTAAACGGAGCCTTGTTCCTTCATGCGGCGATGGGACCGCTCGGCTGCCGACAAGGCCAGCGGATAGGCCAGCAGCGCCGCGACGCCGGCTACACCGCTGATGATCCACGGCACACGGCTTCGCTCGGCGAACCACGGCACCGCGCAGACTTGTACGGCCACGATGAAGAAGAAGACGACGATTGCGTAGCCGAGCAGCGTGTCGGTGAGCTTCCAAGGTCGATACGGCCGGTCGGTCGGGTCGAGCTGTAAGGAAAACTTGGCGATCGCCAAAGCCAGTCGCAGGTACATCATCAGGACAAAGACGTACGTCAACACGAGCAACCCGCCGTAGAGCAGAGGCCCGTAGGCTTGTACGGCGGTGGCGCTGAGTTCGGCGTCGGTCACGCTGATGCGGGCTAGGCCGGAGATGTTCTCCAGCGTCGAAAAGAGCATGAGGCCGGCGAACCCGTTGAGCGCGATGAGATCGTGGTTGGCGTCGCTGCGGCTTTCGGCCCAGTGCTCTTCCATTTCTTCGGCCGTGAAAGGCTCGATCGTCGACCCTTCGACGGCCTGCAGCGCAAACTGCCCGGCTTCGCGGTGAAATTTCAGGAACATCAGTCGGCTCGCGAGCGCGACGACCAGCGCCGCGCCGAGTGCGACCGGCCATGCGTAACCGAGGGCGAGCGCTAGTACCGCAGCCTCGCCGGCCGCTAACAGTTCCACGAGGTAAACCATCGCGGCCGACACGCCGAACATATTGAGCCGCGCCGCACGCCACGGATGAGCGGCGATGCCCAGGCTTTGTTCCATGCGAGAATAGAAAACGCCGTTGATCGTCAGACCCGCGTGCAATTTCGAGATCCGCAGCGCCAGCAAGATGCACGGAACCAAGACGAGCACCGAATGAAACGCAAAGATGTGCCGCTGCAAACCGCGAAAAGAATCGGGCAACTCGCCGTCGAGCGACTTCTGCAGGAAGAGGCTCATCGCCGCGAAGAGCGAGCCGAGGAAAATGAGCAACTCGCGTCGCCGGGCGACGACGCCACGAATCTCGCGGCTCACCGTAGAAAAGTCGAGAATCAGGTTCGTCATTTCGTGCTGTTTATCCGCTGAAGTAACCCGTCGACCTCGCGCTCCATCGCTGCGGCAACCTCGTCCGGCGAATCGCCGCCGTCGATGATGCGGAAGGTTGCGTCGCCCGCGGCCGTTGCTAGGAAAATCTTGCGAATTGCCTGCAGTTGGTCCAATCGCTCAAACGTATTTGGCACGTCGCCTCGCGAATGCTCGATCCGTTGCAAAGCGATTCGCGGATCGAAATCGACGAGCAGGACGAGGTCCGGCCGTGGAGCGAATGCCTCGTTGTCGCGACGGATTGCGTCGGTATCCGCACCGCGAACGCCTTGATAGGCCATTGTCGAAAAATAATAGCGGTCGAGCAGCACGACCGCTCCGCGCGCCAGTGCCGGACCAATGACGTCGCGCACATGCTCGCGACGGTCCTCGAGAAACGCCTGCAATTCGTCGTCGAGCGACATCCGTCCGCTGACGGCCGACTCGCGCAGCTTGCGCCCCCAAGGTCCGTCGGTCGGCTCGCGATCGGCGACGACTTCGTGCCCTTGCTTCTGAAGGCGAGCCGCGAGCCGCCGTGCCTGTGTGCTCTTGCCGGCGCCGTCGATCCCTTCGACGACGATCAGCAAACCGGGTACGTTGGAGCGAACGGGCGATGGCGACATGTGGCGATCTTAGCAACGCGGCCGCCGCGCCACAATTTGCCGTTTGCCGCCTCGGGGCTAGAAAGCGATGACATTTCCGCCGCAACAGGCCGAACGTTTGACCTGCCACACGCAGATACTGCTGGATAGTTTTGCCCGCCGCGTCGGGCGAGAACTTATCGAGCGCTCGGGCGACGCGGAGTACCAAGCCGAGCGATTGTTCACGGCCTCGTTTGTCGTCGTTTCGCACGGCACCGAGGCCGATCCGGTGCTGAACTACGGCAACCGCACGGCGCTGGACCTTTGGGAAACCGATTTCGCTACGCTCACGGCGATGCCTAGCCGATTGACGGCCGAGCCGATGCACCGGGACGAACGAGCCCGACTTCTCGAGCGAACCACGCGCGACGGCTACGTCGATGACTATCGGGGTATTCGCGTTTCGGCCAAAGGGAGGCGCTTTCTCATCGAGCAAGCTATCGTCTGGAACCTGGACGACGGGCAAGGTCGCCAAGTAGGACAAGCGGCGACCTTCGACCGATGGGAGTTTCTCTAACGAGGGTTGTCTCGGCCTCTTGCGGACTTCGCCGACTCTCGGATGCCTCGGCTCCGCTTACTTCGCGGCGGCCAGCATTTCACCGAGGCCGCGGCGCAGTTCTTTGCAGACCCCGTTGGGGCCCATGTAGACGTTCCAAACGACCTTGGCAAAGTCGAGGTTTTTGACCACGATCGGTTCGCCGCCGCGAACGGAGCAGGCCACGCCTTGATCGGGCAAATGCGTGATCTGCACCGTTTCCCCTTCGCATAGCGGAGCGATCAGCATGTGGTCGAGCATCGTCTTGCTCTCGGCCGCGAACTTTCCTTCCGGATCGTTCTTCGCAAAGGCTTCCTTAAAGCTACGCTGCAAAATCGATTGCGGCACGTCGCGAATCATCGTCAGCACGAGTTGCTTGGGGCAATTCGCGCTTGCCAATGCATCGACATGCTCAGGTGATTGGGCCGAATCGCAGTAGCTGGCGATCTGATAGAACTTGATCATCATCGCCTTGCGAATCGCTTGGCCGGTCAATTTCACCGGGCTACGCACTCCCGCGACATCGATGGTCTTCGCAACCGGGAAAATGCCTTCCATTGCGACTGGTTCGCTACCTGTAACGGCGGGCATTGTCGAAGTCGCCGCGGTGGTGAGGCCCGTCGTTGCCGCCTGGCCGCTGGTCGTCGGCGTTTCGCTGCATCCTGAGGCCGTCGCCAACAGGAGGCCTACGCCAAGACCAAGCCCGATCGATCGTCGCCCTGCCCGAGAAACGAATGCCATGACCATCACCCCGGAAAAAATCAGCTGGGAAATCAGCCGAGAAAATCAGCCGCCGAGCCCTCAAGAGCCAAGTGTAGAAAGGGCAAAGGTCGAGGCAAGCGAAATACGGCATACCGTCGGCCGAATTGGCCGTGTTCGACGCCGTTTTGACGCTGAATTGACAAGGCGTTTACCTTTGCCGCGTGCTGGCAACCGGCCGGCCCAGAGCGTATCATCGCCGTTTTCCCGCCAGAGTTTTGCCCGCGTTGGGAGCCCACCGCTATGAAGTTACGCCTTTGTTCCGCCGCTTGTTGGTTATCGCTGGTCGCCGCGCTTGAGGCGGCCGAACCGGTCGTGACGCCGCTGGCCTCGAAGCTGGTCAATCCGGAATCGGTCGCCGTCGGCGTAAGCTACGCCAAGCAGTTCCCGCAATTTACGACCGTCGTCTCCGAGATCGGCGAGTTCAATAAAGACGGCGACGGCAAGGTCTCCATCATCAAGGGTGCCGATAAGACGGTGCTGGCCGACGGCCTCGACGATCCCAAGGGCATGGCCTTCGCGGGCGAGCAACTGTTCGTGGCCGACAAGACCAAGGTTTGGCGGATCGGCCCGAAGGGAGGCAAAGAGGTGTTTGCGGCGGCCGAGGCCTTTCCGGCGACGCCGAAGTTTTTGAACGATGTGGAAGTCGACGCCGCGGGCAACGTCTACGTCAGTGATTCTGGCGACTTGAAGGGCGGGGCCGGCGCGGTTTATAAGATTTCGGCCGACGGGAAAGTGACGACGCTGCTTGATTCGTCGAACCCAGCCGTG
>JAFLCO010000266.1 GCA_017303535.1 Planctomycetota bacterium
ATCGCGACGGTATCCCAGTGTTTCATCAGCTATGGGGGTATCTATCAGCAGGCGCGTTGGCCCAAACGATCGACGACGGCAAGAAGTGAAAAGCCCGGCAAACTACGCAAACCACGCCGAGCCCGCAAACGGAGGCCGCGGAAGACCCGAAATTGTAACAAACCGAGGCGACGGGCAGCAGTGGCGACGCGGGAAATGGCGGAGCAAATGCCGACTGCGGAATGCCGACGGCTGAACCCCGGAAACAGCCGCTAGTTACGTCGAACCGCGATCACGAATCGCCGGCGGCGACGCAGGATCAAACCCGACGAGCCCGGCAACCACGCAAAAGGTCGCCCGCCTGGCGTAACCGCAAGTGTGCGGCGGGTCCAAACTTGATTTGAGGCTTAACGCGATTACGTTTGGTCCCCTCGCCCCGCGCAGCGGCTAGAGGGTTAGGGTGAGGGGCCAACCGGCAAATGACGAATGTCGAAGTTCGAATGACGAAAGAAGACGAAGCCCATGGCGAACCCACGTGCCGCTCGCAGGCTCTTATAGAATTAGCATTCTCGCAAACATTTGCGAGGTCCGTGCGGCTTTTTTCTGGCCGAGGAAGCTTTCTATCGGTGAAACGTTCTATGGCGATGTTTGTCCATCTCGCGCCTGCGAAGTCGAGCGCTAAGATACGTCGGAATGGAATCAATCGCCTGCGCAAAAAATCCGTGCCTACTCCGGGCATTTACGCGATGCCGGTCGTCCGGAATTTTTTCGTCTCGCATCAATGGTTACGGGAATTGAAGCGAAGCGGCGCGGGCCCCATTGCCGGGGTTTACTTCCGGATTGCGGACGATCAGGAAGTCTGGGTGGCTCATTACCGCAACGCCCATCAACGCATGACTGCGGCTGAGGCGGCGGGCGTTATCATGCATTCCGAAGAGCCGGAAGGCTTCGAGGTGATTATTCCACGAGCCATCGCGGCTTCGGAGATCCATCGAATACGCACGCTACGTCAAGTCATCGGCTGGCGCTACTTCCCGGGCGCACACGGCCGCAAGCCTTGCGGATGTCCGTATTGTCAGCGATCGATGTACGGAGCGAAAAAGCTTCGTCGCGCTTATGAGGGTGGACGTAACTAGTCGGCCGTTATTGTCTACTAATTCTCGGCTGCACCAGTCGTCCCTGAACTTTAAGGCTTCGCGTCATGTTCACGCTCAGCATTCGTGAGTTGGACCTTCTTGAGTTTTTCGGAAGCACGCACGTCTCACGTTGCTTCGGCACGGAATGGTTCGACAGCGATTCACTTTATCGGCATCAACAGCCGGGCGGCATAACCGTGACGTGCGCGATCATGCCGATTCATAAAGACGCGCGTATCACGTTGTCGGTCAACAGCGAAACCGTTTACGACTGGCAAGTCACGGCTCTGGCTGACATCAAGTTTGATCGCGAGCAAGACTGTCTGTCTTTCACCACGCAGTCTGGCGACCTGCTGACACTGTGCATCCGACCAAGCATTGTCGTGAGGCACAATTGTAAATTTCTTGCGGAGTAAGCGGTTTGAATGCTCGGCGATTATCAGCGGGCGTGTAGTTCACAAGCGGCTAAATTCAAACCCGTTTGGCCCCTCACCCCCGCCCTCTCCCCGCTGCGCGGGGCGAGGGAGCCAAACCGGTTTAGTTTGGGAGGTGAGGCTGCTAATGGAATGACGAATATCGAAATCCGAATGACGAAAGAAGCACGAATGTCGAACGACGAAGTCAGGCACTAGCCGCTTCGCCATTCAGACATTCGTGCTTCGTCATTCGCCTACTGCTTCTTCCCCGTCAGCTTCTCAATCAAGTATGCGTACGGCGTTTCCGGCTTGTCTCCCGGGCTCTTCGGGTAGATCAGTTGGCAATCGACGCCGACGCTTTTGCACTTTTCTTGCAGCGGCAGGCCGTAGTTGGCCGAGTGGGTCGGGTCTTTTGTCGGTTGGCCCATCGCCGGCGGGCCGTTGTAGTAGAGGGCGACCGGCGGATCGCCGGCCGAGACCAAGGCGTACGGCGAGTACTCGGCGATCCACGGCAGCAACTTTTCGCGCTCGGCGAGGTACTGATCGAACGCGGCCGTCTTGCGATCGGCCCCGCTCGGGTAGAACGCGTGTGCGCCGTAGGTGCCGTTGGGCATCCACTCCCGAATCTGTTGCGGGTCGAGCGTCGTCTGCGCGCCTTGCACGGCCGCGCAAAGCAGCCGCGTCGATTCGCGGGCGACCGGGTCATCGCTCTTCGGGTCGGCCAAGTCGTCGTGGAACGCCAGCCACAAGCTGCTGCACGCACCGGCCGAACCGCCCGTCGCGCCGATGCGCGTCTTGTCGATGTTCCACTCGGCCGCTTTGCTGCGGACGAATTGCAAGGCCCGCGCCGCGTCGTGCAGCGGCGCTTTCACCGGCGGCGTGACGTCGCCCGCCTCTTGCACGAAGCGATACTCGACCGAGACGACCGAAATGCCGGCGTCGAGATACGTCTGGGGAGACATCGAGTTCTTGGAACCGCCGCGCCAACCGCCGCCGTGAATGTAGAACACCAGCGGCGTCGGCGTCTTGGAGTCGGCCTTGTAGAAATCGATGACCTGCTTCGGGTGCGAGCCGTAAGCGACGTCGGCCATCGTCGGCGTCACCGCCGGTTTTGCCGGTGCTTTGTCCGCTTTGGCCGTTGCCTTTGCGGCAGGCTTGGCAGCTGGTTTATCAGCGCCGTAGAGCGGGGCGGCAATGAGCCCGGCGGCGTAGAAGAGGGATGCGAGACGAAGCAAATGCGTGCGTGACATGGCAGGTTCCAAGACGAGGGCGGTTACGAGGCGAGGCCTCTACGTTAACCACCTGGTCGCACGGAATCCAGCATTTCACCCATGGCTATCGCAGGCGCATAAAAAACCGCCGGCCCGACGTTATCGCCGGGTCGACGGTCTTCTATTCGAGCGACTATCGCCGGAACGGCCGCGATGCGCAATTCCTAGGGTCGAGAAATTTACTTCTCGTTTTCCTTCGGAATCTTCACGTCGATATCCGGAACGGTGATCGTCTTCTTTTCGGTCTTGATGTCGACGTCCGGAACGGTGACTTCCTTCTGCTTGGAATTGATATCCACGTCAGGGCCACGCACGTCGACGTCCGGCGCGCGACCAGGGGTCACATGCACTTCCGGCGCTTTGCCGGGATCCTTCACATCCACATCACAACCAACGGCGGTCAACACGACGGCAAGCAAACAGAATAACGATTTCATAGGAGGCTCCTCTGGAAGTTGTAGGGCAAACGGTCGACGTTAATGCATACATCGTGCCGGCCGGGCAATTTTGTCGCCGTGAACGCTCCGATCCGCCTACAGTTGCTTCGTACGTGGGCTTCGAGCAACGAGAACAGTTTGGATTTCGACATGCCGATCAGAGCGACTTCGCTTTGGTCAGTTATTGGCCGTGACCAACATCCGCCGCGCGGCACGCCTGGAAGGACGTTCTCTACAGTCGGCAATTTCTGCTCCGCAAGATCATGTCACGCCAAGGCGAGCGGCCGGCGTCAGCCGGCCGTTACGTCGATCGAGCTGTTCGCATCGACGGCTCGCGAGTCGAACAAACGGAATGCGAAGTGACGGAACAAAGGAAACAGCGGCCTTGCGGCCCCCGCTCGCCGCGATCCGCAGCGCATTTTTCGCCGTTTTTCGGCGGCCGTTGACCATGCCCAGGGGCAGGGGTACGCTAAGCGATTAGTTTGGGTTTTTCCCGAGATTTGTCGTGTTTTGTCGTCGTGCGTCGGCTGCTTCGCCGCGCGGCGGAAAGGAAATGTCTGGTCATGGCTTACGAAGTGACGCTGATCACCGGCGACGGCACCGGCCCGGAACTCGCCGCGGCGGCCCGCAAGTGCGTCGATGCGACGGGCGTGAAGATCAACTGGGATGAACAAGAGGCCGGCGTCGACGTGATGGCCCGCACCGGCACGCCGCTGCCGGAAGCTTGCTTGGAGAGCCTGCGTCGCACGAAGTGCGCGCTTAAGGCGCCGATCACCACTCCGGTCGGCACCGGCTTTCGCAGCATCAACGTTCACCTGCGGCAAGCCTTCGGCCTGTACGCCTGCATCCGCCCCTGCAAAATCTACAAAGGCGTGCGGACGTACTTCAGCCAACTGCCGGTCGATCTCGTGATCGTTCGCGAGAACACCGAAGACTTGTATGCGGGCACCGAATTCGAAAAGGGGAAACCGGAAACGGCCCAACTCGTCGAGTTCATCAACGCCAACAGCAAAAGCGGCAAGATCAAGACCAAGGCCGACGAGACCGGCATCAGCATCAAGCCGATCAGCGTCTCGGGCTCCGAGCGGATTTTTAAGTGCGCCTTCGACTACGCAAAGGAGAACGGTCGTAAGAAAGTGACGGCCGTGCACAAGGCCAACATCATGAAGTTCTCCGACGGCCTGTTCCTTGAAGTCGCGCGGAACGTCGCCAAGCAATATCCTGAGATCGAGTTCGAAGATCGCATCGTCGACAACATGTGCATGCAACTCGTGCAGAAGCCGGAACTGTACGACGTGCTCGTGCTGCCGAACTTGTACGGCGACGTGCTCAGCGATCTCGCGGCCGGTTTGGTGGGCGGGCTCGGCGTGGCCCCGGGTGCGAACATCGGTCCGGAAGGGGCCGTGTTTGAAGCCACGCACGGTAGCGCGCCGAAGTACAAGGGCCTGAACAAGGTGAACCCGACGGCGCTGATTCTGTCCGGCATGCTGATGCTGAAGCACCTCGGCGAAACCGACGCTTCGAAGCGGCTTGAAAAAGCCGTGGCCGACGTGATCGCCGAAGGGAAGCATGTGACGTACGACCTGAAGGACGACCGCAATGATCCGACGGCCGTGGGGACGAGCCAAATGGCGGACGCGATTTGCGCGAAGCTCTAAAGGCGCTGACGCATCGCTTGCGGTGCGACGCCGGCATTTAACCGCGGAGCTTGTCTCCGCGCTTCCGGAGCGCGACGGCCTTCGTCGCGCTCCGCTTTTGTTTTAAGGATGTTTACTGTGAACGCCGGCGACTTTCGCGAACTCGTGAGCGGTCGCAGGCGCGGCGTTTGGGCGAGCGTCATGCGCGGCGGGCTTTGGGTCGGTTCGCTTGGTTACGCCGCCGCGATGCGCATTCGCAACGTACGCTTCGACGCCGGTCGGGCCGAGCAACTTGCCGTCGGCGCGCCGGTCGTGTGCGTCGGCAACCTCACGCTCGGCGGCACCGGCAAAACGCCGATGGTCGAGTGGATCGCCCGCTGGTTTCGAGCCCGGGACGTACGCGTGTCGATCGTCAGCCGCGGGTACGGGGCGACCGAAGGTTCGCGGAACGATGAAGCCCTGGAGCTCGAACAGAAACTGCCCGACGTGCCGCACTTGCAGAACGTTGATCGCGCCGAAGGAGCCCGCACGGCGATCGAAGAGTTCGAAAGCCAAGTCGTGCTGCTCGACGACGGCTTTCAGCATCGCCGGCTGCTGCGCGACCTAGACGTCGTGCTGCTCGACGCCTTGGAACCGACGGGCTTCGGGCACGTCGTCCCTCGCGGCACACTGCGCGAACCACTCAGCGGCTTGCGCCGCGCGCAAGCCATCGTCCTTTCGCGAGCCGATCTAGTCGACGCTGAAGAACGCTTGCGGCTACGCCGGGAAATATCCCAATATGCCCCGCAAGCCATCTGGGCGGAAGTGCGGCACGCGCCGCGATTGTTGCTCAACTCGCTCGGCCGCGAGGCGGAACTTGCGACGTTGGCGGGCAAGCGTGTGGTCGGCTTCTGTGGCCTCGGCAACCCTGACGGATTCCGTCGCACGCTCGCGGGCCTTGGCTGCGAAGTGGTCGACTTTCGCGAGTTCCCCGATCATCACAATTACCAGCGTGCCGATATCGACGACCTCGCCGACCGCGCGGCCAAGCACCAGGCCGACGCTCTGGTGTGCACGCATAAGGACCTCGTCAAAGTCCGGCTCGACGCGCTCGCCGGCAAGCCGATCTGGGCCGTGGTCGTGGGGTTGGAGTTTCTCGCGGGCCAAGCGGAGCTTGAGGAATTGCTCGAACCGCTGATGCCGCAGGAAGGGGAATGACCAATGACCAAGCACCAATAATCAAGCAAATCCCAACGGAGAATTGATCAAACATTTGGTCATTCCCACTTGGTTATTGTTTGGAATGTGGTGCTTGTTCATTGGTCATTCAAGGACTGCCGGCAGCGCCAGCACGTCGCCCTCTCCCGCCGTTTCCATCTTGGTCGAACTGCCGGCAACCGGGTATCTTGCTCCCGCTTGCATTCCCGCATTGGCCCTGCATCCGCGTCAAGGAAGACTCGCGATGTCCGATCTCGTTTCGCTCTTCGCCGGCTTGGCGCGTCCGCGCGTGCTCGTGCTCGGCGACCTGATTCTCGACCGCTACACCTGGGGCGACGCCGAACGCGTCAGCCAGGAAGCTCCGGTCATTCTGCTCCGGGCCGACAAACGCGAGGCCCGACTCGGCGGTGCGGCGAACGTCTGCAACATGCTCCGCGGTTTAGAGGCCGAAGTCCGTCTGGCGGGCGTGGTCGGCGACGACGATGACGGTCGCCTCGTCCGCCGGATGTTGCGCGAGTTGGGAGTCGACGATTCGCTGGTTCTCTTTGATTCCGGCCGTCCGACGACCGTGAAAGAGCGGTTCATCGGCCGCGCGCAAGGCCGTCATCCGCACCAAATTCTCCGGGTCGACAGCGAGGTCCGCGAGCCGCTCCGCGACGTCGTCGCGCATGAACTGAGCACGCGGTTGCTCGAAACAATCGAACATTGCGACGTCGTGCTTGTTTCCGATTACGACAAGGGAGTCTGCACGCCTCGGCTGCTGCGTCAGGTCATCGACGCGGCGCGCGAACTCGGCAAACCGGTCGTGGTCGACCCGATTCGCGGCAACGACTACTCGCGGTACCGCGGGGCCACGACGATGACCCCCAATCGGCTCGAAGCCGAACTCGCGACGGGGATCAAGATTCAAACGTCGGAAGATGCGATTCGGGCCGGCTGGAAATTGGCCCGCGAACATAAGCTCGACTTCGGCATCGTCACGCTCGATCGCGACGGCATGGCCTTGGTCACCAGCGAAGGCCGCGGCGACATTTATCCGACGCACGCTCGGGCCGTGTACGACATCACCGGTGCGGGCGACATGGTTCTGGCGATGATCGGCCTCTGCTTCGGCGCAGGCATCGCGCCGGCCGACGCCGTGCGGTTGGCGAACGTCGCCGGCGGGTTGGAAGTCGAAAAGGTCGGCTGCACGCCGATTCCGCGGCAAGAAATCATGGCCCGGCTCGCGATGGAGCGGGCTTCCGGCACCGGCAAAGTGGCGACGCTCGAGCAAGTGGCCGCCTTGGCCGAAGCACAACGGGCCGCAGGCCGACGCGTGGTGTTTACCAACGGCTGCTTCGATCTGCTGCATGTGGGCCATGTGACGTATTTGCAAGAAGCCGCGGCGATGGGGGATCACTTGATCGTGGCCCTCAACAGCGACGCTTCCGTGCGAAATCTGAAGGGCCCCACGCGGCCGGTGATCAATGAACGGGACCGCGCGGCGATGCTCGCGGCCTTGGCGTCGGTGGACAACGTCGTGGTGTTCGACGAAGAGACGCCGCTAAAGCTGATCGAATCGATCCGGCCGGATGTGCTCGTCAAAGGGGGCACGTACAAGCCGGAGGAAATCGTCGGCTATGAGTTCGTCACGTCGTACGGCGGGCAGGTGTGCGTGACCGGCGTCGTCGACGGGATCTCGACGTCGCGGATCGTCGAATCGCTGACGAAGCAGGCTCCGCCCGCGCCGCACTTTGGTGCACAAGCCGCCCGTAGCGCAAGCGCCGGGCGTGCGAACGGTTCGACGAGCGAGGCCGGCCGGCGATGAAAATCGGCGTCTTTCTGCCGAATTGGATCGGCGACGTGGTCATGGCCACGCCGACGCTCAGGGCCTTGCGCAAGCTCGTGGGCGACGAAGGCCGGCTCATCGGCGTCATGCGGCCGTATGTGTCGGCCGTGCTCGAAGGAACCAACTGGCTCGACAGTGCGATCTTCTACGACCCAAAATCGAAGAAGGCCGAGCTCCGGAACCGCGCGGTCATCGCCGGCCTGAAGGCGCAGCAGCTCGACGCCGTCGTGCTGCTCACGAACTCGCTGCGGACCGGCGTTTTGGCTTGGCTCAGCGGCGCGCCGCGGCGCGTCGGGTACGCCCGAGCATTTCGCGGTCCGCTGCTTACGGACAAGCTGCGCGCGCCGATCTCCGGCAGCACGTGGTACGGCAAGCCGCGCTACACCCCCGCGCCGGTGCTCGATTACTACTTGGAAACGGCCTACGCCTTGGGCTGCCCACCGGAATCGACCAAGGTCGAACTTGGGCTCACCGAGCGCGAGGAAGCCGCGGCCGATGCGGCTTGGCAGGCATTAGGTCTCCCACATGACGGAAAAGTCGTCGTCTTAAACTCCGGCGGCGCGTTCGGTGCGGCCAAGCTCTGGCCGAACGAATACTTCGCCCAACTCGCCCGCCGCATCACGACGGAAACCGGTCGGCATGTGCTGGTCCTCTGCGGCCCGTCCGAACGTGACGTGGCCCGCGACATCGTTCGCCAAGGGGCCGATGAGCGGGTTGTGAGTTTGGCCGAGCAGCCGCTGAGCATCGGGCTTTCCAAGGCTTGCGTAGCCCGTGCGGCGTTGATGGTCACGACCGACAGTGGCCCGCGGCACTTCGCGGCGGCGTTCGACGTGCCGGTGGTGTCGCTCTTCGGGCCGACGCACATCGCCTGGAGCGAGAACCATCAGGCCGGGGCCCTGCATTTGCAAAAGCGGCTGCCTTGCGGACCGTGCCAGCAGCGCGTCTGCCCGCTTGGCACGCATCAGTGCATGCGTG
>JAFLCO010000267.1 GCA_017303535.1 Planctomycetota bacterium
CCGGCCGCGGCATCGACTTCGGTAGCCCGGCCATTTGCCGAGGGCCTACGGCACAATTCTCAGAACTCGATTGTTGTAGCTGTCGGTGACGTACAGTTCGCCCGTCTGCGGATGCACGCTAATGCCGTGCGGACGGTTGAGTTGGCATTTCAGCGGATCGCCGCCGACGCCGTCGCTTCCGCGCTTGCCGGTGCCCGCCACTCGTTCCAGGCGACCGGTCTGCGGGACGTAACGGCGGATGAGGTGGTTCTCGGCATCGGCGATGAGCACGCTGTCGTCGCGGTCGATGCAGAGATGTTTCGGACCGTTCATCGTCGCCTCGATCGCCGGGCCGCCGTCCCCTTCGGATCCTTTGCGGCCGACGGCGTTGACGACGGTGCGAATCCGGCCGTCTCGATCGACGACGCGCAGCGCGTTGCCGGTGCGTTCCAAGATGTAGACGTTGCCCCGAGAGTCGGCTGCGACGGCGCGCGGATCAACGAGCGGGGAATCTTTCGCCGCCGCGCCGTCCGGCGGCGTTCCTTTCTTGCCGTTGCCGGCGACAACCCGCGAAGTCTTCGTCGCTAGGTCGAGTACGTGCACTTGGAGCAGGTTGGCGATGTAGAGCTGCGATCCGCTGGGGCTCAGCGTGATGCAATACGGTCCCTGAGCGCGCTCCTTTCCCGGGGGAGCCGTCCAGCCTTCGAGCGTCGTGACGAGCCCCGTGTCGACCTCGACGCGACGCACGCGGCCGTTCCAAGTATCACCGATGAGGACATCGCCGTCGGGCAGCAGGGCCAAGTTGTGCGGACCGTTGAACTGCGCCTGAAGCGCCGGCCCGCCGTCGCCGCTCAGGCCCGACTCCAAGCGACCCGCGATGTGCCGCAAGAGCCCCTTCTCGTCGATCTGCAGCAACCGGTTCCCCGATTTCATTTCGACGATCCAAGCCCGACCTTGGGAGTCGAACTCGGTGCCGAACGGTTCGCGCAAGAGGGCTTCCGTCGCGGGGATATCTACGACATCGCGCGTGCCGCCGGCGACGAGTTCGATCGTGGCGGCGCGGACGGCGAAAGGAAACAGGGCCGTCGCCAGAAGTACGAAAACCAAAGTGCGTGATTTCATGGTCGATCCTGAGGAGACGTTCGGTTGGCCGAGTCGTCGGCCGCTCATGCACAGTAGCCCTTGCGTTTAAGGAGCCGTTGCGCGGTCGGCCGCCCCTGCGCTCTCCGTGATCGAGATCCGATCGCCGAGCATCGCCGCCAAGTCGGGAAGGTCGTAATGCCGCAATGCTCCGTGAACGACGTTCGTCGCCTGATCGTAAGTCTCCGGCGTGCGAACGATAGCTTCCCACGACGGAATCATACGGCGCACGCTCACGCTCCGAAACGCGCCGGGAGCGAGAGCGGCGGTATGCAAAGCGGGAATCGCCGCCTCGCCGACGGCGATCAACTCGATTTCTTTCGGCGGCTCGCCCGTGCCGCCGCCTCGCTGCAAGTAGCGCAACCAAGCGGTCGCATCTTCGGTGCGCATTCCGACGTGGCTGCGGCCGAGCAGGTAGGCCGTCATCACCTCGGGCAGGTCGGGACCGAACCGGCCTGCCCCGTAGTGAGTTCTGCCGCGACGTGGCACGGTTTCGGTCTCTCCGATACCGCTTAGTTCGGCGGCGAGTACGATCCGTCCCGTGCCGACGAGCGACTCGATCGGTCCGCCGGGGGCGGCGTCGGGCTTCATCCCCGCACCGTGCAAGTAGAGCACGACGCGACCGTCGGGCTTCCGCGGAACGAATTCCAGCGCCGGCAGCGGCACGCCTAAAGCCGAGGTAAGCGACAACTTGCGAACGACATAGTCGTCCCTCGCCGTCTCGCCGACCAATGTCACGCGCGGTTCGGCGACCTCGGGACGGTCGACGTCGGGAATGCCGATCGTACGCCGAATGAGCTTCGCCTTGGCCACCGCGTCGAGTCCGCGCCACGTGCTCGACCGGTCCGCCTTAAGTCGCTCGGCCATCTCCGAATTCAGCTCGAACACGCTGCGCTCGCCCGACAGCAACAGCACCTGTCCGTCCGGCGTACATTGCAATTGTTCGGCGGTAAAGTCGGGCATACTGAACGCGCGCAATTCGTCGTCGGTAAACCGATCGGGCAACGTTTCGATTTCACGAACCACGACTTCTTTACCGAGCAGATGTCGCGCCATAAACCGCGTAACCGCCTCGCGCAGCTGCAAGGTAAAGCCGTGCGGTGCATCCGGCGCGACGATGTCGACGGCGTCGGCATGTCCAAATCGCGAATAGAATCGCTTAACGTCGCGGAACAAATCCCACGTGCCGTCGAAATGGAAGGTCGCATCACGCGTTCCGGCGCAGATGAGCGTCGGCCGTGGCGCTCGCAGAATACAGTAGTCGGCTTCGTCGAAGTCAACCGCCAGTTGACCGAACAAATTCTGTTCGCCGTCCTGCGGTCCTTTTGTTTCCAGCAGCTTCCGCAGAGTCGTGAGAAAACAACCCGGCGCGGCGGCGACGATGCGGTCGTCCAGCGCCATGAGATACGCCGTTTCGGTTCCGCCGCCCGAGTTTCCGGTGCAGCCGATCTTGTCGGCGATCACGTCCGGTCGGCTTTGCAAATAATCGACGACGCGCATCCCGTCCCAGATTCGATACTGGGCGACGTTGGTTCCCAGCAGCGTGCATCCCAGCGCCATCATCGTATGCTCGGTCGTGCACAGCAGCCGCGCGTGCGGATGCGGCGTCGCCACGTGCGGCCCGTCCTCGAAAACGGTGCGCCGTCCTTGCGGATCGAGAATCTGATATCGCTCCCCCTGGCCGATCGGGTCGTAGCAGATGGCCGCCAAGCCGTGCCGCGCCAACAGTCGACACACGAGTTGGTACTGTCCGACCGCTTTGCCGTCGTGACTATGTCCGCACGCCACGAGCACGGCGGGCCAAGGAGGCGGAGCATCGGGCAGGTAGAAATTCGCCGTCAGATGAAAGCCCGGTCGAGTTTCGAGCATGATCTTCTCGACGCGATAACCGCGACCCGGCAACACGCCGACGATCTGCGCATTAAGCGGCGTGCGCTCGGGCAAGCCGCCGATGACCTCGAGAAAATAATCGCGGCGACGGCGCTGCCAATCACGGCATGCCGCTTCGCTGACGATCGCCTTGTCCAGGGCTTCGCGACGGCGCTGGTCGCAACGGCGCACTTCGGCCAGCAGAGCCCGCTCCAACAATTGATCGGGCGGCCCCGCCTCGGGCGAAGCCTTTAGAACGGTCAGGTCGTCGTCGGCCCGCCCAATGGCGGCAATCAACGTCGCGACGATCAACCCGAAGACGCAACAAAATCGCATGAGCTTTTCCTCGACGGCAAAACGACGACTAAACGACGACGGACGAGACACGCCCACGAAGCAAGACGGCCGAACCGTCGTGAGGCCCGGCGCATGAAAGTCGATCGCTGGTGAGCTACGATAACCGTCGTCGATGCGGCGAACAATCATCGCGCGTCGGCGACTGAACCGCCTTCAGCATAGGTACGCAACATGACTTGGTCGAATTCGATAGTATCCGTGATCGGCGCGCTTGCCGTTCTCGTTTTGAAAACGACGGCCGCGAGAGCGGATGAGACGATCGATGTTCGTCTCGGTCCGATCACGACCGTCGTCGAGCGCGCCGGAATTACCGGAGCCGGCTGGGCGTCCGTCGTTCGCGTCGACGGTCAACGCGGCATCGAGTTGATCTACCCGAATCATCCCGACGATTTCGGCGCGACGGCGGGAACGGGCCGCAGCCGTTCGACCGACGACGGCGCAACCTGGCAGCAAGCCGCCGATGATCGTCCGATCGCCGGCATGGTCGACCTATGGCAAGATCGAGCATCCGACGGAACGCTGGTCGCGTTCGGTATTCGCCGCTTACCCGATCCCAAGCTGCGGGCCTTTCCCGACGGACCGAACGCGCCCGCCGATGCCTATGTCGTCGGTCGCTCGCGCGATGAAGGTCGGACCTGGGACGTCGACGATGCCGTGATTAGCTATCCTCCTGAGGCCGGCGTCATCGCGCGCCCGCTACCGCACTTGCTGGCCGACCGTCGGGGAATTTGGCTCATGCCGGCCTATGCCTGGAGCACCGCCGGGCATCGCGCGCTGCTGCTGGAATCCGCTGATCGCGGGACGACTTGGACGCTGCGCGGAACGCCGGCGATCGTATCGGCGATTCGCTCGGCCGGTGTCGCCGTTACGACTCCCTGGCTCGAAAACGCCGTGGCGCGAACCTCCGACGGGTCGTTGCTGGCCGTCGTCCGAACCGGAAGCAGCGAGCAAGCGTCTCTTGTGACGACGCGATCTTCCGACGACGGCCGTTCGTGGTCGCCCGTCGAGCGACTGCTGGTCGGCGACGAGAAACGTCCCGTGGCCGGCAAGCTCCCAAGTTTGCTGCTGCTTCCCAACGGTGCGTTAGTGCTGCTCACCGCACACACCAAACTCGGTTGTCGCCTTTATGTCTCGACCGACGGAACCGGCCGCGGCTGGAGCGAGGCTCATGTCGTGTCGACGGCGAGCGGCGGCAACACGTCGATGGTCGGACTCGACGACGACGCGTTGTTGGTCTTTATGCCCTCCAACAAACGCATCACTTGCCGAAAGGTCGAACTCCGCCGCAACGCAGCGAAGTATTGATGCGGCGAACGTGACCGCGGCGACTCAAACCTATTTCGGCCTCTCGGCGTCGATGTAGATCAAGTTCACGCGAGCGAGCGTGCCCGGAAGATCGCGATAGCTTGGCCGGCCGCCCTCGATCGTTTAGCTTCAATCGCGCTCGTTCCGGCAAGGCACGTATTGCGATCGCCTTGCCGCCCGGAGATGCTGCTAAAACAAAAATCAGGCCGTGCGACGGCAGAAACCGTCTGCGGAGAATTCGACTCCCCATCGAGGAACCGATCACGATGAATACTTTCTACCGCCCCTACGTGCTGTTGATGCTCGGCACGGTTGGCCTACTCTGCAGTTCCGCCGCCGCCCAGCAAAAGAGTCCGCCTCCGGCCGCCACCGAACCGACTGACGCGCAGGAGGCCGCGGCAAAGAAAGCGGCCGAAGATGCCGCGATCGCCGCGAAGTACGAGGCGCTGGTCGCCACGCTCCCCGCCGATCGCCAGGCTTGGGAGCGGACGTTGCAAGAGAATCTCGGCGGCTTCTATCTGCCGATTCACAAACGCCTGATGGTCCAGGGGCGCTCTTCCTGCTGGGACTTCGTGCAGGACGACCCCAAGCTGCCGCGCGTTCTGCTGATCGGCGATTCGATCTCCGGCGGATATACACTGCCGACGCGCAAGGCACTGGCCGGCAAAGCGAATGTCCATAAAGCCCCGGAGAACTGCGGCCCCACCTCCAACGGCCTCAAGAAAATCGATGTTTGGCTAGGTGACGGAAGGTGGGACGTCATCCACTTCAACTTCGGCATCCACGACCGTAGGACGCCGCCGGCCGACTACGAGCAGCGGTTGGAGCAAATCGTCGACCGTCTGAAGAAGACTGGAGCTAAGATCATCTGGGCCAGTACGACCCCGGTCCCCGGCGGCACGAAGGACGGCCCGTCGATGCCCGCCGCGATCGTCGAGCGCAACCGTATTGCGGCCGCGGTGATGCAGAAGCACGACATCGCCGTCGACGATCTTTTTAGCACGCTCACACCGCACGTGGAGCGCGTGATGAAGCCCGACGATGTGCATCCCAACGCCGAAGGTTACGAACTGCTCGGCAAGCAGGTGGCGGCGGCGATCGAAGCGGCGATCGACTAGCTGGAATTCTTCCCCCCTTGAACGATCAGCGACGCCAAGGCTGAGCGGCATGGCGGCGTAGGCGAGTTGTTGCTCACAGGCCCTGCTGCGATTGCCGAGCGTATCGCCAAGCCTCGGTGAAGCGTTGGAAGCCGCGGCGCACCTGAGGCGCCGCGTCACGAAGCGGACGTGTGAGCCCATCGTCGAAAAGTGATTGCCCGCCGCCCGCCAGCACGCTCGCCGTCTGGATCGCGACCGCTTCGTCGTATTGTTCCAGCGATAACAGCAGCGCCGCCAAGTCGCCGTCGGCTTTCTTAATCAGTCGCTCGGCATACTCACGCGCCGGCGTGAACTTTCCGTCGCCGTCGGCATCGATGAAGATGGCGCCGGATGCACCGAGGACGTACGAAGTCCAGTCCTGCGACGCGGGCTGGTAGGGCTTGGGCGTCGGCCAGAACAACTCGCGCACGCCCGGCCCTGTGGCGATGACGGCCAGAAAAACGTCGTGCTTCGGCGTTTCCAGCCGCCACTCGTCTTGCCACTTCACTCCCGGCGCTGAGCTGCCGGCGTCGGACGCAATATCGACTTCGCGGATCGGAATGCCGTTGGCGTACAGCGTGACTTGCCGTGCTTTCGTCCAGTGTGGCCCCAGCACGCGAACCGTAACGTCCAGCGGCCCGCTTGTCGGAACTAAATCGCCCGGGCCGTGATTTGATCCAATTCTGAGATCGGCCAACAGGCCGTAGCTGATCAAGACGCGCCCGGCGCGCAAGCTGTCGTAGACTTGCTCTAAAGGAATTGCGCCGGGATCGCGGTCATCGCATTTTACGTACGTTCGACCATGACCGACAAAGTGGCGACCGACGTCGTGGGAATCGCTCGTGCCGACCGGTGCGATGCGGAAGCCGCGATTCAGCAGGCCGAACCAATCGTGGAACAACTGTAGGCCGTCGGTCTGCGTCGTGCCGGAGTTGACCACCTCCATCAAGTTGACGCGTAGCGGCCAACCATCCAGCCGCTCTCCGGCAACACCGATGTGATGTTTGGGATCGAACGGTCGGTAGCCCTTATGAATGTCGCGGGCATGATTCAGCACGACCATACGATCAGTCGCATCACCGTGGATGGCCTTAAAGATCGTCGGCCAATCTTGGCCACTATGGTCGATGCTCGCCGGCCCCGGCACTAGAGGAAAGGTGTTGAAGTGGCCAAAGTCGGTCGTCACTTCATTGCCGACGATCGGCGTGAAATGCTGCCGCACGCCGAGTCGCTTAGCCGGGTCGTCGTAGTCGACCTGCACGTTGTGATCGGTCGCCACCGGCAGTTCGATACCTTCCCCGGCCAGCGTCACCATTCGTTCGTCGATCGTCGCATCGCCGTGGCGCGAATAGGTGAACGTATGGCAGTGGGTGTCACAAGCGACGTAGCCCGGCGTGGAAACTTCACGCCGGATACTTAGCTCGATGGTTTGGTCCGCGCCGGCGCGAAGCGCGACTTCGCTCTTGGCCACGGAATACTCGAACCCACGACCGGCGTAAACAGTGTAGCGACCGCTTCGGAGCGGAATCGTCGCCCGGCCGTCGGCGGTGTAGACGATCCCCGGACGGACCGCGAGCGTATCGCTCGACGACGCGCCGGTCGTCATCAGCGCACCTTCCGCGTCAAGAATCGTGATTCGCGAAGGGACCGGCTGCTGAGAGTCGGCGTCGCGGACCAACACCGTCAGCTTGGTCTCGCTCAGGACTTGTTGCCGTGGACGATCATCAAGGCGTACGTCGCCGATCACGACGTCGTCGGAGAGTTTTCCCGAGCCGTAGATTCGCAAGCGGTTGTCGCCGTCTTGGAGCGTATTCGCGGGAATGCTCCAAAACGTCACCATCTCGTTCTCGTCGACCGGCAGCCGACCGAGCACGCGGCCGTTGAGTTCCAGCGACCAAGCCTGCTTGACGTCGCGATGCTTCAGGCGGAGCGTCGTTTCCTGCGCGGCGCCCGTGGCCGTGAAATTTAGATTTAGCTCCGCGGCTTCCGCGTCTTCCGGAAACTCGGACCATTCGCGCTGCTCGCCGAATCGCAGGTGGTGCCCCTGCGAATCCAGCACGCGCTCCGTGGCCGAGGCCGGGTTTGCCGGGAGTGCTACGATGACCAGCAGGAGGCAAAGCAATTGTTGTTTGCTACAGATCATCAAACAGACTACCTCCTTTCGGCGACGTGATCCGCGAAGCCTGCGAAAAGTCGACGCTTGGAAACATTCCCGATAACACCGCTCCGCCGGCGCAAGAAAAAAGCACCCACGACTAACGTCGTAAGTGCTTTCCTCGTTTCAAGTACCGAAGGTGGGAGTCGAACCCACACGCCCTTGCGGACACTGGATTTTGAATCCAGCGCGTCTGCCATTCCGCCACTCCGGCTCGTCTTCAATCCAACCCGTCGACCCAACCCGTCGATACTGCGACTTCGTCGCTCGTCGATACGATTGCCGCCGCTGCGAACCGGCCCTTGGGCGGCTCGTCGCGGCGAGTCTTCTAATGTAGCACCCTCTGCCGCGAGCGTGAATAGGGCCGCGACCGTGAATAGGTCGCCGACGATCGGGCACCGCGAAAAGGGGACGGTTTTCCCGGCGCGCGCGACGCCTGTGGTCTGCATGATTTTCCGCCGATCCGAAAGAGCGACACAACTTGCCGTATCCCGGTTCGGCCGAGCTTCGTAACCTACACTCGGCAGAATCGTTACGACAAGAACGCGGCGGCCGCACCGTTTACATCGCGCCCGTCTGGTCTACCGGCACGCGTGTCGTACGTTTGAATCGAACCGAACCGAACCGAACGAACCGAACTTTGGCCCCGCGGTTGCTCCGATGCCCGTCGTGTTGTTTGAAGACGATCATATCACCCAGCTTTATCCGGTCACGGTCGGGCGGGCCGCGGCCAACATCGGCTGCGGCGGCTTTACGCTCATCGAACTGCTCAGGGCCAAGGGAATCGAGCCGACGCTCACCGTTCGCCCGCACCTGCGCGACGTGCTCAAGGCCGACGGCATTCGCGCCGCCGCGCCGGGCGACGCCGCGCTGGTGGGCAAAGCCGGCGATCCGCTGGTGCTCG
>JAFLCO010000268.1 GCA_017303535.1 Planctomycetota bacterium
GGCGCCGGCTTGTTGTTGAACTTTTGTCAAAGCGACTTCACGCGTCCGACCGATCGTGTTGGCCTTGGGGGCTTCACTCTTCTCCGGCGGCGGAACGACCTTGACGCCCACCGACGAGAAGCCGCCGTCACCTTGCGAGATGACCGAGTAATAACCGGGAGCTAACCCGCCGGCTTGGAACACGCCGTTGGTGTCCGGGGAAGCTTGTGAAATGATTTCCCCGTGACGCACGAAGAAGAGCTTCACGCGGGCCGGCGTCAGCGAACCGGCCGAGTCGACCGCCCGCACCTTGCCGCGCAAGTTGCCGTCGGGTTGCAGGGCATATTCTTGGCGAGTGAACGCGCTATAGGCAGCGCTACGCATCCGGTCGAGCGACGCGTCCGACTCAGCCAACGCATCAGCGGCACCGGTCAACGCCTGGGCTTGCGACACTTGGACGCCGCCCAACACGGCCGACAGAACCGCCGCCGCACTCCACCAGTTCTTCCATCGCATATCTGCGACTCCGCATTTCAATTGTTAACGGCCACGGATCGCGCTGCCGCCCGGTCAAATAAGGCGACGCGGACGACCTGCAAGTATCCGCGCAAAGTTATTCTACGCAGGCAAGACGCTCTACAAGGCTGCCGTTTCGGCACGCATCTCGGCTAGATCGCCTCACTCTGTGATGATATTTGGCCCTGCATGCATTGCAACAGATTTTCCGAGACGTAAGTCAGTTTCCGGCCCCACTTTTAGGCGGGAAAACTCGCAATCTCCAAATGTTCTGTTTGAAACCGCCCCGAACGAGCCGGAAAATCGGCCATTCCGTCACCCTGCCGGCTGGTCGGACACTCTTGCCGTCCTAGTACCTGCGGACTCCCGCCGCCGGTTGAAGCGACGGAGCAACGGTATTTCCGGGCGTCGCGTAAACGGGCGCGGCGGGGTTGGCCGGCGCTGCGGGTGCATATTGAGGTGCGAAGCCGATGAGGTCCGCGCCGCTACGGGCCGTGCCCGGTTGCGGAGTGCTGATGCTGGGCAACATCGACGTCTGTCCCGGCTGCGGCGTTTGTGCTCCGAGGTCGACCACGGCCCAGCCCGGAAAGCTCGGTAGCGTAAAGAGCGCCGTCGGATCGGCCGGAATGTTGTTGACCTGCCAAGTCTTGACGTCGAACTCCAGCGAGAACTGCGTCGCCGGCCAATTGATCTTCACTTGCTGCGGCACGATCGCACCCGAGGCCGGATCGCGCCAATGTTTGCTCGCCAAGGCGCTTGCCATGAGCGTGCCGCGGGCGTCGAACAAGTGCTGCTCGAGAATAAACCCGCGGCTGGCATCGACCACGGTCGACTTCGACATCTGCCCCGTCGGGCCGTTGAACGTGGTGCGAATTTCCCAATTGTTGTTCGGCGTCCGCGTCGGTTGCGAGTGCTGATGATACGGGTCGAACGTCGCCAAGCCGACGGCATCGAGCAGCCACTGCGGATCGACGGGCACAATTTGCCGAGCCGAACTTGTCGCAAACTTGTCGTGCCGACAGTAGTACAACGTCGGCGGCGGGTTACGGCGCACCCAAAACCAAAAGAGCTCGTCGTTGCTCCCCATGTCGACTTCCGCGCCGGTCAGCGCCGTCTCGGCTCGCAGCCGCAACTTCTTCTCGCGCTCGAGCGCCAAGTTGGCCCGCAGCGAAGGCGCACCCGGCACGCTCATCGTGGCGTCGGTCGTGTAGAGCGACCGGATCAGCGCGCTGTTGGCGTTCACCGCTTGGATGATGTCCGCTTGTTGCGGCGATTCCGATAGTACCCGCGGCCCCGCGATGGCCGTGTACTGTTGCCGCTGCGGCAAGCACTGCGCGCCGCCGGCCGTCGTGAGCAACACCAAGGCGGCGAGCGTCACGAGCGTCGGCGACAGTTTGTGGCGGCGGCCATCCATGGATCTTGCCGTTGTTGTTGAAATAGCGGAGTTCGGGTTAACCGGCGGGCGCGAACAGCAAACCGGTCAAATAGTTCTGAATCTCGTCGACGCGCGCCGCCGCGGGCACCACGGCCGGCACCTGATAGGTCTGTTCGTCGCGGGCACAATAGAGCGTCATCGTTTCGACGCCGTTCTCGGTCGTCGTATCTTCTAGTCGCAGCAATCGTCTACGGATCAGCATCAGCGTCAGCACGTAGCGCATATCTTCCTGGCCCGGCTGCTCGGCCAAATCGTGGAAGAGTTGCAGCAGCACTTCGCTGGGGGCGAGCTTGCGTTTCTCCGACCCTTCGCGCTCCGGCATCACCGACACCCAATCGGCGATCGCATTTTCCGGCCGACCGGTCCAGGCTTCCTTGGCGAAGTCGAGTCGTCGCACGTCGGCCCCTTCGCGAACGAGCGCGGAGTGATAGGTCTCGCCGGCGGCGATCTCACGACCGCTGGCGGCGCAGGTGCGCGTCGTTTTGGAAACGTCGAAGTCCATAGCTCGATCAATGCGGAAAACGGGGGCGGGGAACGATAGCGAAACAGCGCATTCGCAACAAGACGACGCGCATTGCCGGCAGTCGTACTCGTTCGGACCATTTAGCTGCGGACCTTGCCTCCGCGTTGCGGAACGCCGAACAGTTAGCAAGCCTCGAAGAATCGCGAGTCGCTCCCGCCGGGGCCGATCCGAATATGCACCGGCCGCGAGCAGCGCGGGCAGTGCCCCTGGTAAGCCGTGCCTTCGCGGTTGACGTAGATCCGCGCATAAACGTCGCAGCAGCGGAATTGCACGCCCAGAAACGGCCGTGCTTCGCCCGCGCCTGCCGAGTTGGCTGCGCGCAATCGATCTTCGCGGCCATCGTCCGCCGAACTGGTCAGATCGAGATGTTCGCCCGGCATGTTCGCAACCTTTCCCTGCGACTCGTGTCCGCCTTATAGCAAAGCGGCCGTTTCCGGACGATGCGACTAGCGTCACAGGCCGGCGGTTGCACTTCCGCCGTTTGGCCCGTCGCCCTAAAATGCCGGCTTTCGCTGATAGCACCCTGCCCTCTTTCGAAGGATCGCCGCCGTGCGCTGGAGCCAAACCCTCATTCCCACGATGAAGGAAACCCCCGAGGGAGCCGAAATTCCCAGCCACGTGCTCATGCTGCGAGCCGGCATGATCAACCAACTCATGGCCGGGGCTTACACGTACCTGCCGCTCGGTTATCGGTCGCTGCGTAAAGCCGAAGCCATCATCCGCGAAGAGATGGATAAGGCCGGCGCTGTCGAAGTGCACATGCCGGCCATCACGCCGATCAGCCTCTGGGAGCAGACCGGCCGTGTGGAAGCGTTCGGCGACGTGCTCATCAAGTTCGACGTCCGCCGCCAAGGCAAGAAGGTGCCGATGGCGCTGGGCCCGACGCACGAAGAAATCATCACCGACTTGGTGAAAAAGTTCGTCTCGAGCTACCGGCAGCTGCCGCTGACGCTCTATCAGATTCAAACCAAGTTTCGCAACGAAGAGCGTCCGCGCTTCGGCGTCTTGCGGACGAGCGAGTTCCTTATGAAGGACGCTTACAGCTTCGACTCCACGGTCGAGGGCCTGAACGCCAGTTACGATAAGATGTACGCCGCATACTGCAAAATCTTCGAGCGCTGTGGGCTCGACTACTTGGCCGTCGAGGCGGAAAGCGGCCCGATCGGCGGCGACGCCAGCCATGAATTCATGTGCATCACGCCTAACGGCGAAGACACGGTCGTCTACGATCCCAAAAGCAAATATGCGGCCAACGTCGAGCGCGCCGAAATCGGCAAACGCAACGTGGCCAAATCCAGTGTTGAACCGAAGCCGCTGACGAAGCTTCACACGCCCAACGTCGGCAGCATCGAAGCGGTGAGCAAGTTCCTCAAGTGCAAACCGCATCAAATGCTGAAGACGCTGATCTACTCGGCCGACGACCGGCCGATCGCCGTCTTGATCCGCGGCGATCACGAAGCCAACGAAAACAAGGTCCGTCGCGCCGTCGGAGCCAAGAAGCTCGCGCTCGCCGACAATGAAACGGTCGAGAAAATCACCGGGGCTCCGGTCGGGTTTGCCGGGCCCGTCGGCTTGAAGGTCGCCGTGCCGATTTGGGCCGATGAAGACGTCGCGGGCATGGCCAACTGCATCATCGGCGCGAACGAGGGCGACCACCACTACGTCGGCGCGAATCTCGACCGCGATTTCAAGGTCGACCACTTCGCCGACCTGCGCAACGCGGCCGAAGGCGATCCGTCGCCCCGCAGCGACGCCAAGCTCGAAGTCCGCAAGACGGTCGAGATCGGCCACGTTTTTAAGCTGGGTACGAAGTACTCCGATGCGATGGGAGCCAAGTTCCTCGACGATAAGGAACAGCAGCACACGATCATCATGGGCTGCTACGGCATCGGCGTGAACCGCATCCTCGCGTCGCTCATCGAAACCAAGAGCGACGCCAACGGCATCGTTTGGCCGATGTCGATTTCGCCGTACGAAGTGATCGTCTCGTCGGTCAACGCGGCCGATGCCGAAGTGGCGGCAGCTTCCGATAAGCTTTACGCCGAGTTGCAAGCCCTGGGCGTCGACGTTCTTTACGACGACCGCGACCAGCGGCCCGGTGTGAAGTTCAAGGATGCTGACTTGATCGGCGTGCCGCTTCGCGTCGTGGTCGGCGGCCGCGGCCTGAAGGAAGGCAACCTCGAATTGAAATGGCGGACCAAAGAAGCGGCCGAGATGATCCCGCTGGCCGGGGCCGCCGAAGCCGTCGCGAAGTTGGTCGCCGCCGAGCGTGCGAAGTACAAATAGTTTATGGGCGACACCCGACCGCATCCGCCGATCCTGCCGCTCGTGGCGGTCATCACGCGGTACGCGGAAGCCCTGGATTGGGCGAAGGCCAAACTCGCCGAGGCCTACGGGCCCCCTGCCCTCGTGAGCCCGACGTTCTCGTTCGCCGAGACGTCCTACTACGACGCCACGATGGGGCCCGGCCTCGGCAAAACGTTCCTGGCCTTCGACGCCGGCTTCGATGCCGGTGAACTGGCGGCCGTGAAACACCGGACCAACGCGTGGGAAGCCGAATATGCGGCGTTTGGGCGGCATCCGGAACCGCGGCCGTTGAACCTCGACCCCGGCTACATTACGGCGGCCAAGTTGGTCCTGGCCTCTACGAAAGACCACGCCCACCGCATCTACCTGGGCGACGGCATGTACGCCGAAATCACGCTCATGTACCGCCACGGGAACTGGCAAAGTCATGAGTTCACGTTTCCCGACTACCGCCGACCCGACTACCATGAATTCTTCACGTTGTGTCGGAATCGCGTGAAATCGTTGCGAATTCTGTGAGCGGCCGCACCGTGGGTCGCTTGTTCCTGCGGCAAGATTAAGATGTCGGGCGATCCAAACTTGACGGAAGCGGTTCAAGGTGCACGCATGCACGAATTGCGCGTATCGTTGGTGATCCCGGCCTACAACGAGGAAAAGAACCTTCCGGCGACCGTGGCCGACTTGCAGAAGGCCCTGCGCGGCGAAGGCATTCCTTACGAAATCCTGATCGTCAACGACAACAGTCGCGACGGCACCGAGCGGGTCGTGCGTGAACTGATGGCCGACGATCCCGACGTGCGGCTCGTAACGCGCAGGCCTCCCGGCGGCTTCGGCCGTGCGGTTCGCTCCGGCTTGGACGAGGTCACCGGCGACGTCGTGATGATCGTCATGGCCGATTCGTCCGACCATCCGTCGGACGTCGTGGCGTACTATCGCAAGATTTGCGAAGGTTATGACTGCGTCTTCGGCTCCCGCTTTATCAAAGGGAGCAAAGTCACGGATTACCCGCTGAAAAAGCTGGTGGTCAATCGGATCGTCAACAAGCTGATGCAATGGGCGTTCTGGTGCAAGTTCAACGACCTGACCAACGCCTTCAAGGCGTATCGGACCGACGTCGTTCGCGAACTTGGCCAGCTGCAAAGCTCGCACTTCAACATCACGATCGAGATGTCGCTCGGCGCGATCATCCGCAAATACAACATCGCGCAGATTCCCATCTCTTGGACCGGTCGTACTTGGGGCTCTTCGAATCTTCGGCTGCGTGAGATGGGCCGCCGCTATTTGGCGACGCTTATTCGTATCTTCGGCGAACGGATGCTGCTCTCCGACGATCTGCTCGCCGAACGCCTTGCGGCCCGCGCCAACGGTATGCGCCGTCGCACCGACGTCGATGCCGAACTTTGCAAACTGGCGAACCGCGTTGAAACGCTCGAGCGTCAACGGGCCGCCGAAGAAGCCGCGGGCCGGAGTTGCGCGTAGTCGCGACCTGCGGCCGACCGATCTCCGCGAAAACCGCTTCGTTTGTGCGGTTTCCCGGCAAATCCGTGTTGCCACAATCTGCCGATCCTCCGACAATTCCGCAGCGAGTTGTTCGAGGGGCGATCGTTTCACGGATGGGATGGTTCGGCATGGGTGCGAAGTTGTTTTGGTCGGTCGTTTTGTGCGCGGCGATCTGCCTGGTACCGGCGATCTTCGTCGGCTGCTCGACGGAGAAGATCGATACGGCTGCCGCAGGTTCCGCCGGCGGAGCGGCGTTGCCCGTAAATACCGGCGGGCCGAAGATCACCGCCTCGGCGACGACGCCGATCGAAGTCGTCGATCCACCGGTCCGTGCGACGCCCACGCCGGTAGGCAAGCCCGTCGCTTCGCCGACGCCGCCTCCGGCCGCAGGTCCGTTGCTCGTTGCTCCAATCGCCCCGCCGACGACCCGCAACTTCGCGCAGGCGGCCGCCACGCCAACTTCCAACTTGCCCGCACCGTCGGCAATGCCGTCGACCGGTGCCGCACCGAGCTTGGTCGCCTCGACGCCCATTGTTGCCCAGGCGACCGCTCGCAATCCTTTGCACCCGCCTGCCGATTATGCCGCCGCGGCGGCCGCGGCCGTCGAACGCAACGGCCCGATCTTCCATGAGTGGCCCGCTCCCAAATTTACGCTCGTTTTCACTGGCGATCTCACCGGCTACATCGAACCGTGCGGTTGCGCCGGCCTCGAAAACCTGAAAGGTGGTTTGAGCCGCCGGCATACGCTGCTCACTCAACTCGCGAAACAGGGCTGGAATCCGGTGCCGATCGATCTCGGCGGCCAGGTCCGTCGGGTCGGCGTTACACAGACGGAAGTCAAGTTCCAGCAGACGGTCAAAGGGCTCATCGAAATGGGCTACGCCGCGATCGGGCTCGGCGCCGACGATCTCCGTATGCCCGCGGCCGCGTTGCTCGGCGCGGCGACGGAGCCGTATCACGACAAGACCGCGTCCTTCACTTCGGCGAACGTCGCCCTCTTCGCATTCGACTCCGGCGCCACGGCCCGCTACCGCACGACGACTGTCGCCGGTAAGAAGATCGGCATTACGAGCGTGCTGGCCGATTCGTTCCGACAGACGATCAACAACGACGGCATCGTCACGACGCCCGCCGACGAGGCGCTCGCCGAAGTCGTGCCGCAAATGGTCGCCGAAGGTTGCAACCAACTGGTGCTGCTCTGCTACGGCACGCCGGAGGAAACGGAAGCCTTGGTGAAGAAGTTTCCGCAGTTCACGCTGGCCGTCACGGCCGTCGGTGCCGATGAACCGCCGGGCGACTTGCGGGCGGTGCCGGGCTCGCGGACGGCGATGATTGAAGTCGGTAAAAAAGGTCAGCATGCCATCGTGCTCGGGTTCTACGACGACCCTCAGCGGCCGGTCCGCTATCAACGCGTGCCGCTCGACGCACGGTTCGCCGAATCGCCGGCCATGAAAACGTTGTTGGTCGAGTATCAGGACCAGCTGCGACTTGCCGGACGGGAGAACCTCGGGATCCACGAGAAGATTCATCCCCGCTTCGATGCGGCACGCCCGGACTCGGCGAAGTTTGTCGGCAGCGCGAGTTGTGCGAAGTGCCATGAGGGGGCCTTCGCGGTTTGGAAAGACTCCGGGCACGCCCACGCCACGGAAACGTTGACGCGGCTCGATCCGCCGCGGCAGTTCGACGCCGAGTGCTTAAGCTGCCACGTCACCGGCTGGGACCCGCAGAACTATGTGCCGTTCCAAACGGGCTTTGCCGACCTATTGAAGACGCCGCATTTGAGCGGGAATGGCTGCGAAAATTGCCACGGCCCCGGCGGCGGCCACGTGGCGGCGGAAACCGGCACCGATCCGCAATTCCGCGAAGCGATGCGAAAGCTGATGCATGTCTCCAAAGCAAACGTCGAACAAACGACCTGCATCAAATGCCACGACCACGACAACAGCCCGGCATTCAAATTCGACGAATACTGGTCACAGATCGAACACTGATTTTTGGTCCGTTGTCCGTGGTCTGTTGCGAAACACAACAGGAGACTGTGGGGACCTACAGACGGGGACTGGGGGACGGAAGGCAAGTGCTGACTGCGGACTGCTGACTGTTGAATAGACCAAAAAAAAGACGTCCTCGTCTCTCTGATCCGTCCCCTCAGTCCCCGATTTCCGTCCCCCCAGTCCCCTAATGTGTTTGTCCGGCTCCGTGCTCTCCGTGCCTCCGTGGTGAAATCCGCGTGCGCGTACGGTGAAGCATCGTGAACTAAAAAAGTTCCGTTCAACTCGGGCTTCATCGCCCGAGGGCTTTGTGCGGGGCGTCCGGTGGTCCCGGTCGCAGGTAAAAAAAGTGGTTGCAGCAGCGGGCGATCGGTCCTTCGTGCGCTACGGCCTGCCGGCGATCAACGCCTGTCACTGTCGCAGGTAGGTAGCCTTGCCGAACACCCCGCACGGGAAATCCGCCCTAGTCCGCGCTGAGCTTGGCCGAACGGAAATGGACTTCCTGAGTACTGGGGCACCGCTTCGCTATGCCCCAGCCACCCAAGTTCATCACT
>JAFLCO010000269.1 GCA_017303535.1 Planctomycetota bacterium
AAGCTACGATCTCATACATCACGGAAGATGCGATGCGTCACGCCCTCCTTACGTTTGCCGCGCTCGTTATTGTCGCGACGTTCGCCGCGGTCGCCGAAGCGAAATACCCCATCGCTTCGCACATGGCCCGCCGTGCCGACGGTCCGTATCAACCCGAGATTCGGCGCTACGTCGTGGTCGATCCGATCGCGGCACCGACGCCCTTCGGCAACGGCGCGGCGGCGCATGGTTCGGGCCACGCGGGCCACTCGCACTTTGCGCACGCTCAGCAGGAACAGTGGCGGCGCTACGATCTGGCGACGCCGGTCTACCCGTATGGCTGGTTCGGCGCTCGCCCGGCGAATAGCCGCAGCGTCCGGGGCAGCTACTACGACGACTACGAGCAGACGACCATCTTTCGCGGCCGGTAAATCGTCTGAGGCGAGCGTCGCAACGTAAGTGCGACGTCTAGGCTACCGGCCGAAGCCGAAGTAGAACGCGAAGTTCTGGATGTTGTCGCCCGGAGCATGGGCGACCGGCACGGCGAAGTCGAGCGCGATCGGCGCCGGACCAAGCGCCGGCACCGTGATCCGCAGCCCGAAGCCGGGAGCCACGCGGAAGTTTTCGGCTTGTAGCTCGATGCTCTCTTCCACGGTTCCGAAGTCGCAGAAGACGACGCCGCGCACCATGTCGTCGGCCGTGACCGAGAACATGTACTCGACGGTATTCAGCCATTGAAATTGACCGCCGACATTTACTTGCTGCACGACGGGACCGACGCCGCGGAAATTGAAGCCGCGCATCGAGGAGAAGCCGCCCGCGAAGTAGTTCTCGAAGATCGGCGTATCGGAGCCGGTGAAACCGAGCTGCGTTTGGAGCGTCAACACCTGCCGGCCGGAGCCGTCGGGGCGTTCGCCGAGGAGGAAGTGCTGGCGAGCGTCAATCGTCCCGCGCGGGAAGTTGTACGTGCCGAAGCCCATGTCGAAGCCCAACGCGATGCGATGTCCTTCGGTCGCGATAAACGTGCTGTCGCGCGTATCGTGAACAATCTGGTTTTCCCAGACGAAGAGATCGCTGTCGCCTAGGGCCGACGCCAACTGCGGCGGGGTCGGCACGGTCGGCTGTTCGATGCCGACCTGCTCCATGCGGATCGCCGTCGTCACCGACAAGTCGGGCACGTACGGGAACTGATAGCCGAACCCTACGCGGCCGCCCAAACGTTCTTCCAACCAGTCGCGATAGTAGCGTTGGAAGTAATAGGCGCTAGCGCTGAGGCTGACGCGAGTATCGAAGAGGTAAGGCTGCCGGAATAAGAACGTGTAGCGCGAAACTTGGCTGCCCGGAACAGCTTCAATACGCACTTGTTGCCCGGCCCCGCGGAAGGCACGGCCTTCGATAAAGTCGCGCCAGGAGGTCGGCAGCCGAGTGATGTCGGCGTTTTGTTCGTCGAGAACGATGGAGCCCAATACGCCCGCGTTGGAGTTAACGCCCACGCCGAGCATAAATCGCCCGGTTTGAGCTTCGGCGACTTGCGGAATGATCGTGAGGTCGCGCGTGACCGGTCCGTTCGGATCGAACACCGGATTTGGCGAATTGCCGAATAACTCGTTGCCGCTGCCGTAACCCGGGGCCGGTTGCGCCCCGATGACCGGCGGCGTATAGGGCGTGCCTTGAACGACTTGCGGTTGCGTCACCGGCGCGAGCGGCCCGGCTTGACCGTAGTTCTGCGGCGGCGTGGTGTTGCCCGGATAGGAATACGTCGGTGTGCCGTACGAAGGAACCGCCGGAGCGGCCGGAGCACTGCCGTACGGATTCGGCGTCGTGTACTGCGTGGGAATCGTACCCGGCGGCGGATAGCTCGACGTCGCCGCACCTTGAGGACTCGTCGAACCGAGCGGCACCTGACCGTACGACGGTTGCCCGTAGGTCGGAGCTTGAAGCGGGCTCTGGCCGCGAACGACGAGACCGTCATTGGCGAGCGCGTTCTGTGCGACGACGTCAAAGGGCGACGTTCCCGGCTCCACGGCCCACTGGTGAGCGGCCGCGAATCCGTGAGCACCAACTTGTGCAACGCTCACCGCTTCGACGGGCTGCTCGACGGCGTAGCGTCGGCGACCAGTCCAGTAGGGATTGCCGTCGAGCGATTGCTGGTTCAGGGGCGCGAACAGCGGCGGACGCGTCGCTTCGGCCGGCTTCGCATCCTGGCCGGACCCGGAGAACGGCAGCGGGCCGCGTTGATAGACCGGCATTTGAGTCTCAGGGGGCGTCAATTCGCCGTCGATCGTGACGTCGAGCACCTTTTCGCCGTGGCTCTCCGTACGCGGCAGCGAATGTACGAGCGGCCGAACCGGTGCGGCCCGAACAGGAGCGGCATTGTCGGGGCTTTGCCCGCGCACGCTGTTGCCGCTTTTCTCCGCCGTAAGAATGTCGTCGTTCTCAGGCACTTCCCACGTGATCTTCGGCGCTTCGCCGGTGGCGGGATCGTTCTTGAAGAGGCCCGACGCCTTCAGACGTCGTTCGCTGTCGCGAATTTTGCGGATGTCGACGATGTCGCCCGGTCGCAATTCGACCCGGTTGAGAACCGTATTGATGCGCGTATGCGGATCGTCCCCTTCGATGCGGACGTTCACACGCCCGACTCGGTAACGATCTCCCTCTTCGATCTGGTAGACGAGGTCCAATTCCCCCGGCTCTTCCAAAAACCGCGGATCGGCTTGCACGTTGCAAAACACGTAGCCGATCGCCCCGTAATGGTCCTGCAGCGACGAGATGTCCTTGACCATCATTCCTTGATCGAAATACAAGCCGTTCTTGAGCTTTAGCTTCTCGTCAAGAATAGTGGTTTCAAATTGCTTGTTGCCGAGGATCGAAACGTTGCGAACCTTGTAGCGCGGCCCCTCGTTGATGACGAAGCGCAGCGTCGCCCAGCGGCTTCCCTCGTCGAACTCGATCTCTCGGCCGATTTTCGCGCCGAAGAAGCCGAGGCCGCGGTAATAGGACGTCAGTTTGTTGACGTCTTCGTCGATCTTTTCGTAATCGATCTCGCCTTTGAAGAGATACAGAATCGGCGGCCGGCTGCTGATCTGCGTCTTCAGCCGGCTGTCGTCGGCGATCGTGTTCCCCTCGAACTCAATGTCAAAGATCTTGAGCTTCGGGCCTTCGGTAACTTTGAACACGGCGCCGCGGTCGCCCGGCTTATTGCCTTCGAGCGTCACGACCCGGGCTTTCGAGAAACCCTTGCTCTTGTAGTACTCTTCGAGCTTGCGCCGAGCCTCGTCGATCATGTGCGGATCGATCGAGTCGCCGACTTTGAGATTCGTTTGCTTGTCGATGGTGCTGCGCTTTAGCGTCGCACCAAGATATTTCACGTGGGTCAACGTCGGTCGTTCGACGACCTGGAACACCACCACGACCCCTTCAGGTACGCGCTGGTAGGTCGTGTTGACGTTGACGAACATCCGCGAGCGGGTCAATCGCCGCACGTCTTCTTCGACGATATCCGGGCTGAAAGCCCGACCGGCCCGAGTTTGAATATGCGGGGCGATGCGATGCAGCGGGACGGCTTGATTGCCGTCGACGCGAACGTCGACGACGATCTCCTCCGCCGGGGTTGATGCGGCCGGAGCAGGCATCGTATTCGACGGAAGCGCTTCTTGCGCGGCGGCGTGATCACACCAACCGACCAAACAAATCGCGATTCCGACGATCGCTCGGCGCGCAACGCGACCGTAGACGGAGCGAACATCGGCCATAGGGCGAGTTCCGTGCACGAAGGGCGAACCGAAGTGTGAGGCGGACGAAGTGATGTCGGCGGCCGAGGTTCCGTGGAGGTGAACCCGCGGCATGTTGCGGGTTTTCGCAGCTCGTCAGGCGTGTGAGCCGAGCGACTACGAACGGGAACCAAGGTTCGCCGGGAAATGGCCGGGTAGAAATAGCGAAAGCTCAAAACGGCCACAAGGCGAACTCGCCGCAATCTCAGCGAATTCCTTGCGGAATCGACAGTTGCGAAGCGGACAAGTGCGTCGCCGTGTCGCCGGCGGCGCTTGCCGGCAGCCCGCTATCTTTTGCAATTACTCCCGCTTCTTCAACTCATCCCAAGTCGGAAGCTCGTCGGCCGTGCTAAAGAGCAAGCAACGCTCCGCCGGCACGTCGCGATAGGCCTTCGTCATTCGCTCGTTGTCGAGGCGCTCGTCCGTAATGTTGCGAATCGCGATCAGTCGGACTTGGTCGCGATGACGTCGGGCCAACTCACCGTACACTTCCGGGTCTAACTCGCCGGAATCGCCGACAAACGCGAACTTCCGGCCTGGGAACGCCTTGAGAAGTTGCTCGATCTCCGCAAGTTTGAAGCCCGTCGGCGGGGCGAGCAGGTCGCGGGCCGTGCCGTCATGTAAGCGAAACGACCGCAAGTGAAACGTCCCCTGCGGAAATTCGACCTCGTCCGTAAAATCGGCGAGCGCCGGATATAGCTGCCATGGGCTGCCGGAGACGTAGTGAACCACGGCCCCCTCGCGGACCCAAGACGTGTACCGCGCCGCCATCCCTTCGACCGGCTTAAACTTGCGCAAGAAGGTGTTGCGCATTAACTCCGATTTGTCGCGGACGTTGCTGATCTTGATCGTGTCGTCGATATCCGAGACGACGCTCCACCCCTCAGCGCCGATCAAATAAACACGGCCGAGAAATGAACGCGGATCGCCGCGCGGTACTTCGAGCGAGTAACGCAGCACGAACGATGCCTTGCCCGCGCCGAGCCCGTCGCGCAGGAGATCAGAAGTCGGCAAAGTCGCGGTGTGCCGAATATGCCCGTTGGCTTCCGATGCCGGAAGTTGCAACTTGTGCGCGGCGACGTTCGCCACAAGTTCCTGGCCGCGCTCGTTGTCGACCAAGAACATCCGGCTGCGTTGCCGAAACACGGGCGAAAGACGTTCTTGCTCGGTCAGCGTGATGCCGAGCGTTAGCTGATTCAGCAGATCGCCGCGCCACTTCGAATCTTCTTCAGGTTCGAAGATCCAGGCATGAAGCGGAAATATCGTCAATTCCGACGCCCGGTCAAAAGCGGCGTAAGTCGGGATCAACACGACTTCTTCGTCGCGGCTCAGGTCGTTCGCCGACGCGGCAAGCGCCCACGGCAGACATGCTAAGAACGCAGCCGTGCGCACGATCGTCATTGCCGAAACCCTCGCCATGGTGAAGCGTCGAGGGATCAGTTGACCAGCCGCGCCTACGGAGTTCAAGCGAACTTTTGGCCGGCGGTTCGAGCGGCCTTGGCGATTGCCTAGCCTTGCAAGCCGGCGGCCAAGCGGGCCAAGGCTTCGGTCTCGATTTGGCGCACTCGTTCCCGCGTGAGGCCGAGGATTTCGCCGATTTCTTTGAGCGTCCGCGGCGTGTTGTCGTCGAGGCCGAATCGCATGCGGAGGATCGTCGCTTCGCGGGTTTCCATGGTTTCGAGCATACGCAGGATATGCGTCATGTCGTCCCCTTCCACCATCTCCAGCTCGGGGCTTTTACACCGTTCGTCGGTGACCATTTCGCCGAGCGACCAGCCGTTTTCGGCCTGATCGGTTTGCGGCGTCTGGTTGTAGATGTGGATCGCCTTCTTGATGATTGAAAGCTTCTTCCGCGGCAGCCCGAGCACTCTGGCTACTTCTTCGGGGGTCGGTCCGCGTCCGAGTTCCTCGGTGAGCCGCACGGTCGCCCGGCGCCACTTGCTGAGGAGTTCGACCATGTACGCGGGAATGCGAATCGTCTTAGCGGAGTTGATCAGGGCCCGCTTAATCGATTGCTTGATCCAGTAGCTCGCGTAGGTGCTGAATCGCGTGCCGACCCCCGGATCGAAACCTTCCACCGCCCGCAACAGCCCTAGGTTTCCCTCTTCAATGAGGTCCTGCAGGGCGAGGCCTTTACCGGTGTAACCGCGTGCGATGTTGACGACCAGCCGCAAGTTGGCGCGAACCATGCGGTCGCGTGCTCGCAGGTCGCCTTCCGCGATGGCCCGGGCAAGCTGTTGCTCGTCAGCTGCGGTGAGCAGGGCCGTTTCGTTGATTTCGCGGAGATAGGTTTCCAGCGGCGACTGAACGGCGGCGCTGGTACGACGACGGGTTTTCATCGGTAAAGAACTTCCTCGTCGGGAACGGGCGACCACAACGTCGGGCTACCGAGCCTGCTGCCAAGGCGGAGTAGCGCGTCGTGCCGGAACGGTTCGCCCGTCGCCGGATGCGGGGGATGGTAAGGTTCGCCGAAGCGATAGCGTTTATCAGGACAAGAGATGCTATCGTCGAGCCTGCCGGCATTTCTATAAACCGGCGAAAATACACCCGATACGCGCGATTGTTCCCGCGCCGCATGTTGTGTTCGTCGTGAGCGTGATGCCCGGGCCGCGCGTTATGTGCGAAGTGCGGGTTGGGCTCGTAGCGCCTGCGGCCGACGATCGCGCGGGCCGGTGCGTTTCTGTTCGGCTCGGAAAACAAACCGACCCCGCCGAGCCGGTGCTCGACGGGGTCGTGTTTGAATTAACGATTGTGACGGCCGGAAGCCGCCGATGTTCAGGGCACTGGTGGGCAAGCCACCAGTGGCACCCGAACAAACACACTTAGCCGCTGGTCTTGAAGAGCGGGCCGCTTTCGCCGACGCCCCCCTTGAGTTCCGAGGCGTCCATCTTGGGCGTGGTGGTCGTCGAAGCGCCGTCCTGCGGCTGTTCGCCGAGGTCTTCGTTCGCCCAATCCACGCGCTTACGCGACAAGCCGATCTTGCGCTCGTCCGTATCGACGCGAAGGATCTTCACTTCGATCTCGTCGCCGACCTTCACCACGTCTTCCGGGTTCTCGATCTTTTGATCCGAAAGTTCCGAAATGTGGAGCAGGCCCTCGAGCCCGTTTTCCAGGCCGACGAACACGCCGAAGTTGGTGAGCTTCGTGACGTTCCCCTTCACGACTTGGCCCGGCTGATACTTGCCCGGGATGTCCGTCGCCCAAGGATCGTCTTGCAGTTGCTTGAGGCCCAGCGCGATGCGGCGACGTTGTTGGTCGACCGAAATCACGCGGCACTCGAGCTTGTGCCCCTTTTCGACCATTTCGCTCGGGTGCGAAATCTTGCGAGTCCACGACATGTCGCTGACGTGCAACAGCCCGTCGATGCCTTCTTCAATTTCGATGAAGGCGCCGTAGTTGGTGAGGTTGCGCACGGTGCCGGTAACCATCGTGCCCGGCGGATAACGATCGGCGACCTTGTCCCAGGGATTGTCCTGGGTCTGCTTCATGCCGAGCGAGATCTCTTGCTTTTCCTTGTTGATGCCGAGTACGACGACTTCGATTTCGTCGCCGATGTGCACCAACTCGTTCGGATGGCTGATCCGCTTGGTCCACGACATTTCGCTGATGTGCACCAGGCCTTCGATGCCTTCTTCCAGCTTGACGAAGGCACCGTACGACATGACGTTGACCACTTCGCCCTTGTGCCGGCTGTTGACCGGGTAGCGATCGGCCACATGTTCCCACGGGCTCGGTTGCTTTTGCTTCAGGCCGAGAGCGATCTTCTTCTTCTCCAGGTCGATGTGCAGGACCATGACTTCGACTTCTTGGTCGATCTGCACCATTTCGCTCGGATGACCGATGCGGCCCCAGCTCATGTCGGTGATGTGCAACAGGCCGTCCAAGCCGCCGAGGTCGACGAACGCGCCAAATTCCGCGATGTTCTTGACGACGCCCTTGCGCAATTGGCCGACTTGCAGTTCGGCGAGCAACGCCTTTTGCTTGACTTCGCGTTCGCTCTCGATGAGAGCGCGGCGGCTGACGACGATGTTGCGGCGATCGCTGTCGATCTTGAGCACGAGGCACTGGATCGTGCGGCCGATGTAGTCGCCGATGTCGGCCGGACGACGAATGTCGACCTGGCTGGCCGGCAAGAAGACGTTGACGCCGTTGACGTCGACGAGCAAGCCGCCCTTGATTTTGCGGGTCGCAATGCCGGTGACCACGTCGCCTTCCTTCAGCGACTTCATCACCTTTTCCCAGATCAGAATCTTCTCGGCCTTCCGCTTCGAGAGCTGGATCAGGCCGGCTTCTTCCATACCCGGTTGGCTTTCATCGACTTCTTCGATGAGCACCGTCACTTCTTGACCGACGGCGGGCGGTTCGTCTTCTTCGCCCCATTCGTTGAGCGGAATCGAGCCTTCGCTCTTATAGCCGACGTCGACGAGAACCCAGTCTCCTTCGACGCGGAGAATCTTACCTTGCGTGATTTTGTTTTGACCGAGTTCGGCCGTGCCTTGGGCTTCCCAAGTTGTCGGATCCGCTTCCCCCAAGGCTTCTTGGAGTTCGGCTTCCCACGACTGTTCGTTGAGGTCGAGACCTCGGATCAGATTACGATTGACCATGAAAGAAAAAACTTCGAAACAATCAGACACACTCCCTCGCCCCGCTCATCACCCTGACGAGCAACCGGAAGTCGAGAGCAAACCGTTAATCTAGCAAAGACTTACGACGACAACAAGCGAGAACGGTGCGGCTCAAGTCTGTTGAACTGCTAAGATGGGCAAGTATGGCGATTCGCCGAAATCGGAATCACGATTCGAGCCATAAAGCCCAGGGACAGCAGTCCCTGGAGGAACGATTATCGGCACCGACCTTGAAGCCGCGTCGAGCGTAAGGTCCCTGGGCTTTATCGCGTCGGATTTTGACGTCCGAAAATCGCCGTAAGTGCCGAAACAGTTGCGCGACTTACGACGAAAGCGCAATTCTGTTGCAATTACGAGTGCGTACTATTTTTGAAAAGAGTGCGCACCCTTAATTCCTAAGTATGGGGTGCGTACTTTTTCGCGCGCGAAGTGCGCACCCCGTCCCAGATGTACGCAGCGCG
>JAFLCO010000027.1 GCA_017303535.1 Planctomycetota bacterium
GCAAACGGAGCGGTCGCCGACGTCGGCCGCCGCGCCGTCGTCGGCCCATCGTGTGCCGCCGGCGTTTTTGGAGTTGGCCAAAAACGTCGCCTGCCATCGCAGCCCGTCGCGGTGGGATGATCTGTACCGACTGCTGTGGCGGCTGACGCACGGTGAGCCGCGATTGCTCGACGTGGCGACCGACGACGACGTGCACTTGTTGCAACGGCAGGCCAAACAGGTGACCCGCGATGCGCATAAAGCGAAGGCGTTCGTGCGGTTCCGCCGCGTGGAAACGCCGGAGGGGGATCGGTACGTCGCTTGGCACAGGCCCGACCATCGCATTCTGCCGCTGGTGGCGCCGTTCTTCTCCCGTCGCTTCAAGGAGATGCACTGGACGGTGCTCACGCCCGACGCTTCGGTGACGTGGGACGGCGAGGAACTGCACTACGGCCCGGGCACCCCGCAAGCGGAAGCTCCGGCCGGCGATGCGCTTGAGGAATTGTGGCGAACGTACTACGCCGGCATTTTCAATCCGGCGCGGATCAAGCTGAAGATGATGAAGCGCGAGATGCCGGTGCGGCACTGGGCGACGCTGCCGGAAACGCGAATCATTCCCGAGCTGCTCGACGACGCGCCGCGGCGCGTGGAAGCGATGCTCCATTATGCGCGAGGGGCCGAGCGCGGCGCGGCGGCGTACTTGCCGACGGAGCGCGACTTGGCGAGCCTCGCCGCGGCGGCGGCCGGGTGCCAAGGGTGCGAGCTGCATTCGCGGGCGACGCAGACCGTGTTCGGCGTCGGCAACCCACGAGCCAGGCTGGTGCTCATCGGCGAGCAACCGGGGGATCAGGAAGATCGGGTGGGGACGCCGTTCATCGGGCCGGCCGGCGAAGTCTTGAGCGGGGCGTTGGAAGAAGCGGGGCTCGCGCGCGAAGACGTGTATCTTACGAACGCCGTGAAGCATTTTCATTGGACGCCGCGCGGCACCCGCCGATTGCATCAACGGCCACCGGCCCGCGCCGAGGCGGCCTGCAAACCGTGGCTGGAAGCGGAACTCGCCGCGATCGGGCCGCGAGCCTTGGTGTGCTTAGGCGCAACCGCCGCGCAAGCAGTCCTCGGCCGCAGCTCCGGCCGCGCGCAACAGCGGGGCGTCTGGCAGACGAGCAAGTATTGCGAGCGGACGCTCGTCACCTGGCACCCGGCGGCAATACTCCGGGCTCCCGACGAAATAGCAGCCGCGCGGATGCAGCACGAACTTATCGAGCACTTGCTGATGGCCGAGCGCGAAGTGAGTTCGTAGAGCATATACATCGCCGTTCTTCAGTCACGATTCCACCTATGATTTGTCGCACCTTCTTGCGCAATGTGGTATTTCTAAATCGAAGAAGTACTCAGACACTTACGTGCAGCGGAAACGTGACATGTCGTTAGAAATCGCCCTCATTGTGTTTTTGGGCACGAACATCGCGGGGCGAATTCTGTCCGAGCGCGCCATGAAGAATCTCTCGGTCGAACAGAAGGCGTCGCTGGTGGACGCGTTCCGCGGACAACGTGCGTACGGTCTGTTGCCGATATTCGTCCTCTTGGCCGTGAATTTCCTGATGCTTCGCTACACTTCGGTGTCGCGATCGTTGATTTCCGCAGTCTATTGGGCAGGTTTACTGGTTTATCTCGCCGGGACGTTCTGGTTCACACGCACGCGTCTCGCAGCACTCCATTTGCCGCAAACGTATCTCACGCAATTCGGTATTGCCCGCGCCATCCAATATGTCGGAATCGGCGTCCTACTGGCCGTCGTTATTGCGGAAGGCGTCTGAACGCCGAAGGTTCAAGGTTCGATTTGGCGAGGCAAACAATGAATGAAAAAGAACGCCTACTTAAAGTCATCGACGAGCAGCCGGAAGCGCAGCAGGGAGGGGCCGTCGTGACAATCGATGAGTTCTTCACCGGGAATGTGGATCTCGGATCTATCGGGTGTAATCTTATCGACCATCCCGGGCTTCCGTTCTTCCGTCAACGTCTTAAGGAGATGGAAGCTCGTGACGACGTTGCGGCCGTGTGGTTTGAGATATACGAATCTGACGAACTCGATTGGCCGTTTTCAGAGAACGTCATCATCCAGGGCACGATCACGGAAGCCGAAGTGCGAAAGCTCACCGAAAAACTAGAACCCAGCGAGATTTGGCTAAGAGAGATTAAATCACCGCATTCGCGAGATAGCCGCTTGGTCGGGTCGGTTTGGAATCTTTGGTGGGACTAAACAGAGCCGTACGCGATTCTGAGTGGCCGATTGTTAGTTTTACGTACCGGATTTACTCGCCTGCTCTGTGTTTCCAAACGCCCCTAAGTCGGCGCGGCCGCCGCTGGGCATCGTTCGACCGCCGACACCGGATGGGAGCGACGGGCAACAATGCGAGACCGACGATTCGTCGCCGTGCATCGAGGGGGCCATTTGGGACGCACCGATCACGGTTTGCTGGCTCGTTGGGCGGCCGATTGCGCGGAGCGGGTGTTACCGCTGTTTGCTCGCCATTCCGCCGACGAGCGCTGGAGATCGCAAGGGCCTGGGCCGCGGGAGGGCTGAAAACAGGCGCGGCGATGAAAGCTTCGTTGACCGCGCACGCCGCCGCCCGCGAGGCCACGGACAAAGCCTCGGGTGTCCCCGACAACTCGTTGTCGGGGTCGCGAAGCGACAAGTGGTCTCCGCGTAATCGCTGCCTTAAACTGATCCTCTTGCGCCTTCGGCGCACGGACAACGAGTTGAAGCCGTCCGGTAATTAGAATGGGCGTTTTGTCGGCGAAATGCAGGCGTTTTCGGTTGCCGCCACGACGTACATGTCCCCGATGCAACGCGCCTGAGTTGAAACCCTCGAATCACAGACGTTTTCGAGTTTGAATTCCCGGACGGCCTCAACTTGTTGTCCGTGCCACACCGCCACACCGCGAGAATGCGTCAAGGCCGGCTCGGCGAGCGCTGGCGACGGGCAAAGTCGGATGCTATCAAGATGATGAGACGACGAGGCAATTGATAGAGGAAGGGCCGAATCGCAAGGCAAGCGACGAATTGTTGAGCCCGAGCGAGCGGCGGGGTTTATCCCCGCCGTCTGATTGAGTTTATATCCGCTGAGTTGGAGAGAGCCGAGTCATCGGCGGCGGCGCTTTGTTTCGCTTCACGCACAAACTATCGACGCCTTTAGCGCATGAAAACAGACAAGCCGAGGCGGACGCTGATCCAAGCATGTCCAGTTTGCCGGCAGGGTGCATCGCTGCAGTTTTTGACATGCCCGTCGTGTAGCAACGTGGTTGTTGCCTGCGACGAAGACGGGACGCTTTTTCCGAATCCGAAGGACCTCTACCAGCAGGCGGACTATGCTTGCGATCCTCGGGAGTCTAGCGTGTCTATGTGCTCGCAATGCCGGACGATTCAAAAGTTTCGATGGTCGACGGACGCCGAGATTCAATTGTGCGGCTTATCTCGAGATGAATATTCCTAACTGTCGACTTCGCCGTTCCGCGAGCATCAATCGCAGACGGCGGGGATAAACCCCGCCGCTCGCCGAGGTATGATTGACTTCGGATGTCGCTGATTGTGAAACGGTTCACGAGGCGGGCGGTCTGGTCACGCTGTCGCATCGCATCAAAATCTTTTGTGCGATTTTTCTTGCTTGTCGCTCAGCGGCGGCGATAGGTTGAGCCGTGTGGCCCTGACGCACGAATCGCTTGGGCGGTCCGGTCCGGTTGATCGCTAGGCCCGCATGTGATTTCTGCGCACGTTTCAATTCCGCGAAGAACGGCACCTCTGAAGTTCTACGGTTGAAAAGTCTGCGGCGGATCCGAACCAACGCCGGTCGGGCCGCCCCCTTTCGCGACGTCCCGCGCCACACACGAGTCTGGGAAGAGTGAACGCCGATGCCGCCGGCCGATGCCGACAACTCGTTGTCGGGGTCGCGAAGCGACAAGAGGGTGTGCTTTATCGCTGTCGTAGGATGATCCTCTTGCGCCTTCGGCGCACGGACAAGCAAGTTGTCCGTGCCACCCCGGGGCGTCTCCTTTCGCACGCTCGTCGTCGATTTCTGTTCGCCGCTTGTCGCACTTTTCGGAGGTGCCGCCGTGGACGTACGTATGAAACTCTCGCTGGAATGCGTCGACGAGGCCGATCCGATTCCGGCCCGATGCGTGGCGCCGCAAACGAGTTTGCGGGAAGCGCTGGCCGTATTGGAAGAGAACCACGGCGGCGTACTCGTGTGCCATGAAGGAATGCTGGTCGGCATCTTCACGGAGCGCGACGCCCTGCGCGCCCTGGCCGACGAAGGGCCGCTCGATACGCCGGTCGGCCGATTGATGACGGTCTCCCCGGTGACGGCCCGCACGAGCACGTCGATCGCGGCGGCCGTCCGCAAGATGGCGGTCGGCGGATATCGCCGGATGCCGATCCTCGACAACCAAAACCGACCGGTCGGCGTCGTGACGACCGCCGGCCTCGTGCATTACTTGGTCGAACAGTTTGCCCGCACCATTTACAACCTGCCGCCGACCTCGACTGCGGCGGCGCCGGAACAGGAGGGAGCTTGAAGAAGTGATGAGTGGGGAGTGGGGAATGACGGAACCGGAATGATCCAGCAGCGTCGACAGCGAGCCGGGAGCGTGAGCGACCGGAGTCTCCTTGTTCCCCACTCATCACTCCCCACTCCCCACTGGAATCTGCATCAACGTCGCATCGCCACGCCCCGCATCCCTGGTAGCCCGCGCCCATGTCTACCGTCACACAGCCCACCGATTCATCGACCGCACCGAGTCGTTCGGTGCCGGTCACCGAGTTGTCCGACGCCACGGTTCGCTTTTGCGGCGACTCCGGCGACGGCATGCAACTCGCCGGCACCCAACTCACGAACACCTCGGCCCTGGTCGGCAACGACATCGCCACGTTTCCCGATTTTCCCGCCGAGATCCGCGCTCCGCGCGGCACCAAGGCCGGCGTCTCGGGCTTTCAGGTCCATTTCGCCGGCAGCGATATTTACACGCCCGGCGACCAAGTCGACGCGCTCGTCGCGATGAACCCCGCGGCCTTGGCGACGAACCTCGGCGACTTGGTGCCGGCCGGCATTCTCATCGTCGACCGCGACGAATTCGAAGAGAAGAATCTCAAGCCGGCGGGTTACGTGAAGAACCCGCTGCTCGATGGTTCGCTCGACAAGTTTCGGCTGTTTCCGGTCGACATCACGCGGCTCACGCGGCAGGCCGTCGACGATTTGGACCTCGGCGTGAAAGAGAGCGACCGCTGTCGCAACTTCTTCGCGATGGGCCTGATCTTCTGGCTCTACGAACGTCCGCTGGAGCCGACGCTCCGCTATATCGACGCCAAGTTCGCGAAGAACCCGAAGGTGGCCGAAGCGAATCGCCGCGCGCTCAAGGCCGGCTACAACTACGGCGATACGACGGAAGCTTTCGCGGCCCGCTATCACGTGAGCAAGGCCTCGCTCCCGCCGGGCAAGTATCGCAACATCATGGGGAACGAAGCCCTGGCCTATGGGCTCATCGCGGCCGCCAAGCAGAGCGACTGCGAACTCTTCTTGGCGACGTACCCGATCACGCCGGCGAGCGACATTCTGCACGAGCTGGCGAAGCATAAGAATTTCGGCGTGCGCACGTTTCAAGCCGAAGACGAGATCGCGGCCGTTACCGCCGCGCTTGGCGCGAGCTTCGGCGGAGCGATGGGGGTCACCTCTTCGAGCGGGCCCGGCATCGCGCTCAAGCAAGAAGGAATTGGCCTGGGAGTGATGACCGAGTTGCCGCTGATTGTGATCAACGTGCAGCGCGGCGGCCCGAGCACCGGCCTCCCCACCAAGACCGAGCAAGCCGATTTGCTACAGGTATTGTTCGGCCGCAACGGCGAGTGCCCGGTGCCGATCGTCGCAGCCCGCAGCCCGGCCGATTGTTTCGACACGGCCCAAGAAGCGTGGCGGATCGCCGTGCGGTTTATGACGCCGGTCTTCATCCTCTCCGACGGCTACATCGCCAACGGCAGCGAGCCTTGGCTCGTGCCCGACGTCGCCAAGCTGCCGAAGATCGCCGTTCGTCATCCCAGCGCCGCGGAGCACGATACGCAAAGCGGCGGACGGCCGTTCCTGCCGTACGAGCGCGACGAGCGCCTGGCCCGGCCGTGGGCCATTCCCGGTACGCCGGGCCTCATGCACCGTATCGGCGGCCTCGAAAAGCAAGACGTGACGGGCAACGTCAATTACGAACCGGCGAACCACGAGCACATGGTCCACCAAAGGGCCAAGAAAATCGCCGGCATTGCCGACGACATCCCGCCGCAAACGGTCGACGGTCCAGATGCCGGCGATTTGCTCGTGCTGAGTTGGGGCGGCACGTACGGCGCCTGCGCCACGGCCGTGCATCAAGTGCAACAGTCGGGCACGGCCACGGTCGCGCACGCTCATCTGCGTTACTTGAACCCGCTGCCCGCAAACCTCGGCGATATTCTCGCGCGCTACAAGCGCGTGTTGATTCCGGAACTGAACCTCGGTCAGTTGCGGCTTTTGATCCGCGGCCGGTATTTGGTCGATGCGATCGGCCTGAACAAAGTGCAGGGCCGGCCGTTCCACGTGGCCGAGGTCGTGCAGAAGATTCAAGACGTTCTCCGCCTGGAACCCACGAGCGAGGTGCGCGATGGCCGTTGAAGTCCCGCTGCTGACGCCGCAGCAATTCGCCACCGATCAAGACGTTCGCTGGTGCCCCGGCTGCGGCGACTATTCGATTCTCGCGCAGATGAAGAAGGTGCTGCCGACGCTCGGCATCCCGCCCGAACGCACCGTGTTCGTCTCCGGCATCGGCTGCTCGAGCCGGTTTCCTTACTACGTGAACACCTACGGCATCCACGGCATTCACGGTCGGGCTCCGGCCATCGCGACCGGACTCAAGTGCGCGCGGCCGGACCTTTCCGTCTGGGTCATCACCGGCGACGGCGACGCGCTCTCCATCGGCGGCAACCATCTGATGCACGCGATCCGCCGCAACTTGGACCTCAACATCGTGATGTTCAACAACCGCATTTACGGGCTCACCAAAGGCCAGTACTCGCCGACGTCGCCGCTCGGGAAAGTCACGAAAAGTACGCCGATGGGCTCGATCGACAACCCGCTGAGTGCGCTGTCGCTGGCCATCGGTTGCGAGGCGACTTTCGTGGCCCGCAGCATCGACGTGAACATCAAGCACTTGGCGGCGACGCTCAAGCGGGCCGCCGAACATCGCGGGACGTCGTTCGTCGAGGTGTACCAGAACTGCAACGTGTTCAACGACGGCGCGTACGACTACGCCACCGATCGCGACACGAAAGCCGATACGGTCGTCGAACTCGAACACGGCAAGCCGCTGGTGTTCGGCAAGAACCGCACGAAAGGCATTCGCTTAAACGGCCTCACGCCGGAAGTCGTCGAACTTGGCGCGGCGACCGGCATCCGTGAGGACGATCTGCTGTTCCACGATGAAGCGGCCCACGAACCGACGGCCGCGTATTTGCTCTCACGAATGCGCTATCCGGAGTTTCCCGAACCGATCGGCGTGCTACGCTGCGTCGATCGCCCGAAGTACGACGAACAACTGACGGCGCAAGTCGAAGAAGCCAAAGCGAAACGCGGCCCCGGCGACCTGCAAAAGCTATTTCTGAGCGGCGATACTTGGGATGTGAACTAGAGGAAGTGGGGAGTGATGAGTGGGGAGTGGGGAATGACGGACCCGAAACTATCAACGACGCCAACAGCGAGCCGGGAGAATAAGCGACCGGAGTCTTCCGAAGTTCCCCACTCATCACTCCCCACTCCCCACTCGAAACACAATTCGATAACGCCGATGCCTCGGCGCAACACGGAGAACAGACCATGTCGAAATGCGTCTACTGCGGCAGCGTGAATATCGACGGGGCCGACGTTTGTGAGCAGTGTCTCGAACCGCTCGGCGAGCAAGGCTTCGCACCTCAGGTCGACGTCGAGATGCAGCGTTCGCTGTTGCACGACAAGGTCGTGCTGCTGTTGCCGCGGCGGCCGATCATCGTCGAGCCCGGTCTGCCGGTGCGCGAAGTGTTGCAAACGATGATGGAGCGCACGATCGGCTGTGTGCTCGTGGTCGACGAAGGGCAACTGCTCGGCATCTTCACCGAGCGCGACGCCGTGACGCGCGTCGGCGTCAACGCCGAGAAGTTCGCCGAGCGGCCGATCTTCGAGTTCATGACGCCGACGCCCGAGTCCGTCGACGTCGACGCGCAGATCGCCTTCGCCCTGCAAAAAATGGACGTCGGCGGCTACCGCCACTTGCCCGTCATGTCGGCCGGAAGAATCGTCGGCGTCATCTCCATCCGCGACATCCTCCAGTACCTGGCTCGGCACTTGGAAGTCGTGGAGTACTAGCGGGGGAAATGACCAAGGATCAAGCACCACATTCCAAACAAACCTTAAAGCTCCATTTTCAATTGACCGTGACGGCGCGGTTTGGTCATTCAGAATTGGTTCTTGTTTGGAGTTTGGTGCTTGGTCATTGGAGTTTATTGCTTTATTCCTTCCAACACTCCGCAATGGATGGCCGTCGGCGTCAACGGGCCCGGTCGTAAACCGGCGGCCGTGAGCATGGCGCGATATTCGGCGGCGCTGTACGCCCGCCCTTCGGTTAGCGTGAAGAGCGCCGCGGAATAGAGCGCGATCGGTAGCGGCCCGTCGTGCGCGTCGTTTAGGAAGACGTCGTGGATCCACAGCCGCCCGCCCGGCGCGAGCGCCTCGGCTGCCCGACCGACGAGCGTGCGGCACTCCGGCACGTCCCAATCGTGCAAGATGTTCGAGAGCAGCACGAGGTCGCAACCGGTCGGCAGCGCGTCGACGAACATATCGCCCGGCTGCAACTGCACGCGATCGGCCACGCCGTACTCCGCCGTCATTTCCGCGGCCACCTTCAAGACCTCGGGCCGATCAAACACGACGGCCCGCAACTCGGGATTCCGCTGCACGAGCGCAATCGAGTAGATGCCCGTGCCGCCGCCGAGGTCCAAGAGCGTCCGCGCGCCCGAGGTGGAAAGGTTCGCCGCCAGCGCCGGGGCGACGTTCTTCGCCCGTCCGGCCAAGGCCAAGGTCAAATGCCTGGCCTTCGCTTCCTGCTCCATGGCCGACGGCGTCCCCTCGCGATAGATGAACGCCGCTCCTTCTTCGCTCTTATCGTTCGCCCCCCAAGGCCGATTGGTCCGCAGCCGCTCGACCATGCCAAGCACGCCGGGACTCTCCGCCGCCAAGCCGACGTAATCGCCGACAAAAAACTCCCCGCCGGGCAGCAGGTGCTCGCGCGCGAGCGCCGTTAACACGAACCGCCCCGCGCGATCAACCTCCAGCAACCCCATGGCCCGCAGTGCCGTGGTCAGCACGACGAGCGGCCGCGCGGCCAGCGACAAAGCTCCGGCCAACTCATCAAACGACAGTGCCCGCTCCGCCAAAGTTTCAAACACCCGCAAATGCGCGACGGCGGCCGTGAGCAGTTCGGTGCCGAAAGCGCCGCGGTAATGCTCAAAAATCGGCGTCGGATCCACGGTCGCCAAGTTCAGCGCGCTGCGGCTCACGGCAGTTTCCCCCAAATCTTCTCCAGCAGCGCGTGCATCGCCGGGTCGTGTTCCTTCAGCTCGCCCCGTACGAACGGATAAAAATCGTTTGTGCCGAAGTACGCTTCCGAAAGTTCCGCAAAGTATTCCATCGGCGTGGTGAGTGCGTAGTGCTTCGTGCGGTGACCCATGATGTGCAACACTTCGTCGTACTTGCCGCCGGACTTGGCCGATTCGTAGGCCGAGCGCACGTCTTTGTGGTCGAAGCCCAGCACTTGGTCGTGGTAGGCGTGGGCCAACTCATGCAACACGCACCACGGCTGCACGCGCTGATGGTGCAAGTCGACCATTCGCGGGGCGCTCGGCACATGCACGCACTTCGCCAAGTCGGCCGCGTAGCCGTTGCCGGTCAGCCAGCCTGCGCTCGGGTGATATTGCATGCTCGTCAAGCGTCCGTGATCGAGATCGACGACGATCACCACCTTCCGCAACTTCGCGAGCGGTTCGGCCGGCGTAAGCTGCGCGATCTCGTAGAGTTTGTCCTTGAGCAGCCGCTGGGCCCGCTCGCCGATCGGCGCCGCCGGACCTTCGAGCAGCCGCCGATCGATCCGTACGCGCCAGCCTTCGATGTCGCGCTCCTCGCGAACGATCGGCGGCACGACGTCTTTCTCCTTTGCGGCTTCCTTCTTCTTATCCGGCTCGGGCTTCTTCACGGCCGGCGGCGCGGGCGACTTCGCCGGTTCGTCGGCGGCGGGGCTCGACGAAGCCGGAAGCACGATGATCAGCGCAACCAGCACGAAGGAAGCAAGGCGGCGATGCATGGAGCAACCTCACGAATGACTCAGTGTCAAGAACGAAGCGAACTCAAACGGCATCATCGTGCGGCCCGCTCTCGCGATCGATCCGGCGACTTCGACTCCGCAGCATAATCAACCAGAAGCCGAGGAACGCCAGCGTGCAACCGAGCACGACCAGCGGCCGTGCTACGTTGTGGTTCAACCGATAAGCGCCCACGGCGTGAAATACGCCCCAGGCCAGCACGCCCAGAAATATCAACACGATCAGTCGTTGCATGGATCGATCAGCAGGGGTACGGAAATACGCCGCGGCGACGACGAGCCCGGCCTCGCTATCATAACCCAAACGCCCCGCCGCGGCCTCTCGCCGAATCGCAGTCGGCCCGAATTACCGCCGCCAGAGCAGCATCGCGCTCACGGCCGCGCCCGGGGCGATGTGCAATTCGTCGCGGCGATCGTCCGAGAACGACTCCGCTTGGAAGATCGACCGATCGAACACGTAGGCCGCGCTCACGTCGAGCGCGAAGCCGCCGGGCAGCGACCGTTCGAAGCCCACGGCCGCGCGTTGGTCGAACAAAAATAGCCGGTCCTGCGAGTTCGTCCGCTCGGCCAACCAATAGATGTCGTTCACGATCTCGTACCGCGCATAAACCTGCCAAGCGTCTCCCAGCTTGCGGGCCGCACGCAGGTTCACGGCCGTCAGCGGTCGATAGTCGGCGGAAAACGTCCACAGGTCGCCGTCGTATCGCAGCGAGAACGGCACGCCGATGTTCGCCGTCAGCCGCTCGCTCGGTCGCCACACGTACGCCACGCCGGGAATCGGAAACGGCAACTGCGACGTCGGCGAATAGAACAAGCTGAAGTTCCAAGCATCGCGCGAGCCCCAAGGAACCTCGACGAACCCGACCGACGTCAGCGTCAGGTCCTCCAAATCCGCAAACGGCCGATCGGACGCCGTACCCACGGTCAGCAAACCGCCGGCTTTCCAGCCGTTGTCGAACTCGCGGCGATGCATCCCGCCGAAGTTCACCTTCCACAAATCGTTGGGGACGCCGATGAGCGAGTCGGGCAGGATCGCCTCGGTGTCGAGCGTGAGATGCTCCAGCGACGACATCGCGAGCCAGATTGAGCGACCATCGGGCGCGATCCGCACCGGCACCGCGAGTTCGGCCGAGAGGCCCGTCATCTCCAAGTCCGTCGCCTGACCTTCGACATCGCGGCCGGGCAACCACGAGGCCGAAAGTCGAAACGGCGCCCGCTGCCCGCCGGGTGACCGACTTCGCGCCGGCCGCGCTTCCGTCGCAGGCGGAGCAGGGGGTGCGGCGGGCGAAACAAACGGCTCTACCGTTGATTCCTCCCGCTTCGATTCCTCTGCCGTCGTCGGTGCCGTTCCGGCGCAGGAAGTCGCCGGCTGCAGTTCCTGCGCGTCGACGCGCTGCCGCGCGGCCAAGCACAGCCCTACCAGCCCGATGATCAAAAGTCTCGCCGGCAATCCAAGCTTCCTTGCTGTTTGCCTCGCCAAATACGTCGGCCGTGAAAGGCCCCGTCGCCGCTCACGACACATCCTTAGCAGATTTTAAGTATTGCGCGACCCGCGAAATCGCACAGAGCCCACGTCCGCAAAACTTCCGCCGCGCCGGCAGTGCAGGCTCACCCTCGAGCGAGCCTTCCGCCGACTGGCCTGATCCGGCCCGCCGACAATAATCCCTGGCCCGGCTCCCATGCGCGACCGCTCGACGTACCACACCAACCACCTCTCGCCGCGCCGCTCGGCCATCACCTGCTCGAGGACCATGCCATGCTGATGTTCCGTTCGCGACCGCTCGCGCCGCCTCGCCGAAGCCGGCCTGCATCGTCGAGCTTGCTCGGCGCCGTCGGTCTTCCTCTCTACCTCGGCCTGTTCGCAACTCTCGCGCTCCCCGGCGGCGCGGCGGCCGACGAGGTCGACGACCGACGCCTGGCCGCCGCCGCCAAACTCGACGCCGCACTCGCCGACGCCAAGCTCGCCGCGGAACCGGCCCGACAAGCGGCTCTGCTCCAAGCGGCGGCCGACGAAACCCTGCAAACGTTTCCTAACAACGTCCTGCTTCGCGACACCTTTGCGAAGCTCGGCGCCGCGACGGTCGCCGATCCGCGCGCGGCCGCTGAGGCTTGGCGCGGGGCGGTCGTCGAGGCCCGCGACGTCCTGCGGTTTCAGCCGCTCATCGAAGCGCCGCTGCCGGTCGGCTTTCCCGCGCCGACGCCGGTGGGGGAGATCGAAGTCAAACAACTCCCCAAGTACCGTCTCGCCGAAACGCCGCTGCCGCTGCTGGAAGGGCGCGCCTTCTGGACCCTCTTCAATCACATCAAGAGCCGCGACATCGCGATGACCGCGCCCGTGCAAATGGGCTACACGGCCGCCGCCGACGGCAAGCTCAAGAAGGCGTCGATGTCGTTTCTGTATCGCAGCACCGAGCAAGGGGAACTCGGGGCCGACGGCGGCGTGACCGTCGTCGAAACTCCGGCGCAGCTCGTCGTCGGCATCGGTCTGCGGGGCGACGCCTCGCAGCGCCGCATCGACGAAGCTCGTGCCCGCCTGGAAGCCTGGCTCGAGGCCCATGCCGACCAGTACCGCGCCGCCGGAACGCTGCGGGTCATGGCCTACAACAGCCCGTTCGTCGCCGAAAGCAAGCGGTTCACGGAAGTGCAAATCCCGGTGATCCCCGCCGGCGCGGCCAAGTAACCGCCGGCCCGCGGACTTAGCGGGACCTGTGAAGCTACGCCCTGACTTCGGCAGAGTCTTCGGCAAGACCGCGGCGCCACAGTTTGCCTTGTTGATGCCTGAAGTCTGACGTCCGACGTCTTTTCGTCGCCGTAAGTCATCTTCGAAAAAACTTTTTTTGGCCTCACTTACGTCGACCCGTTTTTGGCCACTGCGCACTAATTCGCTCCCGATGTGCGCACCCTTAATTCCTAAGTTTGTCATGCGCACTTCCAGGCCTGCGCAGTGCGCAGTAGTGCGCAGCGCGATCGACGTAAGTTGTTTCCATTTTGTTGAAATCTTCGAGCACTTACGTCGATTTTCCATCGCTATTTTCTCCCCGTTTGAAGCCCTCCGCGCCACTCCGCAACTTAGCAAATAGGAGAATCCATTCAAGGAAGTTTTTGGCCGGCGACTATTTTGTCAATTCGCGTCCGTTGCCCATAAATCGCCTTGCTTTTGGCCACGCGATTTCGCTTGCAGAAAAGCCTCGCGCAAAGACGCCAAGCCGCGGAGACGCGAAGAAGAAAGGGAGATGATGGAGATGAGAACGAGATTGTGGAGATGAAGCGAGAGAAATGGGGAAGTCGGAATGGGGAATGGGGAACCGACGCGCCAACTTCCGGCGTCCACTTTCTCCCCCCTCCGCCCTCCGCCTTCCCCCCTTGAGTCTTCAGTCTTCCGTCTCTAGTCTGACGTACTCGCATTCCCCACTCCCCACTCCCCATTCCCCACTATGCTCCTCCATCTCAACTGCGGTCTCCTTCACGTGCCGCCCGGGCCGCAGGCCGCTTGTCATTGTTTGTTAGTCGAGCTCGAAAGCGGCCGGCTGGCGCTCGTCGATACGGGTATCGGCTTGGAAGACATCGCGCGGCCGCGGGAGCGCATCGGGCAGGCGGCGATCGACGGCGCCGGCTTCCAGTTTCATGAGCGGCTCACGGCCCGGCGGCAGATCGAACGGCTCGGCTACGCGGCGGCCGACGTTAGCGACATTGTCCTCACGCACGGCGATCCCGACCACGCCGGCGGCTTGGCCGATTTTCCCGCGGCCCGCGTGCATGTGTCGACCGAAGAACACACCCAGATCACGGCCGGCGGGCCGCGCTACTCGGCCGCGCAGTTCGCGCACGGCTCGCGCTGGGAAACTTACGGACCGTCGCCGCGCCGCTGGTTCGGGCTCGAAGCCCGAGCGATCCCGGCGCTGGCCGCGTGCGAGGGAATGTTAGTTCCGCTCTTCGGCCACACCCACGGCCACTGCGGCGTAGCGCTGCGCGACGGCGAGCGTTGGCTCCTCCACGTCGGCGACGCCTACTACCTCCGGGCCGAACTCACCGACGACAACCACCCGGTCTCAGCACTCGCCCAACTCCGCGCCGAAGACGACCAAGAGCGCCGCGCCACCCTAACGCACCTCCGCCGCCTCGCCCAACACCACGCCGAAGAAGTGAATCTCACCGGCTACCACGACCTCACCGAATTCCCGCCGGACACACTCAGCGAAGGGTCAGTCCAGTAGATTCGGTCGCGCCAACGCGTAAAGGGTGCTCGCGTCGCCGCCCGCGCGAAGGGCTTAGTCACGCGAATAACTGCTGCTGATGGGTTGGACGATCAGGCATCTCGTCCCACGTTTTGCCTTCCAGTTTGCGTCCTGTCTTCTTCTTGTTGACCCCACCCCATTGCTTGAAGAAAAACGGCACCTTTGCCTTTTTACATTGATCGCGGATGTCAAGTACCCACACTTCGCTCATGGGTCGGCAGCCAGGGCCTGACTCTCCACCAACGATTGCCCAATGGACCCCTTCAAGATTCATGTTTGGAAGCGGTCCGATTAACGGTTCGAGCGACAAGAACTTCGTCTTCGCACCCGTTCGGCGAAGATGGTCGATGCGCGACAAATACTTCTCGCTCTCAACGCTCACACCCATCCATACGTTTTCTGGCCACTCAATCGATGGGCTCAACTCTTCAAGACGGTCGGCGCGCTTGGTGAGCACTTGGAACTGATGCCAGTGAGCGCGACGCATGACGTCAAAAACCTGCTGGATATAATATTCAGGAATATCCCGGTGAAATAAATCACTCATCGAGTTGACGAAAATGACTTGCGGCTTCTTCCATGACAGCGGCTTTTCGAGCATGGATGGCTGAAGCGTCAGTTCGAAGCCATTACGGTAGTTCGCTTGCCCCATCGCCCTCAGCCGAAAGGCGAGGCGCTCTGCGTAGCAAAACTTGCAACCAGGGCTGATCTTATCGCAGCCGGTTACGGGATTCCACGTCGCTTCAGTCCATTCGATTGATGACTTGGACATGGCCTACCTCTTTTTCTTTGGAAACGTCACTTCCACACGATCCGCAAACGTGCGAACGCCGTTCCGCATCTGCCGCTTTGCAGCTGGAGGATTGCAGGAGATTAGTTCTTCTTCTTCCATCCCACGCAGAACGTCCTTGTAGTTTGCATCGATGAATCGATGCCCATAATTGTGCTCTTCGTAAATCTCACCCATCGTAAGCGTCTTGCCAGCGAACGTCTCCAGCAGCATCTCTTTCAATTCATCTAGCGGACGCGCGAAGTCGAACAGCAACCCCTCGTTCTTGTATGACGGGTTGTATTCGAAGCTCGGGACGCCCTGGTCGTCCGACGAACTTTCTCGCGCCATCACGCCTTTCATGATCTTGTAGCCAAGCGGATGCTTGCTCACGAAAATAAGATGGTGACTGGTTCGACTCCCGTCTGGTCGCTTGAAGCGGAACGGAAGCACGTACTTGCCGCCCATTTCGATAAGTGCCTCACAAATCGCCTCGACAATCGCGAGTTCTCGTTGCGCCGCATTCAACGTTTCTAATTTCGGCCGCAGCTCATCCGCACGCTCTTCGCCAAACAGCGCATTCATGTGTTCACGAACGATGGGATTCGCAAGTCCCATGTTAATGCGCGTGTAATTAAAGAAGAAAATGCACTCGCAGGCCCAATCTTTAAGAACTGAGTTAATTAGCTTTAGAGAGAGGCCCTTGTATCCCCACGGATCAACGAAGAACAATGTGGGAACGAAGCTCATCCCCTCGAATTCTTTGACGATCTCGGAACCGACTTCTTCGTTGTCGACCTGCGGCTTGTACTTCAGCGTTTCAATTCCCGGCAACGATTCGATCGCGGCCTGAAGTGATTTGCTATTGTCCTCGTTCTTATCATTGAAAATTGTGACAAGCATCTGCCTCAGATCCGGATCGTCGATCGCTTCTTTCAAGACGAGCAACGGCGTCGAGGTGGTTCCATCCTTGTATCGTCCAGGCCCGGCGAACAGATCGAGGTACGCGATCTTTTTGCTGCCGTACTTGTTGACGGTGGATTTGATCGCGGTGGCCCACGCCTTGAAGTATTTCCGCACGATAGCGGACTTCACTTCCGACTGTTCCTTCGCTTCGTCGAAGAACTGCTTCGCCACGCGTCTCTCCCCTTCAGGGACCACAGGTAGTATACACGTGTACAATACTATCGCCATACCGACAATCGCATCTTCGACGAATTCGTTGGTAGCCGCAACAGTTTCTAACTCTAATGGGCCAGATAATCAGGCTCATCCTGGTGGAGCGGCTATGTCTATCGACCGCAGCATCTGGAAGAAGTCATTCCTTCTCAATGACGTACCAGCATGGCCTTGCCCAAAGTGCAAGATGGCAAGCCTGGCAGTCTGCGGTACCGGCACGGGCCACATGATTCACGACCCCGAGTTTCCGTGGTCTGGCGCGTCAGATCCCGGCACTGAACGCGGCGGTCTTTTCGCTGCCGTGCTCGAATGCAGTCGAGGCAGTTGCAAGCAAATCGTTGCGGTCTGTGGTGAAGCTCGCGGAGCCGCAACGCGGGCCGAGGGATGGACGCTGCTGCGCGAGTACACGCCGCGCTACTTCAACCCAACGCCGCCCATTTTTCAGTTGCCGCCGGAGTGTCCGGATAAGGTGTGTGAGGTGATCGAGTCAGCATTCGCGCTCTATTGGTGCGATCCGCGAGCTTGTGTAAACCGCATCCGGACCGCTATTGAAACATTGCTCACTGAGTTTGGAATTGCCAGATATAAAAAGCCGAAGAGCGGATCGAAGCGCGTCCGGTTATCCCTTCATGATCGGATTGAGTTATCTCGAGCAAAGCAACCAGATCTCGCTGATTCGTTGATGGCGATCAAATGGCTCGGCAACATCGGTACGCACGAGTTGAAGATCACGACCGACGATGCTCTCGACGGATTTGTATTGCTTGAGCACGTGCTCGACGAGAAGTACGGCCAGCATCGGCTTCAAATCACCCGGTTGGCGAAAAAGTTGATCAAGCGGAAGGGACGAAGTTCACACTGAGCGAACTGCGTTACGCAGGGTCGCTTGAGGTTTTGGGTTAGGCCTGAGTCGCCCTTGCTCCTCTTGTCGCTGCGCGACCCCGACAACGAGTTGAGGGCGTCCGGGAATTCAAAATTTAAAACGTCTGCGATTCGAGCGTTTCAAGTCAGGGGCGCTGCATCCGGAACTAGTACTGTCATGACAGCAACCGCAATCGCCTGCATTTCGCCGATAAAACGCGAATTTCAATTCCCGGACGGGCTCAACGGGGTTTCCGGGCCGTCGTGCGAAGGGCGCGGGCCGGGGCCGATAGCCGCTTCGAGGTTGAGGATTGCTAGGGGGATCAGGACCGGGAGGCTTTCGTAGAAGTTGCGCCATTCACCGGGGTTGGCCATGGCGAGGAAGAAGAGGGCGTTGACCGCGGGGATGGCCGTGAGGCGTTGCAGGGCCGGCGGTTTGTCGGGGAAGCGGGCGAAGTACACGAGCATCAGCACGAGGAAGCAGACCGCTTCCGTGATGGTGCGCTGCGATAACCAGCCGAGTTGCTCCGGCAAGGCGAAGAACATCCGGCCGCCGGGATTTTCGGCGTAGAGCACCAGCGCACCGACGTAGACGGCGCTGAAGATGCCGGCTTGATAAACGATCATCCGCACGAACTTCGCCGGCGGCAGGCGATCGAGGAAGTAGCAGGCGTAGCCGACGGACGCGAAGACCGCGGTTTCCTTCGTGCAGCAGGCGAGCACGAACACGATTAGGTACCAGCCGTGGCGATGGGCGGTGATCGCATCGACCAAGGCCGCCATCGTCAGCAGCGACGTCGGGTCGTAGAGGTGGCCGTAATGCCCTTCGATGATCGGAAACAACGCGACCAGCGCCAGCGGCGCCGCGAAGTGAGCCAGCCGGCTATGCGGGGCGCAGCGTCGGGTGATGCGCTCGACCAGCCAGGCGTACCCGACGAACGAGAGAAGCTGGACGACGAAGACCCAGTAGTAAGCCAGCGGGCGCTCGAGATCGGTGAGCCCGGGACGGAGCAGCCAGTCCTGCGCGGGCCGCATCAACGTTTCGATCCGGTCGGCGACGGACGGCGGCGTGAGCTCTAGCAGCAGCCGCGACAACTGCGGCGTCAGCATCCGATGGACGAACGGATGCTCGATCGTGCCGTCGAAGTACTTCGGGAGCTGAACCCGTTCTTCGACGAGCATCAGCGTGTGACGGATCTGATTGTTTTCGACGCCCAGCGCCAGCAGAAAGACGAGCAGGCACTTGCCGAAGACGAATCCGCGCCGGAAGAACGGTGATCGGGCGAGCCGATATACGCCTGCGGGCCATTCCATGCCGTGACCTGCTCCATTTTTTAACCCCCCCGCGCACCTGACTTCTCCGCCGAAGGAGCGAGGGGGGATTTTCCGGGAACTACACGTCCAAATTCCGCACTTCCAGGGCGTGGCGCTCTATAAAATCTCTTCTGGGTTCCACCACGTCGCCCATAAGGATGCCGAAGAGTTCGGCGGCGGCCGTGGCGTCGTCCATTTTCACTTGTAGCAGCGTGCGGTTTTTGGGGTCGAGCGTGGTGTCGCGCAACTCTTCCGCGTTCATTTCGCCGAGGCCTTTGAAGCGCGTGACGTGCAGGCCTTTTTCGCCCGCTTTGCGGACGGCGCTTAAGAGACCTCGCAGGTCTTCGATGCCGATTTCGCTTTCTTCGCGGCGGAGTTTGTAGCGGCTGTCGAGCGAGCCGGTGCGGGTGATCGACCAGAGACTGTCGATCTCGAAGCCCATCTGCTTCAGGTCGGCCAGGTCTTTGTTGAGCGAGCGCACTTCGTGCAGCTCCACGATGTGCAGCCGCTTCTGGGCATGGCCGTTGCCGCCGTGCTCCTGGGAACTCGCTTCGCCCGCGGCGGCCGGAGTGGTGCCGTTGGCAGGCGGAGCGCCGGCGGGAGTGGAGCCGGCCGCGGCGTCGACCTGCAGTTCGCCGCCGGCCTTCTTCTCTTGTTCTTCGACGAACTGGTTCAGCTCCTCGCGGGTGCTAAACCAGCGCTCGAGCGTGTCGTAGAACACGTGGAATACCGGGAGCCGGCCGCGATCGTCGGCCCGGGAGGCGTGGAGCCGCAGGCCGATGCCGCGGCGTTCGAGCGCGAGGATCGATTGTTCGAGGTTGGCCAGCGTCGCGCAGAGCTTGGTCATTTCCGGGCCTTCGATCACGCGGCCGTCGCCCGGTTCGAACGTGCTTCCTTGCAGGCCTGATTCCATGAGCTGGCTGCGCATTTCCTCTTCGGTTTGCACGTAGTAGGTGTTCTTCTTCGTCTTTACGCGGAAGAGGGGCGGCTGGGCGACGTAGACGTGCCCACCTTGCACGAGCTTGTACATCTGCCGATAGAAGAAGGTGAGCAAGAGCGTGCGGATGTGGGAACCGTCGACGTCGGCATCGGTCATGATGACGATTTTGTTGTAGCGGCGCTTGGAGAGATCGGCGTCTTCTCCCATGCCGATGCCGATGGCCGAGATCATGCTCCGCACTTCTTCGTTGGCGAGCACTTTATCTTCGCGGCTCTTGTAGGCGTTGATGATCTTGCCCCGCAGCGGCAGGATGGCCTGATATTCGCGCAAGCGCCCGCCTTCGGCCGAGCCGCCGGCGGAATCGCCTTCGACCAAGTACAGCTCGCAGTTGGCGACGTCGCGGCTCGAGCAATCGCGGAGCTTACCGGGGAGGCCGCCGCCGCCGAAGGCCCCTTTGCGGTCGCGCAAGAGTTGCTTGGCTTTGCGGGCCGCTTCACGAGCCTCGGCCGCGAGGATGGCCTTCTGCACGATGAGCTTGGCGATCTTCGGATTCTGCTCGAGATACTTCGTGAGGAAGTCGCCGACGATGGAGTTGACGATGCCTTCGACTTCAGGGTTGTTGAGCTTCCCCTTGGTCTGCGCTTCGAAGTGCGGGTTGGGGACGCGCACGGCGACGACCGCGGTGAGGCCTTCGCGGAAGTCGTCGCCGCTGGGGGTGAGGTCTTTGTAGATGCCTTCGCGCTTGCCGTAGGCGTTGAGCGTGCGCGTGAGCGCGGTGCGGAAGCCGGAGAGGTGCGTACCGCCGTCGATCGTGTTGATGTTGTTGACGTAGGTGTGCAGGTTGTCGGTGTATTCGCTCGTGTACTGCATGGCGACTTCGACGCTGACGTCGTCTTGCTCGCCCTTGATGTACACGACGTCGGCATGAAACGGCTCGGAGGCCCGATTCAGGTGCTCGACGAAAGCCAACAGGCCGCGCGGATATTGGAAGGTTTCGCCGTCGCCGGTGCGCTCGTCTTTGAGGGTGATGCGGACGCCGGCATTGAGGAAGGCCAGCTCCTGCATGCGGCGGTGGAGCGTCGTGTAGTCGAACTTGATCTGGCCGAAGATTTCGGGGTCGGGCTTGAACGTGGTCTTGGTGCCGGTGCCCGTCGCTTTGCCGATGCGGGCGACCGGGGCCGAGGGAACTCCGCGGACGTATTCTTGTTGGAAGACGTGGCCATCGCGGCGGACTTCGACGGTGCACCATTCGCTGAGGAAGTTCACCGCTTTAAGGCCGATGCCGTGCAGACCGCCGGAGGTTTTGTAGGCCTGTTTGTCGAACTTGCCGCCGGCCTTCAGATTGGTCATCACCACTTCGAGCGTGCTGATGCCGAGCTCGGGGTGGGTTTCGACGGGGATGCCGCGGCCGTCGTCGACGACGGTGCAGGAGCCGTCGGGATTGATGGTGACGAAGATGTCTTTGGCGTGGCCGGCCATCACTTCGTCGATCGAGTTGTCGACCGTTTCGTAAACGAGGTGGTGCAAACCGCGCGGGCCGGTGTTGCCGATGTACATGCCGGGGCGCTGGCGGACGTGTTCGACGTCGCTCAGCGCTTGAATCTGCTCGGCGCCGTAAGCGGCCGGGTTCGGCGTGTTGGGGGTGTCGTAACCGGCGACGTTTTCGTTGCTTTCGTTCGGCGTAGCGTCAGACATCGAGATCTTTCGTTATTCGTTCAAGGTTCAGGGTTCGGGGTTCAGAGTTAAAGGGCGGCATCGCCGGGATTCAAGGTTCAAAGTCTTTCAACCCTGAACCCTGAACCGGTTAACCCTGAACAGCGAGATTGGTTCGGTTCATCGAACCGAACCAATCTTGCAGCGGATGTCGCGGATTTTTTCGTCCGGGAGCAGGTCCGCGAGTCGGGCTAGGATTTGTTGTTTCTGAAATTGCAATTCTTGGGCGACCATCGAGTTCGCCACCGTGACTTCCAGCGTTCCCCGCTTCACGGGACCGACCCGAGTTTGCGGGCCCAGCTTCTCGCCGACCGCCTCGCGCCACGCCTCTTCCGCACTCTCCTCGGTGCGCACACGCGCATAACCGCGCCGAGCGTGCAACTCGGTGAGAATGTCGGCAAGTTTGCGAGGGTCGAACATTTTTAGTTTTGTTTCACCACGGAGGCACAGAGGACACGGAGCCGGACAGAACACAAACACATTAGGGGACTGGGGGGACGGAATTCGGGGACTTTGGAGACAAGGCAAAGGGAAGAAATTCATCATCAAATTCTTTCCGTCCCCTCAGTCTCCTGCCTTTTCGTCCCCCATTCTCCTCAAGTGTTTTCTCCTCCGTGTCCTCCGTGCCTCCGTGGTGAATCTCGGGTTAGCGATCTCGGGCCAGCGGCATGACGACGTAGCTGTAGCCGTCGTCGGTTGTGCAGACCGCCGCGCTCTCGCCGTCTTTCAGTTCCAGGGTGAACGTCTTCTCGCCGTCGAGCACGCGGAAGAAGTCGCTCACGTAGCGGGGGTCCAGGGCGATGGTGATCGCCGGGCCGTCGTAGGCGATCGGCAATTCGATCCGCGATTGGCCCGTCTCGGCGCCGCGACCGGCAAGGACGGCCTTACCGTCGGCGAAGGTGAAGTCGACGCCGCGGCTTTCTTCGCTCGTGACGATCGCCGCTTGCCGCACGGCCGAGTAGGCCTGGCCGACGACGAGTGCGATCTTTTGCGTACCTTCACGCTTCGGGAAGACGTCGCGCCATTTGGGGAAGCGGCCTTCTACGAGCCGCGAGTAGATCGTCGCTCGCGGGGTGCGGACGAGGATGTCGTTCGCGCGGGCCGCGATCTGCACTTCGGCGTCGCCGTCGGTGATCGAGCGTTCGATGAGTTGCATGGCTCGGGTCGGCACGATGGTCATCGTATCGGTGGGCTTGTAATTGCCCGCGGCCGTGGCGGGGCCTTTCATCACGGCCAGCCGGCGACCATCGGTGCCGACCGCCGTGAGTTCGCCGTCTTTGAACTCCAGCAGCACGCCGCCGAGCGCGTAGCGGCTGCTTTCGTTATCGGTGGCAAACACGGTACGGCGGATCAGTTCGCGGAGCAGACGAGCCGGCACTTCCAGATGGCCCCCTTCGCTAAACTGGGCGACCGTGGGAAATTCGTCCGGGTTTTCGGCGGGCAGGCGGAATTCGCTCCGCTCGCCGCGCACGACCGTGCCGCGTCCGTCGGTTTCGATCTTGATGGTCGGATCGGTCGTCTCACGCAGAATTTGTCCGAAGCGAGCGACTTGCAGCAGAGCGCTGCCCGTGGCATCGGCCGTGATGCCCGGCACGGTGACGCGCATGCCGACTTCGAGATCCGTGGCCGTGAGCATGGCGCCGTCGTTGGTGACGTCGAGCTTGACGTTTTGCAGAATCGGCTTGGGGCTGCGGGCCGGCGCGACGGCGGCGGCCAGTTGGAACGCGGCCAAGAGTTTGTCACGCTCACAAGACACTTTCATGTTTCAGTCCGTTGCTAAGGGCGAATTCCTCGCGGCGAAATTCGTTCGGCAGGCACTCCCTGTCGACGCTCGGTCGCTTGAAGGTTCTTCTCTTCTGTTATGTATTTCTAAATTCAGTAGAAGCAGGAATACGACGACTCGGCGCGTTCATGCAGGTCGCCGGTCGGCGATAACAACTCTTGCCCGACGACGTTGCGCCGCGCGGCGCGGTGTGCAAAACTCGTTGCGCGGGCGTCGCGCGGGCCGTCGATGATTTGTCGATGGTTCGCGCGCATGTCGACGCGTCGCGTGCGGCCGTTGATCGCTGTTCACAACATCGCGATCGATCGACGATCGACGAACAACATTTCCCCAAAACCGTCCTCACTCTCCGTGGCGCCATCCGTGTTTCTCGGCAGTCCGTAATGCGTAATCGCCGGCGTAGCGGCCGTCGTTTAATCCCGTCGTCATCCTTGTTGCAATCGTTCGCGCAAGGCTGCGAGTGCGGCGCGCTGCGCCGGATCGAGTTCGTCTTGCGCTTCCAACTTCCGGCAGCTATGCAGCACCGTCGTGTGATCGCGGCCGCCGAAGTAGTCGCCGATTTCTTGCAGGCTCTTCTTCGTCAAACGACGGGCCAAGTAAATGGCCGTGTCGCGCGCGACGACGACCGAGCGCCGCCGCGAACCGCTTTTCAGATCGGCCGCTTTCAGCCCGAAATGTCGGGCCGTTTGTTCGACGATCTGTTTCAAGGTCGGTGCGGTGCCCGAGGGCTGCGCGTCGAGAAACCGCTTCATTTGCGGCACATTGATCGCCGGCGGTTCGTCGCCACGAACGGGAAACAGCAGGCCGGCGGCTTCGCGTCGCGCACGCTCCTTGGCTTCCGCTTCCAGCGACACGACGGTTCCGCGCAGCTCGCGGACGGTCGTCTCGCGATCGGCGGCCAAGAGTTCTAGCGCCTTCGGTTCCAATTGCAGACCGCGCTCTCGCGCGAGTTCCGCCAGAATCGTCAATCGCGACGACGACGACGGCGGCACGAGCCCGAACACGGCGCCTTCGGCGAAGCGGCCGACCAGCGCCGGGAGCAAAGTCTCAAACGTTTGCGGCGCGGCATCGAGCGTGACCACGACCGACGCGCCGCGCTGTGCGAGCACGTCGAGCGCGTGCAGGAGTTCCCATTGGGCCGGCGGCTTCGTCGCCAAACGGCCGGCGTCTTCGAGCACCAGCAGATCGGCGCCGCGAACGTGCCGTCGAAAGGTTTCGACGTCGTCGCGCTCCACGGCCTCGGCATAGCGGCGGGCAAACTCACTGCCGTCGAGCGTCACGATCACGTCGCCGGCCAAACGCGTGGACCATGCTTCGAGCAGGCCTTCGACAAGATGCGTCTTGCCGGTACCGCTCACGCCGTAGAGTACGAGCACGCCGCCGGCCGGTTGGGCCGCATCGCACCGTACTTCATTGCCAAATTGCGCGTCGGCGACGAACTGTTGCACGCCGGCGAAGGCCAGTCGATTCTCTTCGCCCGCGACGAACCGCCGCCAAGCTTCCGGCAACTCTGCTTCCGGCAACGAAACTTCCATGTCACGTTCCTCGCCGACACTCACAATCGCGCGCATCGCTTCGCCGATCGGCTGCGAAAGTTCGCGCGAGAAATCGGGTTGCGAGAGTTCGAACACGTCGATCCGTCCGGCGTGGGGCGCGAGGCGAAAACGAGGCCGCAAAACGGCCCCTTTCGCGAACCGCTGAATATACCGGATTTGACGCCGACAAGCGACGGCAGAGGCCGTAATTCAACGCGAAAAATCACCCGTCGGACGTGCGTCGCAAGCCGTTGAAAACACCTAGGATGCGCTCGGCGGCAAAGGCGATCTCGGCGCGGTCGGTCGTGAGCCCGACGCTGAACCTCAGCGAGCTTGCCAACTCCGCTTCCGAGCAGCCCATCGCGCGCAACGTCGGCGACGGTTCGCTCGAACCGCTGGCACAAGCCGAACCGGTCGAACAGGCCACGCCGGCCTGGTCGAGCGCTAAAAACAACGCCTGCCGATCGGTGCCGACCATGGCGATGTTTAGTGTTTGCGGCAGCCGCGGCACCTCCGCGCCGTGAACGACGAATTCCGGGTGCGCCGCCGTGAGAAGTTTTTGAAGTTCATCGCGCAGCGCCGCCAGGCGGGCCGTACGTAGCGCTCGTTCACGCTGCCAAATGTCCAGGGCCGTACGCATGCCCATGACCAGCGCGGGCGACTCCGTGCCGGGCCGCAGCGCGTCTTGTTGAAAGCCGCCGAAGAGCAGGGGGGCGACCGTCGCGCCGCTACGCACGATCAAAGCTCCGATCCCCAGCGGTCCGCCGAACTTGTGCGCGGCGACCGTCATCGCATCGACGCCGAGTTGGCGAAAGTCGACGTCGATCTTTCCCACGGCCTGCACCGCATCGGTGTGCATCGGCACGCCGCGAGCCCGACACACGTCGGCCAGCATCGCAATGGGTTGCAGGATGCCGGTTTCGCTGTTCGCCAAGCCGATGGAGACCATGCGCGCGGGCTGCTCCAATCGCTCGGCCAGCGCCGCAGCCGACACGATGCCCGACCGCTCGACCGCCACGCGCTCGACGACTTCTCCTTCCACGGCGCAGTAATCGGCCGGACCTTGAACGGAAGGATGCTCGACTGCGGAAACGAGCAGTCTCGCAGAAGTCGGTGCTTCCCCGACTTTGCGGCCGAGGCAACGGACGGCCCAGTTGTTGGCCTCGGTGCCGCCGCTGGTGAAAATCACGCGATCGGCGTGGATTGACGATTGATCGAGCCCGAGGATTTCGCCGATGCGTTCCCGCGCCTCTTCGACGGTCCGGCGCATCGCCCGGCCGAAACCATGCTGGCTGGCCGTATTGCCGCAAGCCTCGCGGTTCACGCGGTCCATCGCCGCGGCCACTTCCGGCAGCAGCGGCGTCGTAGCGGCGTGATCAAGATAAACGCGGGTCATGCCGGCAATCGTAGCGAGGCGGAGATTGAAGAAGCTCGCATTATCGCTGGAGGAGCACACTTAGGCGAGCACTGGGTGCAAGCGCTAGGGCTATCGCTGCGCGGCGACTGACATTGCGACCTTTTTGTCGCCGCTGCTATTCTCCGCGGCCCGCCGAATCGCTTGAAATCCGCCGCCGCGAGAATACGGACTTTTGCTCATGGATGAGACCTCGACGGAAGTCGTCACGCATACCGAGCCGCAGAATGTTCGACTTCGGACCACCGTCGTCGTCGCGGCGATGTTGATCTTGCCGGCCGCTGCGGTTTTGGGCGTTAAAACGCCGGGCGCCGCCACGAGTCCGAAGAGGAACGAAGCCCTGGCCGCCGCCAGGCCGGAGCCTACGCCGGCCGCAGCGCCGCAAACGGCCGCCGAGCCGCGAAGACAGGGCTTGTTTCATCAGACTGCCGCTGCGGCGGACGTCGTCCCGGCAGGCGGCTCTTTGGCATCGGCCGAGGGGCACGACCCCCACGTTCAACCAGCTTCCGCGAACATCGATGTTCACGGACAGCCCGTCGGACAATTGGCCGGCGGAGCATCGCTTGGCCCTGATTCGACTTCCGACCGAGCAACATCGTCCGTATCTGCCAATTCCGGCCACGCAGGGCAGGGAGGGACGGAACAGTTTACCCAGATTCAACAACGGCTTCGGGCTCTCGGCGCAACTCATTACGCTCTTGAGACTTGGGGCACGGACGGCCAGTTCTACCGGTTTCAATGCCAGATGGCCGCCGGGCACAACGCGGCCTATACGCGAAAGTTTGAAGCGACCGACAGTGACGCGTTGCGAACGATGCAGGCTGTGCTGAGCGACGTCGAAGCGTGGAAGTCGGGCCGGATGCCGTAGGATCGAACCGTTCGGGTGGCTGGGGCATAGCGCAGCGGTGCCCCAGTTACTGGGCCTTCGCCTTCAGCTCAGACCCAGCCACCCCACGCCACAGGTATTTGAAATCGGCTGTAAGTCGTTGCCCGACAGCGGGATGTGACGATATTTCGTACATGCTGTCCGGCGGTTTTGCTCTTGCCGGAATCGCCGGCAGCCCCAAAATGGCCCGCAAGTCGGCTCTTGTCGCCTGAAGGCGCCGACCGATGTAAGGGACGCTTTTCAAGGGACGGCGGCGTCGAAACGCCCCGAGTAGCGAATGATGCGCGGCCTTAGGCCAACGACGCGATCGACCGGTTTGCCCGGTGCCGGCGCGCGCAGTCTGAGAGAGCGCTCGAATTTGCCGTCGGCCGACGGCCGATCGTCGGCAGGCCGGCTGCCGATGGTCTTGCGCCCCCCCTATCGAGAGACGGCTACAAAGAAGGGGAAGGCGGCGTCGCGCGGACAATTTGTCCGTGACGCACGGATGGCTCGCGTCGAGGCGGTGTTGTTGCTCTCGGACGAGCCCCTGAATACTCGAAAAATAAGTCAGTTGGCAAACTTGGCGGATGGTACTGAAGCGCGTACATTAATCCGCCGATTGAACGAATTCTACGACCGCCAAGGAACGGCGTTCCGAGCGGAAGAGGCGGCCGGGGGCTTTCAGCTGCTGACGCGGCGAAAGTTCTCCGGCTGGTTGCGGAGGCTCGTGCGTACCCACGTCGAGGCTCGGCTCTCCACTTCCGCCTTGGAAACCTTAGCGGTTGCGGCTTATCGTCAGCCCGTCACGCGTGCCGAGATCGAAGGCATTCGGGGCGTGCAGTGCGACGAGATGCTGCGGCAGTTGCTGGAGAGGAATTTGGTGAAGATCGTCGGTCGCAGCGAGGAGCTGGGCCGGCCTTACTTGTACGGGACGACGAAGCGCTTCTTGCGGTTCTTCGGCCTGCGGCACCTCGACGAGTTGCCGCGCGCCGCAGAATTGCGAGCCCGCCGCGACGGCCCTGACACGGTCGCGACGGGGTCCGAGAACGAACAACAGGATTTAAGTACCGCTACGCAAGAGGAGTCTGCAGTGAGCATCGTTTTCGAAAACGAAATGGAACAGGAAGAAGACCTCAAGCGTCGTCGCCGCGGATTGGCTGATGACGTCCGCGCCGAAGACGACGATGACGACGACTTCGAAGAGGAAGAAGACGAAGACGACGACGATGATGAGGACGACGACGAAGAAGAAGAGGATGAAGAGTTCGAAGACGAAGACTTCGACGACGACTGGGAAGAAGTCGACGATGAAGATGAAGACGAGGACGACGACGAAGAAGAGGATGAAGACTGGGACGATGACGAAGAAGACGACGACGATCTCGACGATGATGAAGAAGAGGAAGAAGAGGACGACGAAGAGTAACTCGTCGCCGCTCTAAATTCGCCGACTTCGGCTCGTCGATTCTGATAAGCCAAGGGCCGCCGCGCATGCAGTTGCGCGGCGGCCTTTTTTGTTTCCGACGTCCTACGTTCCCGCCTCACTCGTCATTTTTTGAACGGCGGGTGTACAAAGTAGTTGGGGCCGTTGAAACGGCGCGGGTCGTTCTTCTGCAACAAGTAATGCGGCGTCGGCCGATTGCCTCCGCGCGAGCGGAGGGCCAAGCGGGCCGCTTCGGCGGGCGGCGCCATGAAAGAGCCGGCGATTATTCCCGCGGCAGTGAGCAATAAGAAACGTTTCATCGATCTACCTCCGAGGATGCGAGCGACGGACGAGGCACTCGTATAGTCTATGCCTTTGGAGCGACGTCGGCTCGCGGAGGGCGGCTGACAAATACGCAAGCAAATGCGCAAGGTCAGGTCGTCGCCAAGAAATCTTCGTCGGCGAGCGGCAAGCCGAGTTCGCGCCAGGTTTCCGGCAACGGGGCCGTGATGTCCAGCGGGGTGCCGGTCATCGGGTGGCGGAGTTTGATGCGTCGGGCATGTAGCGCGATCGGACGTTCGCGTTCTTCCAGTCCGGGATCGCCGAACGTTGAGGAAGCGCCGTAGAAGGCGTCGCCGACGATCGCGTGCCCGCGCGAAGCGGCCTGAATGCGAATCTGGTGCGTCCGTCCGGTTTCGAGATCGATCTCCAGCCAGGAACCCTCGCGCGGGCCTGAGGTCGTCGCGTCATCGATCTTTTGCCACGTACCGAGCGTGTGGTAGTTGAGCACCGCTTCACGGCCGTCGGGATCATCGGGCCCGACGACTTCCGTGCGCGGCTTGCCGTAAATCTTCTTGAGCCGATCGGTCCAGGTCCCTTCGGCGGGCGACACGATTCCCTCGACGCACGCCCAATACGTCTTGCGCACTTGGCGACGCTCGAACTGGTCGGACACTTTCCGCGCCGCGCGTACGTGCCGAGTGAAAAGAATCACGCCGGAGACCGGGCGGTCGAGCCGCTGCGGCACGCCGAGATAGACGTTGCCTTCTTTTTGCTCGCGAGCCCGCAGCCAGTCTTTCATCCGAGCTTCCAGGCTGGGGAATTCGGCGGGGGCCTGGGTTGCGAGGCCGGCCGGTTTCCAAACGGCGAACAGGGGCCCGTCGTCGAGCAGCAGCCGAACGTCGTCGTGGTTGTTTTCAGTCACCAAGCGGCCTCGTTCGGCAATTTTTTGAGCGGTTTTGTAGCGGAACGGCACTTAGGGAGATGCCGGCATGAGGTTTCAGGGGGATGGAAATTCCGGCCCCCGGTTCACCTAGGGCTGACATACGTCTGTCACCCCCGCCGGCTATGGTTTCGCTTGTTACCCGTCACCCTAGCCCAAGAGCCCCGCGATGGAAATGCCGCTCCCGTTCAGCTTGCCGCTGCAACTCCTGGTCGTCGACGATGAAGAATTGGTCCGCGAGGGGCTGGTCCACCTGTTTCAGAAGTCGCCCCATGTCGACCTAGTCGCCGCCGGCGCCACGGCCGGTGAAGCCATCGAGGCCGCGGCGGGGCGAACCGCGAACATCGCGCTGGTCGACGTCTGTCACGGGGTCGTCGATTCGTGGAACGGCATTGGTACTCTGCAAAAGACATTTGCGGACATTCGGCTCGTCGTGCTCGACGACGTCGTACGCGACGTTCATCTACGCCGCGTGCTGCGCCTGGGCGTTCACGGCTATGCGACGAAGGGGGATTCCTTCCAATCGCTGTACGACATCGTGAGGGCCGTGGGTCGCGGCGAGCAGCACTTCTCGCCGAAAGCCTTGGAGCGCTTGGTCAGCACCCCGTTCGGCTGGCAACTCTCGACCAGCGACGACGCGCCGGGGCTGCACTTGCTGACGGTCCGTGAGACCGAAGTGCTCGTCTGCCTCGCGCAAGGGCACACCGCGCGGATCTGCGGCGAGCTGTTGAAGATCAGCTCCAGCACGGTCGACAACCACAAAGCGAAGATCATGAAGAAGCTGAAGATTCATCGGATGATCGACCTGGCGAAGTTCGCTGTCCGCGAAGGACTCGTGCCGCGATAGTTAAGAATCTAATTGAAGAGGTGCACGGAGTGTGCCTGTTACAATGGCCCGACCATGAACAACTTCGCCTCCACCGAGCGTTTCTCGAATCGCGTGGCCGACTACGTGCGCTATCGGCCCGGCTATCCGCAGGGGGTGCTCGACGTCTTTCGCAACGCCATCGGGCTATCGTCGGCAAGCGTCGTCGCCGACGTCGGCAGCGGTACCGGCATCTCGGCCGCGCTGTTTCTCGACGCCGGCTGCGAGGTGTACGCCGTCGAACCGAACGACCCGATGCGCGCCGCTGCGGAAGAACTGCTCGGCGACCGCGCGGGATTTCGCAGCGTTCGCGGCACGGCCGAAGCGACGACGCTCGCCGGCGCATCGGTCGACGTCGTCGCGGCGGCGCAGGCCTTTCACTGGTTCGACCGCACGCGCTGCCGCGCCGAATTTCTGCGCATCTTGCGGCCGGCCGGGCATGTCGTGCTGCTCTGGAATTCGCGGCACACCGACACCACGCCGCTGCTCTGCGGTTACGAAGCGCTGCTCAAAGACTTCGCGACCGACTACACGGCCGTGAACCATCAGAACATCGACGCCGACGCCGTGGCCCGATTCTACGCGCCGGGCCAATGCACGCGCGCGGTCGTGCCCAACTTCCAAACCTTCGATTACGCCGGGCTGAAAGGCCGGCTGTTGTCGTCGTCGTACGCTCCGGCGGCCGGCGACCCGCGCCACGAACCGATGCTCGCCGCGCTGCGAACTCTGTTTGACGAGCACGCGATCAACGGGCAAGTTCGCTTCGACTACGACACGGAAATCTACTACGGCCGGCTGGTGTGACCTTTTGCGCCGGGCAATAGTCGATGTAAATTCGCGAAGCTAGAAAGCGCAAGTGGCTGCGGCGTTCGGAAAGATTGACAACCCCACGCTCACGTTCGAATATCAACGCGCTTCGTCGGGATAAACAAAATTCGGTCGAGGATGTACGTTTGTTGGAGCAATCCCCTTTTGCACAGACTCTCGGCTTTACTCGGGCGTGGTTCGCGCTGGGTGTCGTGAACGCTGACATACTTGCCCGGCATCAAGCAGAGTGGGACAGAGGTCACGATACCAACGCGGAGCACTACCGATATCGGGCGTTCAGCGAATTCCTCGTCGCACACCGCCCGCTCACTGCTGAAGTAGCCTCAGCCCTGTTTGAGTTAGGCGAGGTCGATCCGGACCGGCAGATGGGCGGCTCAATAATGGCCGATATCATCCAGCTGCCGGAGTGCCCGCAAGTTGTCCTCGACGCGGCTGTTGCCACGGGTCGCGAACACCTTATCCGAATAGTAGAAAGGCGGCACGATCCACTGTAGTAGCAAACTTCTAGCGTTCATCGCCTTATAACACGGCGACCCACGGCTCTTGCGAACCGTGGGTCGACATGGGAGAGAAAGCTGTTGTGACCGATCGCGCCGGTGAGCGCGTCGTTAACTAGCGAGTCGTCGTCGCCGGGTAGCCGCCGGCCGTCGGGTAGTAACCGCCGGCCGGAGCCGTGGTCGTGGTCGACGGGTAGACCGACGTCGGGGCTTGCGGAGCGGCGCCCGGCATCGTGGCCGGGGTGCCGTAGCGAGCCGTCGCGGGAGCCGCGCCACCAGTCGGTGCGGCCGAGGCCATGGCACCGTACCCGCCGGCCGTGCTGCCCGG
>JAFLCO010000270.1 GCA_017303535.1 Planctomycetota bacterium
CCGTTAGCACCTTTAATAGGCGGGAAGTTGCGTGAAATTGCCCCCTGCCGGCATCCGGCAACCGAATGCTAAGCCGGCGGGTTGGGTGGGTCAAGGCAACGGACCGGCGGGGCCTTGAGCGAATGTCGTTCTCCGCGCGCCAGAGACTCGTAAGCGGCGCCGCATCTGTGCCTCGTGCGGGCCGGCGCACTCATGTTGCTCCAATTTCCGCTTCGGTGGTATTCTCCCGCCCGCTTTTCGGAGAGCCCCTCCGTCGCTTCGCCCCTCCGCCACTTTGTTGTGCGCCGCAGGAATCGCTATGCACGTCATGCTTCGTTTATCCGCGCTACGCCGCTCTTTTCTCACGACGTCGCTCGCACTCGCCGCAGCGCTAGCGCCGGCGGTGCCGACGCTGGGTGACGAGCCGATCGATACGGCCGGCCCGACCGTGGCGCCCGGTCGCATCGTCGCGCCTCAGCACGACGACAATCGCGCGAGCTTTGCGACGTTTGAAGAGCCGATCGACGACGGCCAGACGAAGCATCCCGCGACGATACAACTTGTAGCGGCTGAAGAAGAATTGAAGACCACGGCCGCGCCTGCCGCTGAGACTCCGGTCGAAGCGTCGCTCGGCGAAGCCCAGTGGATTTGGTCCCCCACGCAAGCCGAAGGTCCGGTACCGAAGGGTACCGTGCTCTTCCGCAAATGGTTCCCAAGCTCATTGCCGGAACTCGCGTTCTTGCAGATCACTTGCGACGACAAATACGAGGTGTACGTCAACGGACGCCACGTCGGCGACGGCAAAGACTGGCGCAAGATGCAGACGTTCGACATCATGCCGTTTCTGATCGACGGCAAGAACCTTGTTGCCGTGAAGGCCGAGAACACCGACGGCGAAACGGCCGGCCTGACGGCTCGCGTGATCGTGAAGCGCAAAGGCGGAGCGGAAGTCGGCTACAGCACCGACGAAACGTGGCTGACGACGACTGTCGAGGCGATCGGCTGGGAGAAGAATAAAGGGGACGATTCCAAATGGCTGAAGGCCCGGAGCTTCGGCGAGTTGGGCGTCGCCAAGCCGTGGCTCGATTTCGTCACGGCCGACGACGGTTCGTCGACGCGCCGCTTCACTGTGACGAAAGACTTCCGCATCGAACGCGTCGTGCCGCCGGCGGCGACCGGTTCGCTGCTAACGCTCACGTTCAATGAATGGGGTGAAATCCTCGCGGCCCGCGAGCAAGGGCCGATCCTGCTGATCGTCGATTCCAACAAAGACGGCGTGCCGGACAAGGTCACCGAATATTGCACCGAGGTCACGAGTTGCCAAGGTTTGCTCGCGCTCAACGGCAACGTGTATGCCGTCGGCGTCGGCCCTGAAGGGGGCGCGCTCTACAAGACTTCCGACGAGAACCAAGACGGCAAGGCCGACAAGGTGAAGGCGATCGTGCAGTTCGACGGCAAGTTCGGCGAGCATGGCCCGCACGGGCTCGCGCTCGGTCCCGATGGTTTGATCTACTGTATGATCGGCAACCACTCGCAAGCGAAGAACATCGCGCCGCGCGGCAATCCGTATCGCAACTATTACGAAGGGGATCTGGTCACGCCGAAGTTCGAAGATCCGGGTGGGCACGCCGTCGGCGTGAAGGCGCCGGGCGGCACGGTCATTCGCCTCGACGCGGAAGGCAACGCCATAAACCTGTTCTCCGGCGGCTTCCGCAACGCTTACGACATCGCCTTCAATCGCGAAGGGGAAATGTTCACGTTCGACTCCGACATGGAGTGGGACGAAGGGTTGCCCTGGTACCGCCCGACGCGGCTCGACCATGTTTATGCCGGCAGCGAACACGGCTGGCGCAGCGGTTGGTCGACTTGGCCCGACTACCATGCCGATACGGTCCCGCCGGCCGCGACGGCGGGGCGCGGTTCGCCGACCGGCATCGAGTTTTACAACCACAACAAGTACCCGACGCTCTACCACAACGCGATGTTCGCCTGCGATTGGTCGCAAGGGGAAATCATCGCGTTCAAGCCGCGGCCTTCGGGCAGCGGTTACACGAGCGACGGCGAAGTGTTTGTGCGCGGCCGACCGTTGGCCGTGACCGATATCGCCGTCGGCCCCGACGGCTGGCTGTACTTCACCACGGGCGGACGCGGTACCGAAGGGGGCGTCTATCGCGTGGTCTACACCGGCGTACAACCGCCGCAACCGAAACTTACCGGCGTCGCGCTGGCGGTTCGCCAGCCGCAGCTTCAATCGTCGTGGGCCCGCCAAAACGTGGCGATGCTGCAAGAGACGGTGAAGGCCGTTTGGGATTCGCAGTTGCAAGCCGTGGCCGCGAACCCGACCAACAAAGCCGAGGACCGCGTGCGGGCTCTCGACCTGCTGCAACTTTACGGGCCGTTCCCGTCGGTGCAGTACCTCATCAAATTGGTGCGCGACGAGCAACCGGCCGTCCGTCGCAAGGCCGCGTACCTGCTCGGCATCCACGCCGAACCGACCGGCGGCGGTGCGCTGATGCTCTGTCTGCGTGATCCCGACCCGAGCGTGCGCCGCCAAGCCTGTGAAAGTTTGGTCCGCGGCGCCTTCTTGCCGCCCCCCGAACCGCTGCTGCCGCTCTTGGCCGACACGGATCGGGCCGTCGCCTTCTCGGCACGCTTGGTGCTTGAGCAGATTCCGGTCGAGAAGTGGAAGCGGTTGGTTCTCGAAGCCCGCGAGAATCGTGTCTTCGTGCTGGGTTCGTTGGCGCTGATGCGCGTGTCTCCCGATCGTGATACGGCCATGGCCGTCATGGCTCGCGGTAGTCGCGCTTTGAAGGGCCAGCTCAGCGATCCGGACTTCATCGACCTCTTGCGCACGTTCCAAGTTGCGCTCGAGCGCTCAGGTATTAAAGGCGACGAAGTGGCGGCGCTGCGCACGCAGTTGGCCGAAGAATACCCGGCCGGCGAGTTTCGCATGAACCGCGAGTTACTCCGGCTGCTCGCCTACATGAACGCCGAAAGTATCATTCCCCGGCTGGTCGAGTATCTGAAGAGCGATGCTCCACAAGTCGACAAGATTCACGCCGCGATGTACGCCCGGTTCATTACGAGCGGGTGGACGCCTGAACAGAAACTGGTTGTGCTCGGCTTCTATGAGCAAGGCCGGAAGTTCGAAGGAGGCTACAGCCTCAAGGGGTACTTCAACAACGTTTCCAAAGAATTCTGCAAGAACCTCACGCCCCGCGAACGGCTGATTGTGCTCTCGTACGGCGTTATTCAACCGAACAACGCCTACGCGCTGTTGGCAGGCTTGGAAACGGTTGAGCCGGACGTGGTGAAGATGCTCGTCGAACTCGACAAGCGTTTGCCGGAGAACCCGTCGCCCGATGCCCGCTCGTTGCAAACGGCGATCATCGCCGTGATGGGCGAAAGCAAAGATCCCGTGGCCATGGCCTACCTCCGCGACTGCTTCGAAAAGCAACCGGAGCGTCGCGGCGAGCTGGCGATGGGCCTGGCTCAACAGGCCGACGGAGATAACTACCCGCTGCTCTTGCGTTCGCTGGCGATCGTCGAAGGAATGGCCGCCCAGGAAGTCATGCTGCAACTCGCCAAGGTCGACCGCAAGCCGGATTCGCCGGAAGCCGTACGGCAGGCGATCATTTGCACGGCCCGACTCGGTGAAGAAGCGTCCGGCGCGGCGCTGCCGCTGTTGGATAAATGGACCGGCCAGACCTTCGCGACCAACTCGGCGCCCTTCGCGCAAAAGCTTGCAGGCTATCAACAGTGGTTCGCCGCGACTCATCCGACCTTGCCGGCCGCCGCCTTGCCGAAGTCGGAAACGACGTCGCGTTACGGGCTCGATGAACTCCACGCTTATCTCGGCGAATCGAGCACGAAAGGTGACGCCGCACGTGGTGCCCTGGTATTCGAAAAGACCAACTGTGTGAAGTGCCACCGATTCGGCAATAAGGGAGAAGCGATCGGGCCGGACCTTTCGACCGTCGCCCAGCGCTTCACCCGCAAGGAGATTCTCGAATCGATCTTGTTCCCATCGCAGGTCGTCAGCGATCAGTACGCGGGCAAGGTGGTGACGACCGTCGACGGCAAGACGCTTTCAGGCATCGTCGCCCCGGCCGGAGCCGATTCGATCGTCGTCCTCCAGGCTAACGGCGAAAAGACGGTGCTCGCGATCAAGGACGTCGAGTCGCAATCGCCGACGAAGAAATCGGCGATGCCAGAAGGCTTGCTCAACACGCTGCAACTGCAAGACGTCGCGGACTTGTTCGCCTACCTGCAAACCGGCGGTCGGGCTCCGACAAACCTCGTAACGCCGACGCCCCGCCCGATCGGCACGGCCACACAAAGCGCCGACGCCGCGGGGAACTCGCGCCGAGCGAACACGCTGCGGAAGTAGGTGCTACGGCTACCGCTCCGGCGGAAACTCGATCGCCTCGCTAATGAGATTCTCAACTCCACAATGCTGCGTCCACGAAATACTCTGCTTGTAGGAAGTTCCTCAGTTTCGCTCGAATTGCATTTCGTCGGTCTTTTGGATGTGACACGAGATACGCATCGATCATTTGGTTTTGTCCGATCTTGATCCACGGCGAAGCCGCGCGCAACGGCGCACCGCTTACTTTGTGCGTCCCACGAAACGCAGCATATTCGTGTGCAAATCGCCTAATTCTTTGAGCGATTCGTAATTGACGTCCCATCATTATCTATTTCCGAGCTAATGCCTTTTGGTACGCGGAAGTTACTTCGCTCGCGATTAGCCCAATCGACGAATGTTCCTATAAGTAGTTGTCCGGTGATCGATCCACCGTCGACTTCTAACTCAAGGCCGCGCTGAAATTCTTCTCGCCAGTGCTTGGGGAGATCTGGGTGGGCCTTAGCAAGCACCTCGTCTTTTACCAATTTCGCTTCTGAAATTGCAAGTCTTTGTTGCTCGCGTATGTAGAGTCCGTCTTCGCGGGATATTAAAAGCCCCGGCTTATTAATGACCTTTGCCGCCTCAGTATTGTGATGCTTTGCACGGTAATAGTGCTTCATGTTTTGCTTGTCGTCATCCGTCCAACCAGGGCGGTCCGCTGGACTGCATCCCACTACTAAAATGACTAGCCATGGAACCAATTTCATAGTGCGCATTCCCATCCTTTCGGCTTATTGACGCCTCACACGTCGCACAGCCGAGCCGCTTCCGCGAGCGACTCGCGGGGGTTGCGCACCGGAATAAACTCCTGGCCGACGAAGCCGTCGTACTTCGTCTCCGCGATCACCTTCATGATGCCCGGGTAGTTAATCTCCTGCGTGTCGCCGATTTCGTTCCGGCCCGGGTTGCCGGCCGTGTGGTAATGGCCGACGTATTCGTGATACTGCCGAATGCGCGTGATCACGTCCCCCTGCATGATTTGCACGTGATAAATGTCGAAGAGCACCTTCAATCGCGGCGAGCCGACCTGCTTGATGATGTCGATCGTCAGGTCCATGTCGTCACAGAAGTAATCGGGATGCCCCTTCATCTCGACGGCAACGCGTGAGTTGAGCATCTCCAGGCAGAGCGTGACCTGATTTTGTTCGGCATGGCCGACGATCTGCTTCAGCCCGGCGACCATGTTTTTGACGGCGTCTTCCGTGGTGAGCCCGCGACGAAAACCGGAGAACGTGATGATACTCGGCACGCCGAAGGCCGCGGCCTTATCGAGCTGATCGCGCAGGATTTTTAGGCAGGGCTCATACTCGGCCGGCTGGGCGAATCCGCGAGCAAATCCGTGGCTGCTGCCGATGGCGATCTTCAGCCCTTGCTCTTTGATCATCGACCAATGCTCGGCCGGCACGAGTTCGATCGATTCGTAACCCTGGGCCTTGGCGATCTCGGCGAGCTGCGGCACCGTCAGCGGCTTGAAACACCACGGCACGATCGATTGGCGAATGCGGCCGTTCTTAATTTTGTACTCGCCGGCGGCTTCGGCCCCGCTCGACTTCCGCAACGACGCCAGGGCGCCATACGTCGCCGCACCGACGGCCGCCGATTGCAGCAGGCGGCGACGATTCACGCCGGCGGCGGAGTTGTTCGTATCGTCTGTATTCATATCGTCGACTCCGAAAAACTGTCGTGTCTGCAAAAGATCGTCATCCGTTCAATAGCCGCGGGTGCATACCCGCGGCACCCCGCGTATTCACGCGGGGCTATTGAACAAGCGTAACTCTGCAAACAGAATAACGTCGCTCCGCGCCCCGTGCGATTCTTTCCGTGAGTTTTCCATGCTCCGCATCGTCTACGTCTTCGCCCTCGCGCTGTTTTCGCTCGTTCGCATGGCCGACGCCGCGGAAGCCAAGCAGCCGAATATCGTGTTCGTACTCTGCGACGACTTGCGTTGGGACACGCTCGGCTGTGCCGGGCATCCGTATTTGAAGACGCCGAACATCGATCGTCTCGCGGCCGAAGGGGTGCGGTTTGCGAATGCGTTCTGCACGACGTCGCTCTGCTCGCCGAGTCGGGCCTCGATTCTCACCGGCCTTTACGCACACAACCACGGCGTGCGTGACAACTTCACCGAGTTGCCTGCCGAGCTTCCGACGTTTCCCAAACTCTTGCACGTCGCGGGCTACGAAACGGCCTACCTCGGCAAATGGCACATGGGAGAAGACAACGACGAAAAGCGGCCCGGGTTCGACTACTTCGTCACTCACAAAGGGCAAGGCAAATACTTCGACACGGAGTTCAACGTCGACGGCGAGCGCCGCGTCGTGCCCGGCTACTACACCACCGTCGTCACAGACTTGGCTCTGCAGTGGATGAAGCGGCCCCGCACGAAGCCGTTTCTGATGTTCGTCGGCCAGAAAGCGCCGCACAGTTTCTACACGCCCGAGCCGAAGTATGAGCACACGTTCGACGATGTGCGGATCGAGTACCCGAAGTCGGCGTTCCAACTTGACGACAAGCCGACCTGGATCAAGGATCGGCTCTACACGTGGCACGGTATTTATGGCCCGCTGTTTGAGTGGCGCAAGAAATTCCCCGACGATAGTCCCGCGGCCGTGAAAGATTTCGCCGCCATGCAAAGGGCCTATTGGGGAACGGTGCAAAGCGTCGACGATTCCGTCGGTCGCTTGGTCGCCCAGCTCAAAGAAAGTGGCAAACTCGACGAAACGATTTTCGTCTTCATGGGGGACAACGGTTTGCTGGCCGGCGAGCACGGTATGGTCGACAAACGCACGATGCACGAAGCGAGCATTCGCATTCCGCTGATCGTCCGCTATCCCGGCCTGACGCCGACGGATAAGCCGCAAGTGTGCGAGCGTCAAGTCCTCACGCTCGACGTCGCTAACAGCATGCTCGAACTTGCCGGCGCGGCGGCATTGCCGAAGTCCGACGGCCGCTCGTGGGTCCGCCTCGTGCGCGACGGGACGGATCCCGCCTGGCGCAACGCGTGGTTCTACGAATACAACTACGAGAAGCAGTTTCCGTACACGCCGAACGTCCGCGGCCTGCGGACCGAACGTTGGAAGTACATGCACTACCCTCACGGCGACGGCCGGCCCGACCGGCACAAGGCCGAGCTTTACGACTTGGCCGCCGATCCCGAAGAGAACAAGAACCTCATCGACGACCCGGCGCGCAAGAGCACGCTTGCCGAACTGCAGGCGGAGTTGGCGCGGCTCATTGCCGCGTCAGGACTAACCGACGACAAGATGCCGCTGGATGAAGGGGTGAAACAGGTCCTGCCGGACGCGAAGATTCGGTAGTCGCCTTAGGGGACAGTGATGAGACGCGCTTCCATCGTCATTTTTGTTCTACTGGTGCTACTGATCGTTGAGCGAATCGCATCTAATTACTTAGTCTTCGATAGTTCAGCGGTTATCGTATCGGCAACGATTGACGCTGGAGGGAGATCAATTCACCTCTCGATAGAGGAAGTTGAAGGCAGTTATCTTTATGCGAACGCAATTGAGCAGCGGTTTTGGTCCAACGGTCGACGAAGCACCGTGCTTATCGGGTCGGTAGCGGAAATTGGTGTGACCAACCCCGAAATAGCGTACGCGCCTGGAGCCCCCGAAGCTTTGATTCGGATAGGGAATGCCTCAATCCGCTATGACGTCGGCAACCAGGATTTCGATTTGCCGAAGGTGGGCGTTAGATAGCGGAATTCCCAATGATGTCAGTCTTTGACTTTTGACGACAGATCGACGAAAATGTGAATCCACCTGCCGGCCAGCTTCGCTTCGTTCCACCCTCGCAAGCCGTCGGCACTCCCGCCTAGAATCTCTCTCGCCTCCGTCTCACTTCCGCAGAAAGGTTTGCGATGAGCACTCCCGACCGCCTCGACGTTTCCACTTCCGGCACCGCCGCCGATGCTTCGCGCCGGGAGTTCATCAAGACCACCGGCCTTGTCGCAGCCGGGGCCGTCGCCGGGTCGCTAAGTATCGCGCGGAGCGCTCATGCGGCCGGCAGCGACGTGCTGAAGGTCGGTCTCGTCGGTTGCGGCGGGCGCGGAACCGGCGCGGCTTTGCAAGCCTTGAAGGCCGATAAGAACGTCAAGCTCGTGGCACTTGGCGACGTTTTCCCCGACGCCCTCCAATCGAGCTTGGCCAACCTCAAGAAGAGCAGCGAAGCCGATCGGGTCGATGTGCCCGCGGAGCGTCAGTTCGTCGGCTTCGACAACTACAAGAAGGTCTGCGACTCGGGCATCGACGTCGTGCTGCTGGCCGCACCGCCGCACTTCCGGCCCGACCACATGGAGTACGCCGTCAAAGCCGGGCTGCATTCGTTCGTCGAGAAGCCGGTGGCCGTCGACGCCCCCGGCGTCCGGGCCGTCCTGGCCGCCTGCGCCGAGGCGCGCACCCGGAAGCTGGCGGTCGTCTCGGGGCTGGCG
>JAFLCO010000271.1 GCA_017303535.1 Planctomycetota bacterium
ACCCGTGGCGAGGCCAACATGCCCAAGGCCCGATCGTAGTATTCGTCCAACCCTCGGGCCCGGGCCGAAATTTCCAACAGTCGGGTCTGCTTGTCGACGAGTTGTTGCAAGGCCCGACGATCGGCCATTTGCTCGTGCGACACGCCGGCCGGCAACCGCAGCTCAGGAAGTTTGAAATCGGGCGAGTTCGGATCGGTCGTCACCAACAGCGGGTCATACGCTTTGCCGAGAAAGCTGGCGTGTTGACCCGGCGACACGGAACCGTCGCGGCAAACGTAAGGGTGAGCAACGAAGGTCGGGATCGCGCCATCGTTTGGTGCAAGGCGCGAGACGACGCTACCATAGGCCGGGAAGAGTTCGAGCGAATCGCGCAGTCGAATGTCGTCGACCGGAGGAGCGTGGCCGCTGAGAGCATAGTACGCCGCCGAGTTGTGATTGCGCATCGTGTGCCGGCAACTGCGGACGAGCGTCACCTTGTCCATGATCGGCGCCATCCGCGGCAGATGCTCGCAGATACGCACGCCCGGCACGCTCGTTTCGATGTTGCCGAACTGCCCTCTGATGCCTTCCGGGGCTTCAGGCTTCATATCAAACGTTTCAAACTGGCTCGGCCCGCCGAATTGAAACAGGAACACGACGCTCTTGGCCTTCGGTGCGATCTTTCTGACCGCTTTCTCGGCCGCCGCTTGCTTGGCGGCATCTTCGGCCGCAAGAAGTTTCGACGTCGTGAGCCCCAACAGGCCTGCGCCACCGATCTTCAGCGCATCGCGGCGCAACAATCGCGAAGCGCGAAACTCCGGGCAGGCGTCGCGAAAGTTCATCGGCTTAACCTCGTGCAACTCAAACCCGGCAGATTAACGTCGCAGCAAGAACTCTTTGGAATTGAGCAGCGCCCATGCGACGTCTTGCCACGCCGCGCGGCGATCTTTGGCACTTTCGATATGCTCGACCATTGCCGCCCGCTCTTCTTTCGACGGCCGGCGGCTGAGCGCGTTCCAGTACAACGCGTCGAGCAGCGAAGCCGTCGACTTGCCGGCCTCGATGCCGTCGTCGATCCGATTGCCCGGCTTGGTCAACATCTCGACCATGATCGGGCCCCCGATCAATTCGAAGACTTGTCCCAGAGCGAAATCGGACGACCGTTCGCATTCGCAAGCCAGCAATCGCTGCGGCTTGCCGAATTTCGTCAGAAATCGATTGGCCGGCTCGACAGGCTGCTTGTCTCTTACAGGCCGCACACCGGGCAATTGTCCAGCTCGCATCCCCGCCGGATACCCTTCAAATTTCAACGTCGTGCCGGTCACGCGCATCAAGGAATCGAGCGTTTGCTCGGCGGTCAGTGAACGGACGATCGCGTGCGAATAATTGACGTCGTCGTCGGCATTCGTCGCGTTCACGGTCGACGCCGTTTGATAGGCCCGCGACCGCATGATCGTGCGAATCAGCGGCTTCAAGCGGAAATCGCCGGTGACGAACTCCTTAGTCAGCGAGGCCAAGAGTTCCGGATGACTGGCCGGATTCGTGGCGCGGAAATCATCAATCGGATCGACGATCCCGCGCCCCATGAGATGGAACCAAACGCGGTTGACTTGCGACTGCGCGAAGAACGGGTTCGCGTCATCGCCGAGCCAGTCAGCAAGGCCACGCAGCCGGTCGGCCTTCTCCGGCAGATCGCTCGCCGTGCCGAGCATTCGCGGCGCTCGCGGCTCGCCGGTGCGCGGATCTTTGAAATCCCCCTTGGTCGGAGCAAACACGACCTGCCGGCCTTCGAACTGGATTTTGTCGTTCTTATCGTATTGCGTGTTCTCCAGCACCTTGTAACTGACGCGAGCAAACAGATTCGTCCAACTGTAGTAGTCGGTCTGCGTCCAGCGATCGAACGGATGGTTGTGGCACTTGGCACATTGCAGCCGTACGCCGAGGAATACTTGGGCCGTCGTCTCGGCCCGCACGACGGGATCGCGCTGGGCTCGATAATAGGCCGCGGCCGGCGAGGTGTACGTATCGCCACGGCCGGAAACCACCTCCGCGGCGAATTCGTTCATCGGCCGATCTTGCTCGATCCAGCGGCGAATCCACGCGTGAAAATTCTGAACGCCCTTGCGGTCGAGCGTTTTCTCTTCCACGCGCAATAAGTCGGCATACTTCAGAGCCCAATAGTCGGCATACTCGGGCCGATCCAAAAGCTCGTCGATCAATCGGTCGCGTTTGTCGGCTCGCTCGTCCTTTAAAAATCGCTCGGCCTCGGGGCCGCTGGGCACGAAACCGAGGAGGTCGAGATAGGCGCGGCGGAGGAACGTCACGTCGTCGCAAAGTTCCGACGGTGCGATCCGCAGCTTGTCGAGCTTTGCCAAGATGTGTTCGTCAACGTAGTTCACCGGCCGCACGTCCGGCTTCCGATAATCAGGTCGACTGCGGACGAACGTCAAACGCACTGGCTGCTGCAGGTTGAGATAGCGCACAAGTACCGTCGTCTCGCCGAAGTCTGTGCGCAGGGCCAGCCCGTCGTGGTCGACCTCGACAAGTTTGTTCGACGTCTCGTAGCAAGCAATCGTCGTGACGTCGCGCCGGCGGCCATCGGTAAATTCCGCTTCGGCCGTAAGTTGCACGCGGTCAACCGGTTCGTGGACGAACTCAACCTGCGGGCGGACGACGAGCGACTTCAGTTGCGGCACCTGGCCGACGTCGCTCTTGGCGCCGGCGGCGATCCAATCGCGGAGCACACGATATTCCGGGGCATCGACCTTAAAGCGACGGCCCCCTTCATGAGCTTGCCGCATCGTCGCTTTGAGCAACAGCAGGCTCTGGTCGGGCTCTTGCAAGTTGACGCGCCGCGAAAGCTGGTCGTGCGTGAGGGCCAGGAAGTCGACATCGGGGTCCTGTCCGCGGAGCGACAGCTTGAAGCCCCCTTTGCCGTTGGCATTGCCGTGGCACGTTCCGAGGTTGCAGCCTGCCTTTGAAAGGGCAGGCATCACATCGAGCGTGAAGCTCGGCGGCGGCGAAGCATCCGCGGCCGAGAGTTCGCGATCGGCCACGTTGACTACGATCGCCCAAAGGGCAACGGCCGAGCGCAATAACATCCGGCGAGCCGGCAGCGGCGTAATTATTTTGCCAACGTACGGCATGGCGATCGGCAGGCAGGTGGAACGGGGCCGGGGCAGGAGAAATCGGCAGGCTCGGGCGGGCCTTCCATTGTATCGTCGTCCGACGAAAAGCGGCAACCTCCACAAATACCGTCGGTGCGGCCTAAATATGCTCGGCCGCCAACCAGCCGGTGCTGAAGGCGGCTTGGAAGTTGTAGCCGCCGATATAACCGTCGAGATCGAGAATCTCGCCTGCGAGATAAAGCCCCGGCACCAGCCGGCTTTCCATTGTCCTCGAATCAACCTCGTCCAGCGCCACGCCGCCGGCCGTCACTTCCGCTTTCTCGAAGCCGCGGCTGCCGCTGACTGGGATTCGCAACGCTTTCATCGCTTGAGCAACCCGCAGCCGTTCAGGCTTGCTCCATTCTGCGGCCCGGCGGTCCAGCGGCACCTCGGCTTGCGCGAAGACTTGCTCGGCCAACCGTCGCGGCAGCACTTCGGGCACCAGGCCGATTGCCAATCGTTTGCCGTCGCGTGCGGCGGCCGTCGCCAATTGCTCGGCGAGTGCGGTTTCGGAAATGTCGGGCAGGAAGTCGGCCGAGAGATGCACGCTCCTCGCATCGCCGGCCTTCGTGACTTCGCGGCTGACGTCGAGCGCCGCCGGTCCTGAAAGACCCGTGTGTGTAAACAGCAGCGCGCTGCGACGTTCGATCAACACGCCCGGCGGCAAACTCTTGCGACCGTCGCGCCGACCGCGAGGCTTCGCTTCCGCAATTGCCGCCGGATCCGTCAGCACGACTCTTAACAACGTGTCGGGCATCGCGATCCCGGAGAGTTCACGAACCCACGGTTCGGAGCTGGTCAGGGGAACCAGAGCCGGTCGAGGTCGGCGAATTGTGTGCCCCAGCGCGGCGAGCCAAGCGTAACCGTCGCCCGTCGTGCCGCAACCGGAGTAACTCTTGCCGCCGACGGCCACGAGTAATTTGTCGCACGTCAGAGTTCGCAGCGACGTGACGACACGAAACCCGCCCGCGGCTTCGGACCTGCGTTCGACCGCGGTTACCGCTTCCCCAAGCAGCACGCGGGCCCCGCTACGTTCGACACGGCGCGCCAGCGCGTTGGCCACGTCGAGCGCGCGGTCGCTGAGCGGGAAAACCTTGCCGGTGCCGGTTTCGACGTACGTCGGCACTCCTTCGGCGTGAAACAGTTCGACCGTTTCGCGCGGCCCGAGTGCCGCCAATGCCGAATGAAGAAATGGTCCGGCCGAACCAAACACTTCGATGATCCCGCGGGCATCACAATCATGAGTCAGATTGCAACGCGTGCCGCCGGAGATCAGGATTTTCACGCCCGGCTTACGATTCTTCTCCAGCAGCAGCGTCTGCTTGCCAAGCTCCGCGGCCCGCGCAGCGGCCAACATTCCGGCGGCTCCGGCCCCGATGACGATCAATTCGTAGTGGTCCGGCTCGTTCAACGCGGCACGGGGATTGCTTAATTACGCGGCTGCCCGAAGATGGAACCAACCATTCTGCCCCACGAAGCCTCGCGGCACTAGGACGTCGTCGCTCTGACTATGCAACTCCCCAGTTACCTTACGGATTGGGTGCCGGACTGGTCGCCGTGGACCTGGTGCGCGATCGCCGTTGTCGGGTTCTTCGGCAGCCTCGCGGCCTGCGCGGTCATCCTACTCTTTGTTCCGACGAACTATTTCGTCGAGCACTCGAAGCCGAAGACCGTGTGGCCGAAGAGCGCCGCGGGCTGGATCTGGCGGATCGCGCGAAACCTAGCGGGGCTCGTCGTGCTGACGGCCGGCATCGTCATGATCTTTACGCCGGGCCAAGGCGTGATTTCCATTTTGCTCGGCTTAGCGCTGATGGACTTCCCGGGCAAGCATCGGATCGTGCGGAAGTTGCTCAGCAGCGGCAAAGTGCTCGGCGCCGCAAACCGCTGGCGCGCAAAGTTTGGCAAGCCGCCGCTGGAAGAGCCCGGCAAATAGCCGACGCTACGGCAGCACGCGCTCGATGCACATCGCCACGGCATTCCCGCCGCCGAGGCAGAGCGACGCCACGCCGTAGCGCACGCCGCGGTCGTGCATCGCGTGCATCAGCGTGACGAGTACGCGAGCGCCGCTGGCCCCGATCGGGTGCCCAAGCGCGATCGCACCGCCGTGGACGTTCACGCGGGCTAGATCGATGCCGAGTTCGCGAACATCGGCCAAGGCTTGCGATGCAAAGGCTTCGTTCAATTCGAAGAGATCGATGTCCGGAAGTTGCAGCCCGGCCTTGGCGACGCACTTTCGCACGGCTTCCACCGGGGCAATAAAGATTTCTTTCGGCGGCACGCCGCTGGTGGCGGAGGCCAAGATGCGAAACGCTTGCGGCGTCGGATGCTCGCTCCGGAAGGCTTCGCTCACGACGACGACGGCCGCCGCACCGTCGCTAATTTGCGAAGCGTTGCCCGCGGTGACCGTGCCGTCGGCCGCGAACGCCGGCTTGAGTCCTGCCAATCGCTCGAGCGTCGTGTCGGCCCGCGGGCCTTCGTCGACGGAGACGGTCGTCGTCGTTTTAGGCCCGACAATGGCGACCGGTACGATCTCGGCGTCGAAGCGTCCTTCGCCGCTCGCGCCGACGGCTCGCAGATGGCTCTGCAGCGCGAAGGCGTCTTGATCAGCACGGCTCACGCCGCGCGACGCCGCGATATAGTCGGCCGAGTTGCCCATGGCCGTGTTCTCGAAGGGACACCAGAGGCCATCGTGGAGCATGGCATCGAGGATTCGCTCGTGGCCGTATTTGAAACCGGTGCGACTGCCGACGAGCAAATGCGGCGCTCGACTCATGCTTTCCATACCGCCGGCGACGATGCACGCCGCGTCTCCCGCGCGAATTGCTTGATCCGCCAGCATCACGGCCTTCAACCCCGAGCCGCAAACTTTGTTGACAGTCACCGCCGCGACAGTCGGCGGCAAACCTGCCAGGAGCGCGGCTTGCCTCGCCGGCGCCTGCCCGACGCCGGCCTGTAGCACGTTGCCCATGATGACTTCGTCAACTTGAGCCGGCTCTACGTTCGCGCGCACGAGCGTCTCGCGAATGGCAATCGATCCCAGCTGCGGCGCGGCAAGCGACGAAAGACCGCCGAGAAGTTTTCCGATCGGCGTTCGACAACCGGCGATGAGATAGGAATGCATGTTCCGCCCGAAGGTTTCGCAAGAGATGCCATGGCGTCGGATGTCGCAACGACGCGAAGGCAAGATGTCGCCGGAATTGTACGCATTTTCTCGACGCGCGGCGCGTACTGCGGCTCCTTGTGGCACTTGGGAGCCACACCTATAATCGCCGGTTCGCGTTGTCTCGGCTTCCGTGGGAAGTCGATCAGCGTCCCCGATTTCGATCACTCAGCTTCCGGTCGCGGCATGAAAATTCACGAGTATCAAGGGAAAGAAATCTTCCGCAAAGCCGGCGTCGCGGTGCCGCAAGGCTTCGTGGCCCGCACGCCTCAGGAAGCGGCCGAGGCTTACAAGAAGCTCGGCGGTGCGATCGCCGTGGTGAAATCGCAAATCCACGCCGGCGGCCGAGGCAAAGGCACGCTTAAGGAGATTCCTTCGCAACGCGGAGTGCAGCTTGTGAAGAGCGCCGAGGAGGCGGCCAAGGTCGCCGAAGCCCTGCTCGGCAACACGCTGGTGACCATCCAAACCGGCGAAGAGGGCAAAAAGGTCAACCAAGTGTTGGTCGAAGCCGGCTGCAACATCGACCGCGAATTGTACCTCGGCATCGTCGTCGATCGTTCGGCGAAAGGCCCGGTGTTCATGGTCTCGCCCGACGGCGGCATGAACATCGAAGAGGTCGCCGAAAAGACGCCCGACCGCATCTTCCATGAAAGCTTCGACGTCGATTCCGGCCTACAGCCGTATCAAGCCCGCAAGCTGGCGACACTGCTGGGAATCAAAGGCAAATCGATCGGCACGGCCGACAAGTTCTTCCGCGCCCTGTCGAAGATGTTTGTCGCGTACGACTGCAGCATGGTCGAGATCAACCCGCTGGTCGTTACCAAGGAAGGCGAACTCTTGGCCCTCGACGCCAAGGTGACCTTCGACGACAACGCCGGCTTCCGGCATCCGGACCTCGCCGAACTTCGCGACATGACGGAAGAAGAGCCCGCCGAAGTGCGAGCCGCCGAATCCGGCCTGAGCTACGTGAAGCTTTCCGGCAACATCGGCTGCCTCGTCAACGGCGCCGGCCTGGCCATGAGCACGATGGACATCATCAAGCTGCATGGCGGTTTCCCGGCCAACTTCCTCGACGTCGGCGGCGGCGCCAACGTCGAACAGGTCACCGAGGCGTTCCGGATCCTGCTTTCCGACAAGAACGTGAAAGCCGTGCTCGTCAACATTTTCGGCGGCATCATGCGCTGCACGACGATCGCCGGCGCGATCATTGAAGCCTACAAGCAAGTCGGCTTCAACGTCCCGCTGGTCGTACGTCTGGAAGGAACGGAAGTCGCCGAAGGCCGCAAAATGCTGGCGGAAAGCGGCGTCGACATCATCGCCGCCGAAGGCCTCACCGACGCCGCCAAGAAGGTCGTCGCCGCCGCAGGCTAACACACTTGTCCGTGGTCCGTTGTTAGTTGTCCGTGGCAATCGGACGCAGTAACAACGGACAACGGACAACGGACCACTGACAACTGACAAGAACCACTGACAACTGACGAATCGTCATGAGCATTCTGATCAATCGCGACACTCGCGTTATCTGCCAAGGCATCACCGGCAAGGTCGGCCAGTTCCATACCAAGGGCTGCCTCGACTACGGCACGAAGATGGTCGGCGGCGTCACGCCGGGCCGCGGCGGCGAGCAAGTGCTCGGCCTTCCGGTGTTCGACACGGTCCGCGAAGCCGTGAAGCAAACGGGCGCCGACGCCACGATGATCTTCGTCCCGCCGGCAGGTGCGGCCGATGCGATCCTCGAAGCGGCCGACGCCGGCATCAAGGTGATCATCGCCATCACCGAAGGCACGCCGGTCCTCGACATGGCCCGGGCCTACAAGATCGTCAAGCAGACCAAAAGCGTGCTCATCGGCCCCAACTGCCCGGGCGTCATCACGCCGGAAGAATGCAAGATCGGCATTATGCCGGGCTTCATTCACAAGAAGGGCCCCGTCGGTTTGCTCAGCCGTTCGGGCACGCTGACCTATGAAGCTGCTTGGCAACTCTCCAACCTCGGCCTAGGTCAATCGACGGCCGTCGGCCTGGGCGGCGATCCGATCGTCGGCACGTCGCAGATTGAACTGCTCGAAATGTTCGAGAAAGACGGCGCGACGGAAGCCATCATGATGATCGGCGAAATCGGCGGCACGGCCGAAGAAGAGGCCGCCGCCTACATCAAAGCGCACGTTACGAAGCCGGTCGCCGCGTTCATCGCCGGCAGTGCCGCACCTCCGGGCAAGCGCATGGGCCACGCCGGTGCGATCATCTCCGGCGGCAAAGGCACCGCGGCCGAAAAGTTCGCGGCCTTGGAAGCGGCCGGCATTGAAACGGCCCGCAGCCCGGCCGATATGGGTGCCGCGCTCAAGCGGGCTATTGAGAAGAAGCGCTAAGCATCACCGCACGCCCAAAGTTCGGAGCCAGTC
>JAFLCO010000272.1 GCA_017303535.1 Planctomycetota bacterium
CTGGTCCCTTATGCGGTCATCTTTCCTTATATCCGCATGGGCCGTTCGATCACGGCCTTCAGCGTCGATCGAACGCAAGGTAAGTTCGGGCCTTTCGAAAATCAATTGTTCCTCGGCGACTATACGCAGTCGATCCTCATGCGCGCCACGACGGAGCAGGTCAACGGTGTCTGGCAGGGCGCTTGCTACCCGTTCCGTGAGGGACTTTCGACCGGCATTCTGAATGTGGAGTTTACTCCCGCCGGCAAGCTGCTTTGCGGGGGCACCAACCGAGGCTGGCCCGTACGAGGCGTCAAACCGTTCGCGCTGGAACGACTCGAATGGAGCGGCAAGATGCCGTTCGAGATCAACCGCATCACGATCGAACCGGACGGTTTCAAAGTGACCTTCACCAAACCGGTCGAACCGTCAACGGGCGGCTCCCCCGACTCGTACTCGATCTCCGCGTTCACGCATCCCTATCACGCAGGCTACGGCGGACCGGAGATCGACCAGCACGAGCCCGGCGTAAAGGCCGTCTTGCCGGCGGAGGACGGACTCTCGGCAAAAGTCGTTTTAGAAGAGCTCCGACCGGGTTTCGTCTACGAATTTGACCTTGTTCGGCTGCGTTCTCGCGACAATGAAGAGTTGCTGCATCGCGACGCGTTTTATACGGTCAACGAAATTCCTGTCACCAACATGCCGCGATGATCCTGGTCCAACAGTCGTACTCGCCCTCACCAGCCGGCCGATCTTGTGCCGGCTAAACGAGATCATCGTTTAAATTCGATTTCGCGAATCAAATGCGTCCCCTTAGGCAAGTGAACGCGTACGTGGATCACGTTGTTCGACGCCGGGAGCGAGACGTCATGCGTCTGCCATTCCGTCGCCGCGACGAGTTGAAACGCCGTTCGCCGGGTCGGTAAGAAGTCTTTTTCGCCGTCTTCCCGCCAAGCGACCGCGGCAGGTCCGATAGCGGCGGCCTTGAGAACGATCCTCACGCTGACAGGCGGGGCGAGTCGAAGTCGGCTCCGCGTGATGAAGGCCGGCTTGTCGTCCTGTTGGGAAGTGAACTCAAGAAGCCCGTCTTTAGCGACAAGCGTTGCGTTGCGTGCTTCCCAGCCGTTCGTTAGACCCTCATCGACGACGGTCTTTGCCGACTTCAATCCTGAGGAAGTGACGGCCGCCTTACCTTCGAGGTACACGTCGAAGTAATCATTCCACGTTTGTGCCATTGGGCCCAGCGCCAGACCCGGCGGCGTTAGCTCGTCGGACCAAGCTTTGAGTTCGGCACGCAGACGGCCGGCGATGTCGGGATGTTGGGCGGCAAGATTGTGTTTCTCTCCGAGATCGGAGTTCAGGTCGTAGAGGTATTCACGCTCACCGCCGCGCAACAGCTTCCAGTTGCCTTTACGTATGGCGCTTTGTGCCGACCATCTCCACATCAGTCTTTCGTGGGGCGGGGCTTGGATTTCGCCGTTGAGGTACGGCACTAGATTCACGCCGTCGAGATCTCGCGCATTGACGTCCAGATTCGCAATCCCTGCGGCGGTTGCGGCAACATCGAGCGTGGTGACGGGGTGATCGAACGTCTGGTTTTTGGGAATCTTCCCGGGCCAGGCGACAAGAAACGGCACGTGCATGCCGCCTTCGGCCAGCATTCCTTTTTCGCCGTTGAGAGGCGTGTTGAGGCTGCCGTCCCAGCCGCCCGGGTCTCCCTTGAGCGGTGAGTCGGTCTTGTGAATCTTGAGCGGCGCACCGTTGTCGCCGATGAAAAAGATGAGCGTACGTTCGGTGAGGCCATGCTTTCTTAGCGTGTCAGTGACCAGACCGACGCCGTCATCAACTGCCGAAAGCATCGCCAACGCCTGCCGACGGCGTTCCGGCATAGAGCCGGGAAAGCGGTCCGTGTACTTAATCGGCGCGTCGAGAGGTGTATGCGGTGCTCGGTACGCGATGTAGAGGAAAAATGGTTGCTCCTGGTATCGCTCGATAACCGAAGCGGCGGCACGACTGCAGCCGTCGATGTGATACATCTCGGGAGCAAGATCGCTCATCGGCCGATCTTTACCGTCCGCGGTCACATTCGCCGAGAACTTCTGCGGGCCGTGTTGAGCGTAAACGTGCTTGAAGCCGTGTTTGGGAATCTCCGACGTCGGCCCGAGGTGCCACTTCCCAAACTGTGCGGTCACGTATCCTGCCCGCTGCAATCGCGTGGCGATCGTCGTTTCCTGATTGAAGCCGTCGAGCGTTGACCCGTTGTTGTCGAGATTAAATCGTCCCTGAAACTTACCCGTCAACAAGCCGCCGCGCGATGGTACGCACTGGGGGGCCGTGCTATAGCCATTTCGAACAACCACTCCACTGCGCGCCAAAGCGTCGAGGTGCGGTGTTCTAATGTCATTGATGACGCCGTGGATTCCTAAATCGGCGTACCCGTGATCGTCGGTGTAGAAGACGATGATATTCGGCTTCGTCTCGGCGGAGACCGCAGAGTTGAACGCGAAAACAACAACAAGGACGGCCAGAATGTCTTTCATGAATTCATTTCAAGAATTGATCTTCGGTGAGCGGATCGATGTTGCACTTGCGAATACCTAGAAATCCCAACGCCTCGATTTATCGGAGCCCTTGAGTTCGATGTGGTCGATCTCCACGGGCGCGGACTGGGTGGGCAGGTACAAACGCAAGATGCCGAGCGGCCCGTCGGCCGGTATTTCGACCATGACATCCTGCCATTCGCCGGCAGGGATGTTAAACGGGACGGACTGCCCTCTACTTCCGCTAGGAATCCACTCCGCTTTGCCCGTGCCGCCCGATTTGCTGCGAATGCGAATTCCGACTTTAGCCGGACCGGCGGTACCTGTACCGACCCCAAGAAAAGATTCGCCGGGGCCGCTCACAGTGACGATGCCTGACCGTACCACGGCTCTACCGTTGCGGATTTTCCAACCCTGGAGCGACGGGTCGGAGTAATCCGCTTGACCGGCTTTCGTTGCCGGAGCATTCGGCTTCGTCGATTTCTTGGCTTTGCCCTCGTCCTCGGGCCGATAGCGAGCAGGATCAAAGGCGGAATTCGGTAGCGGCACGACGGCGTTCGTACCAGCCAGAAACTTACTGATCAAAGCATCGAGTTCGCCGGCGAGTTCCGGTTCTGCGGATGCGAGATTCTTCTTCTCACCAAGATCGTCGCGCAGGTTGAACAGAAGGTAGCGGTGTGCTTTCTGTTCGCCACCGTGGAAGATACGAATCAACTTCCAGTCATCCCGATGCACGGAAACGGCCGGAGGCAGCCAATCGGGTACCCCGGGGTTGTGCGGGAAATACTGAAAGATCGCCTTGCCGTCGAGCGGTTCGCCGTGAAGTGCGGGAAGAATGCTCGCGCCGTCGAATTTCTGGTCCGCTAACGGCCTTAGGCCAAGTATTTCGAGCAACGTCGGGCAAAAATCTTCGCTCTGGATCAGGGCGTCGCTTCGGGAACCGGGCGATGCAATGCCCGGCGCGACGACGACGCACGGTACGCGCGTGCCTCCCTCAAACATCGTGGCCTTACCGCCGCGCAGTGGTGCGTTGCTCGTGGGGACTTCCCCTTCGACCTCGTTGTACATGTTCCCGCCGTTGTCGGAGGTGAAGATGACGATCGTGTTGTCGGAAAGCTTCAGGCGATCAAGCGTGTCGAGCAGAGTGCCGACCGCCTCGTCCATGCTTTCGACCATCGCAGCATAGGTCGGGCAGCGTTGTGAGTCGGTCGAATCTACTCGGCCCCGATGTTTACTAATGAGCGATTGTTTGGCGTCAAACGGCGCGTGGACGCTAAACATCCAGTAGTTCAGAAAGAACGGTCGATCTTTATGCTGCTCGATAAAGGCGGCGGCTTCCTGCGCCATGCGGTCTTCAATGTGTTGATCGGGTACTGCCGGATCGTGATGGAAATCCTTGAATTTCCAAGGCGCAACGTAGCTCCCCGCCGGTCCCGGTCCGGACCAGTGCGGAACATCCGCGTCGAACCCTTGTTGCAACGGGGAGTACGGTTCGGAGCCGAGATGCCACTTGCCGAAGTGGGCCGTGGCATAGCCCGCATCCTTCAGCGACTCAGCGAGAGTTCGGTACTCCGTCTTTAGCCGAGTCACGGGCTGCGGCATGACGGCCTTCTGATCCGGCGGGCCCGACGCGGCCACCTTCGCCTCCAGTACGACTTGCGGGAGATGGCAGTTCGGTGCGGTGATGCCGGTTCGCGCCGGGCTCAGTCCGGTAAGAAGCGCCGATCGCGTCGGCGAACAAAGCGGACTGGCCGAATACGCTCGGGTGAACGTCATTCCGCGTCTTGCCAGGCGCTCGACGTTAGGTGTCTGATAGAACCGGGTCGTGCCGTAAAGCGTCGTATCGCTCCAGCCTAGGTCGTCCGCCAGAATCACAATGACGTTGGGTTTCGACGATGGCGGGGCATCGGCGGCGAGACTTACGGGCGGCAAACTCCCCAAGACGGCAACAAAGGCGACAAGTGAATAGGCTAGTGATCTGAGCATGCTTAAGGATCTCTTTCACAGGCGGTAAGACCGCCCTTGCGACCGGCCATCTTCAGAAAATTAGGTATCGATGACGCTGCAACCGGATCAGAAATCGCTCGGCTTCAAGGAAAACGATTAGCCTAGGCGAATCCGCCGGCGTCACGCCGCAAATGGAATAGGGGGTCAATCGGGTTAGGTCAGCAAGTCCTTGACCACCTTCGCCGGATCGACGCCGGTGAGCCGGAAGTCGAGGCCCTGCGAGCGTACGCTGAGACGTTCGTGATCGATGCCCAACTGGCGCAGGATCGTGGCGTGTACGTCATGGACATGGACCGGATTTTCGACGGCGCCGAATCCGAACTCATCCGTCTTGCCGTAAACTTGCCCCGCTTTGAACCCGCCGCCGGCGAACCACATCGTAAAGGCGTCGATGTGATGATTCCGCCCGGTGGATTCACGGACTTCGCCCATCGGCGTCCGTCCGAACTCGCCGCCCCAGACGACGATCGTATCGTCAAGCAGGCCTCGTTGTTTCAGATCGCGTACCAACGCGGCGCACGGCTGATCGATGTCGCGGCACTTTTCGGGAAGATGCTTTTTCAAGTTTTCCGTCGGGCCGCCGTGATGATCCCAGTTGGTGTCATACAGTTGCACGAAGCGCACGCCGCGCTCGACAAGTCGACGAGCCAGCAGGCAATTGCGCGCAAAGCTCGACTCCCGAGGGTTCTTGATGCCGTAGAGGTCCAGCGTGGCCTGGCTCTCGTCGCTCGTGTCCATAAGTTCCGGCGCGCTGGTTTGCATTCGATACGCCATTTCGTAGGCGTTGATCCGGGTCGAAATCTCGTCGTCGCCCGTCACCTGAAGTCGTTTCAGATTCAACTCCCGCACGGCGTCAACAAGTTGGCGCTGTCGTGCCGGATCGATCGCCTGCGGCGTCGAGAGGTTCACGATGGGGTCGCCCTGATTGCGCAGCGGGACACCCTGATAGGTCGTCGGCAACACGCCGCTGCCCCACAGCACCGCGCCGCCGCGCGGCCCTCGCGGGCCGCTTTGCAAGACGACGAATCCCGGCAGATCGTCGCACTCGCTGCCGAGGCCGTAAGTGATCCACGATCCCATGCTCGGACGGCCGAATTGACCGCTGCCCGTATTCATATAGAGCTTGGCCGGAGCATGATTGAACAACTCCGTCTTACAGGTCGTGACGATGCTGATCAGATCGACGATACCCGCCGTGTAAGGCAAGAGGTCGCTGACCCAGGCGCCGGACTTGCCGTGTTGTTTGAAAGTGCGCCTCGTAGCCAGCAGGTTGCTTCGATGGCTGCTGTCCATGAAAGCAAAACGCTTTCCGGCCGTATAACTTTCGGGAATGGGTCGGCCGTTGAGTTCCGTCAACTTCGGCTTGTGCTCGAACAAATCCAGCTGCGACGGCCCGCCCGCCATGAACAGAAAGATCACGTTCTTCGCCTTCGCCGGAAAATGCCCGGCCTTCGGTTCCAGCGGGTTCCGCCGGTGCGTCGGTGCCGCCGCCACCGCTCTGCCTTCCTTCGCGAGCAGCGAAGAAAGCGCAATGGAACCGATGCCCAAGGAACATCGGCTGAAAAAATGGCGTCGCGTGACGTCGCGCAAGGTAATCTCGGAATTCATCGGAATCATTCGCGCGTGATGGTTTCGTCAAGGTTCAGCAAAACACGGGCCGCGGTCAGCGTGTCGAGTCGCTCCAAGACCGCGAGTTCGTCGAGCGTAGGAGTACGCGTCGTACAGCGGCGAAATGCGGCGGCCAGGCCGTCCTTACGAATCAGCTTTTCAAGCGCCCCAGCGAATTCGAAATATCCCGCGTCGTTCATCAACGTGAGCGCCTGCAGCGGCGTATTGCTGCGAATGCGACGGGTGCAAGTGTTGAACCCTTCCGGGGCGTCGAACACGGTCAGTGAAGGAGGAGGCGACGCGCGATAGACGAACGTGTAGAGGCCGCGTCGGTACCTATCGGCGCCTTGGCTAACCGCCCACACTCGCTTCACTTGCCCCTGCCCCATCACGCCGTCGGGAATGGGCGGGTAAACGGGCGGCCCTCCGACTTTGGTCGAGAGTAGGCCGCTGGCGGCTAATGCGACGTCGCGGACCACCTCGGCATCGAGCCGGAGCCGCTGCTGCCGAGCGAGAAGATAATTGTTCGGGTCTTTGGCGCGCAGCTCTGGTCGGGTCGAGGAACTCTGTCGGTAGGTGCGCGAGGTCACGATCAAGCGGTGCATTTCCTTGAGGCTCCACCGCTTGGACATGAACTCCACGGCCAGCCAGTCGAGCAATTCCGGATGCGAAGGGGCGGTTCCCTGCATGCCGTAATCGTTTTCCGTTTCCACGATGCCACGCCCGAAATACTGCTGCCATACGCGGTTCATCAGCACGCGGGCCGTCAGCGGATTCCGCGGGCTGACGAGCCACTTTGCGAGATCGAGGCGAGTGGGACGACCAGTCGGTCGCTCCAGGGGGTGCAAAACGGCGGGCGTGCCGGGCCCAACTTCTTCTCCGGGGCGAGTGAAATCGCCCTTGATGTACACCGTCGTCTTGCGCGGCGTCGGTAATTCCCGAAGTACCATCGTGCTGACGCCCTGATTCAGAACGACGTCGAGTTCCGCGTAGCGATCGTTCAGTTGTCGAAACTCTCCGACGCCGCCGATTCCTCCGGCAAACAGGGTCCTTTGTTGTGCGAAACTGCGCTTCTTCACGGGAACGGCGAGAGCCTTAACGATCGTCGAGGACAGGCTTTTCTTGATTTCCGGCGTGAGTCCGGATTCCCACTGGGCAAGTTCCTCGGCGTGGTCCTTCATGTACGCGGCGATCTCGGCTTCGAGTTTTTTGAACTCCGACGTCAACCCGCTCACGTCGACGCCGGGGTCGAAGACCTTCAGCGTCGGTTCGTCTTGGTTGTTGAGAAAGGCGAACAAACGGTAGTACTCTTTTTGCTCGATCGGATCGAACTTGTGATCGTGGCATTGCGCGCAACCGATCGTCAGGCCGAGCCAGACCGTGCCGGTCGTCGCGACTCGATCGAAGACGCTGTCGATGCGAAACTGTTCCTTGTCGATGCCCCCTTCCTGATTGATTTGCGTGTTGCGGTGGAAGCCCGTGGCGATCTTTTGGCTTTCTTCGGCGCCGGGCAGCAGATCTCCCGCAAGTTGTTCGACGGTGAACCGATCGAAGGGCATGTCCGCATTGAGGGCGCCGATCACCCAATCGCGATACTTCCAAATCTGGCGCGGCGCATCGATCGAGTAGCCGTTACTGTCGGCGTAACGAGCCTGATCGAGCCACCACCGCCCCCAGCGTTCGCCGTAATGCGGGCCGGCGAGCAAACGCTCCACCGCTGCGCGATAGGCGGCGTCGGCGTCTTGGCGGTAGGCCTTAAGAAATTCGTCCGCTTCGTCGGGAGTCGGGGGGAGCCCGATCAAATCGAGCGACACTCGCCGGAGTAGTTGTTCCGGTGCGGCTTCGGGCGACATGGCCAGACCTGCCTCACCAAGTTTTTGCGTAATGAAATAGTCGATGGCGGCCGGGCCGTCGTGTTTCACCGGCGGACGAACGGGCGGAACAAAAGCCCAATGGGTTTCGTACTTCGCCCCTTGTTCAATCCACTTCTTGATGAGCGCACGTTGCGCCGGGCTCAGAGCGGGCTTGTGCGAACTCGGCGGCGGCATCAGCAGGTCGGGATCGTCGCTCTGAATCCGCGCCCAAAGTTCCGACTTCTCAAGGTCGCCCGGCATGACGGCCCGCACGCCATCGCGGTCGTCGGTGGCGCCTGCGAATGTGTCGAGCCGAAGTCCGGCTTCGCGATGCTTCGGATCAAAGCCGTGGCACGCGAAACAGTTCTCCGCGAGAATAGGACGAATGTGGCGATTGAACGAAATGATTTCATCGGCCGGCGAGGATGCGGTCGGCAGGTACATCGCCAAGATGAGGCAAACGCGATTCATGGTCGGCTTCCGATTTTCCAAACTTCAGTAGACGGCGGATCCCGTCTACTTAACGCGAACCAGCTTCATAATGCGGCCATCGACGTTCCAGTCTTGAACGTAGAGGTTGCCGTCTTTGTCCCAATAAGAGCCATGCGTGCCGCTAAACACTCCTTCAATCCACTGCGGCTGAGGCACATTAAAATTCGCCCGGGTCGCGGGAT
>JAFLCO010000273.1 GCA_017303535.1 Planctomycetota bacterium
TCGGTCGAGCAGCCGTTCATCCGTGCCCGGCGCGTAAGAGGCCAACACGCGGGCTCCGGTCACTCGGGCTGCCGCGACGCGTGCGAACACTTCGTAGATCGAATCGTTCGGCTCGATCCGCACCAACACCTCGCGCCAGGGGAGATAACGCCGAATGTTGTCCTGCCCGAGCAATCGCATGTGGTCGTGCTCGTGGGAGAATTCGACGCGCCAGGCCCGATCGTAACTCGCCAGCGCGCGGAGGAGGCGAGCGTCGCCGACTTGAGCCGGATCGAAACTTCGGGCCAGCGCCGCGAGATCGGCGTTCTCGATGGCGCGACGATCGGCGGGACGCTCCGTTTCAACGTCGGCGAAATCCATGAAGCAGGCGACGTAGTTCGGCCCGCCGGCTTTCATACCGGGCCCGACGCTCGACAGCCCCATCCCGCCGAACGGTTGACGAAGCACGATCGCGCCGGTCGTGCCGCGATTGATGTAGAGGTTGCCGACTTGCACGCCGGCTTTCCACTCACGGATCTCGCGCTCGTCCAGGCTGTGGATTGCGCCGGTCAGGCCGTAGCCTGTGGCGTTGACCATTTGGATGGCATCGGCCAGCCGCTCGTAACGCATCACGCCGAGCACCGGGCCGAAAAACTCCGTGCGATGCGTCACGCCGCCGGGCTGCACGCCGTACTTCACTCCGGGAGACCAGAGTCGCGGATTATCGCCGACTTGCCGCGGCATGACGGCCCAACTTTCGCCGGACTCCAACGTCTTCAGAGCCGTTTCCAAGACCCCGCTCGGTTCGCGGATCAGCGGACCGACACGGCTTGAAAGTTCATAGGCGCTGCCCACGCGCAGGCTCCGCACCGCGTCGACGAGCATCCGTTTGAACTCCGGATCGTCGTACACTTCGGCGTCGAGCAGCAGTAGCGAAGTCGCCGAACATTTCTGGCCGGTGTGGCTAAAGGCCGAATGCAAAACGTGCTTAATCGCGAGTTCGCGGTCGCTCAAGGCCGTGATGATCGTGGCGTTCTTGCCGCCGGTTTCGGCGCTGAGTCGCATGGTCGTTTTGAGCGAGAGCATGCGAAGTGCGGTTTCGGTGCCGCCGGTGAGAATCACGGCCGTCGCGTCGTCGTGGCTCACCAGCTCGCTGCCGGGCCCCGGACCAGGACACGGTACGAACTGCAATGTCTTTCGCGAAACTCCGCCGGCCCAGAAGGCTTGGCAGAGTTCCCAGGCGACGAGCACCGTATCGGACGCCGGTTTGAGAATGACGGTGTTGCCGGCGGCCAGCGCCGCCGCAATGCCGCCGCAAGGAATGGCGATCGGAAAGTTCCACGGCGGCACGACCACGACGGTCCCGCAAGGCCGCGCGGCCACGGCTTTGAGCCCGAACCAGCGGCGGGCCGTCGCCCGATAGAACTCCACGAAATCGATCGCTTCGGAGACTTCGGGATCGCTCTCGGTGAGCAACTTGCCGCCATTGACGAGAGCGGCTCGCATGAGGATGCTGCGACGCTTACGCAACTCCAGCGCGACACGGCCGAGGATTTCGTTGCGCTCGTCGACCGTGCGCACCCGCCAACCGTCGGCGTCGACCTTCGCGCAAGCTAGGGCGTTGGCGACTTCCGCCGAACCGGCTTGGGCGTAATGTGCGACGGTCGCGCCGGGGCGCGAAGGGTCGACGCAGGGCAACCGCTTGAGGTCGCGCAGCTCCAGCCCTTCGACGACCGACGGGATGACGAAGTCGGTCGCCCCGGCATCGCCCGCGTATTCTTTCGCGCCGGCAATGATCGCTTCGGCCCAGGCGCCGTTTTGCGGCAGGCTCCAATCGGTGTCCGGCTCGTTCTCGAAATCTTTCCACCATCGTTCGACGCGCGGTTGCTCAAAAGTTTCCGTCCGGCGATCTTGCGTACGCCGCGGCTCGTTCGCAATGCGCGTGCGAAACGATTCGCGGAAGCCGGCTTCGAGCTTTTGCCAATCGTCGCTGCCGACCTGCAAACGAAACGCATGGCCCAGGAAATTCTCCGGCCCGGTGTTTTCGTCGAGCCGGCGGATCAGATAACCGATCGCGTTCAAGAACTCTTCTTTGCGGCAGGCCGGCGCATAGAGGAGCAGCCGCTCGGTTTGTTCGAGCAAAGCCCGACGTTGATGGTTGGCCATCCCTTCGAGCATCTCAAATCGCACGCGGTCGCCGGCCTCGACCGCCGCCGCGAGCGTCAGGCCGTACGCGACGTCGAACAGGTTGTGCGAGGCGATGCCGATCCGCACGGCGTCGAGATGCTCAGGCCGCAGGCCGTAGTGCAGCATCTCCTTGTAGTTGGCGTCGGTCTCGGCCTTGGTCTGGTAGGGAGCTTGCGGCCAATCGTGGAGCGCGGCGTCGATGCGCTCCATCTCCATGTTGGCCCCTTTCACGATGCGAATCGCCACAGGCGCTCCCCCCTTAGCCACACGCTCGCGCGCCCAGGCGGTGATCCGCTGCTGCACGAGGTACGAGTCCGGCACATACGCCTGCAGCGCGATGCCGCCGCTGGTTTGCTCCAGGCCGGGTCGCGCAAGCGTGCGCATGAAGGCTTCCGCCGTGAGCGCTAGGTCGCGGTATTCCTCCATGTCGAGGTAGACGAACTTCGGCGTCATCGAGCCGTCGGGCCGGGTGTACCGCAGGTGCGAAGCTTCGCGATAGAGCAGTTCCAGCCGATCGCACAGCTGCCTCAAGGTATGCTCGCGCGCGATCGGCCAGATCTGCGAATAGATCGTCGAGATCTTCACCGACAACACTTCGACTTCCGGCATTTGCAACGCTTGCAAGTATTTGTCGAGCCGGTGCTGGGCCTCTTCCTCGCCGAGCAAAGCTTCGCCGAGAAAGTTTAAGTTCATCCGCACGCCTTGCTCGCGCCGCGCTTGCAAGTGTTCGCGAAGCAATTCCGGTTCGGCGGGCAGGACGACGTTCGCCGTTTCGTGCCGCAGGTGAGCTTTCACGAGCGGTACGGTCACGCTCGGCAACCAATCGCCGAAGGTTTGAAAACCGCGCAAGAGCGCACGGTCCATCGGGCTGAAGAACCGCGGGATGCCTTGCACGTCGAGAATGTGCGTGAATTGCTCGGCCGTTCGCGCGGCCTGCTGCGAGCGAAAGGCCTGATCCGTCAATTGCACGAGCGTCGCCTTATCGGCGGGCGTGCGGAGCATCCGATCCAGCTCGGCCTGCTGGCGCCGCTCGGCGGGCGTCTGCAACTCGGTCGCGCGTTGCTGCAATGCCGCCGCCAGCCGCACGGCCGCATCGATCCAAGCGGGATTCGGTATCGAAAGATCCATGCGCGCTCTCTTTTAGCCGCGGACCTTGAGCCCGCGATTTTATTCAATTTCGACGCTACCACTCTCTACTCTAGCGCTCGCCACGCGGCCTGTCGCGAATTATCCTATCCGGTCCCGCCGACGCCTTCCTCTCTCGCGAGACATTTCCATGCGTTTCACTCGTCGCACGCTCCTCGGTTCCGCCGCCGGAGCCGCTCTGACCGCCGGCGCACTCGCCGAGCGCCGGGCCGAGGCCGGTCCGCTCTCGTCCGATAATGAAGTCATTCAAAAGGCCCGGCAGGCGGCCCTCGCCGTGCTGCAACCGAGCGATCGCGAGATCGAACACGGCCTCGAGCTGCACGCCTCGTCGATCGTGTTCGACAGCTACGGCTTCTCCCCCCGGGCCGCTCTCGACGGCGCGGCCTTTCGCGAGTTCATGCTCGGAGGCGCGAGCGACGCAGAGCTTACCGACCTCCGCGAAGAGATGAGCATGACGCGGGCCGGGCTCGACGACACCGAGCGGCGCGAGTTCCTCGCAGCCTTCCATGCGGCCGGCGTCACCTGCATTTTTCAGAACGCCGGCGAAGAGAGCAACGAAACGCTCCGGCTATTGAAACGGCTCTCAAGGTTCACGTTCCTCACCGATCGGTTGAAAGACGTCTGCCCGAAAGCCATAAAGCCCGACGACGTGGCGGCGGCGAAGAAGGCCGGCCACGTCTGCTTGGCCTTCACCACCAACGGCGTCCCGCTACGCGGCGCGATGGAAAGCACACGCGACGAACTGCGGCACGTGCGGCTCTTCAAACAACTCGGCGTGCAGATGATGCACGTCACGTACAACCGCCGCAATCCGCTGGGCGACGGCTGCGGCGAGGCGAGCGATGCAGGCCTGAGCGACTTCGGCAAGCTGGCGATCGCCGAACTCAACCGAGCCGGCGTCATTGCCGACGTCGCCCACAGCGGCCGGCGCACGAGCTACGAAACGGCGAAAGTTTCCACAAAGCCGATGGTCGCCAGCCACACGGCCTGCGCGGCTTTGCAAGATCACTACCGCTGCAAAGACGACAAGACGCTGGCCGCGATTTGCGACACGGGCGGGCTGTTCGGAATCTGCTGCATCCCCAAGTTCCTCGGCGGCAAGGGAGACATTTCCGTCTTCCTCGACCACCTCGATTACGCGATCAAGAAATTCGGCGCGGAGCACGTGGCGATCGGCACCGACATCGCCTATCAATCTCGGAATATCAAGGCCGAGACCGCGAAGATCGGCAAACGGCCCGACGGCAGCGGCCCGCGCTCGAGCGGAGCCCGCTGGGAACACTTGTGGCCCGACTTCGAATATCGCGAAACGTCCGGCGCGGCCGAAACGATCGCCTGGACGAACTGGCCGCTCTTCACGGTCGGCCTCGTGCAACGCGGGCACTCGGATGATGTGATCCGCAAAGTGCTGGGTGAGAATACGCTCCGAGTGTGGCGGGCGAATGAGGTCTAAAGATTCCAGGCTGCTGTAGTTTACCCATGGAAACCCACGCCAACGCGTCCGACTACCTGTGGCATCTTCCCCCGGTTTTTAAATTCACAAACGTGGCGACTTACGCCGATGGCGGCACCACCGTTCTTTACAGCGAGATATCAGACGGCGTCACAGTTACGATCTCATTGAGCCCGACTGATTCCACGATCTTTCAGGGACAACGTGGCCAACTCTATCTCAGCGAGTATGGAGAGGCCGTGAAAAACGCACGGAGATTTCTAGTGGTTCCGAGATCGGATCTTGAGACCCAGATTCTTTCCATATTGAAGGCGTCTGAATCGATTAACAGTCATGTTGAGCAGTGGCGGCTCGAACTCATTGCATTTTTGGAATCCGACAAGTATTTGTTGCTTCACGCGAAAAAGAGCGGCAACAAATAAGATGTGTATCTAAGGGCTGTCCTTCGGCGTTGGTTCGTAGAACCGCCAAGTCTTCGGCACGATCAAGCGTGCCCCGCGGCGGAACCATAAGTACGACCAAGCCCATTGCAGCACGACTAAGAGTCGGCTGCGGAAGCCGGTGAGGTAGTAGATGTGGACGACCAGCCACATCACCCAGGCTTTGAAGCCGGCCAGTTTCCAGCGGCCGACCTCGACGATAGCCCGGCTTCGGCCGATCGTCGCCATTTGTCCTTTGTCGGTAAATTGAAACGGCTCGCGGCCGCCGCCGGTCGCCTCGCTGCGAATCAGCTTCGCCAAGTAGCGCCCCTGCTGCATGGCAACCGGCGCGGTGCCCGGCAGCGGCTTGCCCGTCTGATGCGTGAACGCCGACTGATCGCCGGCGACGAACACGTACGGAAAGCCCTGCACGCTCAAGTCGGGCTCGACGACGACCCGCCCGACGCGATCGGTCGGTAAGCCCGAGGCTTTGCCGAGCCGCGAAGCTTCGACGCCCGCGGCCCATAAGACCGTGGCCGTGCGAATGCGTTCGCTTTTCACGTCGACGCCCTCGCGGTCGATGTTCGTCACGGCGCTGTTGACCCAGACCTGCACGCCGAGTGTTTCCAGATCGCGGACGGCTCGCTTGGCCAGCGGTTCGCTGAACATCGGCAGAATCCGCGGCCCCGCTTCGAGCAGAATGACCCGGGCTTGCGTCGGATCGATGTTGCGAAAGTCCTTCGCGAGCGTGAACCGGCTCATTTCACCGATCGCCCCGGCCAGCTCGACGCCGGTCGGCCCGCCGCCGACGACTACAAACGTGAGAAACCGTTTACGATCTTCGGCGTTCGGGCTCCGCTCGGCCTCTTCATAGGCCAACAGCACGCGGCGGCGAATTTCGGTCGCTTGTTCCAGGCTTTTGAGGCCCGGTGCATGTTCTTCCCACTCTTCATGGCCGAAGTAGCTGTGCCGCGCGCCGCAGGCCAGGATCAAATAGTCGTAGGTCAGTTCGCCGAAATCGGTCGTCAGCTTCTTGGCGGCGAAGTCGAGTCCGGTTACGTCGCCTTGCAGCACTTGGATATTTGGGTAGCGCGAGAGCATGCTGCGAATCGGCGCCGCGATATCCGCCGGGCTCAATCCGGCCATTGCCACCTGATAGAGCAACGGCTGGAAGAGATGGTGATTGTTGCGGTCGACGAGCGTCACCCGAATGTCCGGCGCGTCGCCCAATCCCTTGGCCGCGTTCATTCCGGCAAAGCCTCCGCCGACGATGACGACATGCCGCATGACGTTCCTTTCGCTATCGCACCATCTCGCCGACCGGAGCATTTACCCCATCGCAACCTGAGCAGCTTAGCACTCACGCCGCGTCTGCAAACCTGCAAGGCAGAGAAATCGACAACCAGACGAGTCGACAACAGGGCACCTAGAGAGACCGGCGAAGAAGTCGGGAAGCCATTCTTCGATATCTCCGAGTTCTCTGTTGTTAATCCGATCTGTTAGGATGTCGGGAGAATTCCGAGGCGTTTGCAGGCGGCAATATTTTTGAAGGTGACATCATGCTCCAGGTCTTGGCCGATCGTTGGTGGGTCGTTCTGCTCCGCGGCATCCTCGCGATCGGCGCTGGCATCGCCACGCTCGCTTGGCCCGGCCTCACGCTTGTGCTGCTGATCTTCTTGATCGGCATCGCCACGTTGGCCTGGCCCGGGCTGACCGGCATCTTGCTCTTGTCGCTGATCGCCGGTTGGGCGATCGCACGCGGAATCATGGAGATCATCGTCGCCATTCGCCTGCGAAAAGTGATCGACAACGAAATCATGATGGGCCTCTCCGGACTGCTTTCGATCGGCTTCGGCGCCTTGCTGATCATGTATCCCGGCGAAGGCGCGCTGGCGATGGCCATGTTCATCGGCGCGTTCCTAATCGCCGTCGGCGTCACGGCCGTGATTCTGTCGTTCCGCCTCAAAGGCCTGAAGTCGAAACTGCGCGGAATGGCCTAGAAGCAATTCTGCGAAAGTCATCGCGGGTGGCTGGGGCATAGCGCAGCGGTGCCCCAGTAACTGGGCCTTCGCCTTCGGCTCAGACCCAGCCACCCGCGGCAACGTCGTGCAAACTGCTTTAAGCCCTTACGGATCAAGCTCGCGGAACTTGCCGTCGTGCGAAATCCACGGTTGCGGATTGTCGACGCGCCCCAGTTTGCGCACGCCCGGGCCGGAGTCGTTCTTGTCACCAAGGTCCGCAGCCATCGCCACCGCGACGGCCTGCAATTGCTCGACCTCACTCGGGTGCGCGGAGACGACGTTCGTGGCCTCGCCCGGATCGTCGACCACGTTGTATAAGGCCCCATCGGCCAAGTGCAGCTTCCACGGGCCTTTGCGCACCGCTTCGAGTTTTGGTCCGCGGAAGTAGCAAAACTCCTGCCGCGGCGAGCGGGCGTCGGCGGGGCCGGTGAGAACTTGAGAAACGTCGAGCCCGTCGAGCTTGCGATCCGCCGACACCTTGCCGCCGGCAAGCGAGACCAGCGTCGGCAAGACGTCCATCATCGACGTCATCTCCATCGTCGCCGTGCCGGCGGCGATTTTGCCGGGCCACCACGCGATGGTGCAAACGCGGATGCCCCCTTCAAGGGTCGAACCTTTGCCGCCGCGATAGGGGGCGTTGTTCGCCTGCTGATTCGTGGGACCACCATTGTCGCTGGTGAAAATCACGAGGGTGCGCTCGCTGATGCCGGCCTTGCGAACGGCGTCGAGCACCTGACCGACGCTCCAATCGACCTCTTCGATCCAATCGCCGCGCAGTCCGCCTTGCGAACGGCCGCGGAACGGTGCGTCGGGGTAGATTGGAAAGTGCACGGCATTATGCGGCAGATAAATGAAAAACGGCTTGGCCTTATGATCGTCGATAAACTTCACGGCCCGCTCCGTATAGCGCCGCGTGACCGTCGCTTGTTCGGCCGGCCCGACGCGTTCGACCGTCTTCAAGTTTTCCACGAGCGGTAGCGGCGGTTGCGCGTTGCCGCGCAAGCCGACCTCTCCTTCGCTCTCGTCCGGCGTCGCGGCCTTCGGCTTGGGAAGCTTCTCGCCGAAATTGCTTTTCGATCCTTCCGACCCAGGCCCCATATCGTTCGAAAACGGGATGCCGTAGTAAGTATCGAAGCCTTGGCTCGTCGGCATGAATTCCGGTTGATCGCCGAGATGCCATTTGCCGAAGCAGGCCGTCGCGTAGCCGAGGTCTTTGAGATACTCGGCGACGGTCTTCTCTTCGGGGTTGAGCCCGACCGCGCCGGCCGGGAACAGCACGCCGGGAATCGGCAGCACTCGCTTCGGATAGCAACCGGTCATCAGCGCGGCTCGCGACGGCGAACAAACCGGTGCCGCGTAGTGGCTCATGAGCTTGCGACCTTCGGCCGCCATGCGGTCGAGGTTCGGCGTCTTC
>JAFLCO010000274.1:0-2978 GCA_017303535.1 Planctomycetota bacterium
GTTGTCGGCGGGAGATGAAATCTTCATCGCCGGCGGAAATGGAAGCGGCAAGACGACGTTGGCCAAGTTGCTCACGGGCTTGTACGTCCCGCATCAGGGCCGGGTGCTGCTCAACGGGGAAGTTGTCGGCGACTACATTCGGGGCAACTTCCGACAGTTGTTTTCGACGGTCTTCGTCGAGGGCCGCATCTTCGATCGCTTGCTAGGCGTGGAACTCAACGAAGCTCGCCTGCGACATTGGGCGGAACTGTTGGAAATCGAGGACAAGGTCGATTTCAAAACCGGACGGTTCGACATTCAAAAGCTTTCACGCGGCCAATACAAACGGCTGTCGCTATTGGTGGCTTGCATGGATGATCGGCCCATCCTGGTGTTCGACGAATGGGCCGCGGAACAGGATCCGGGCTTCAAAGACGTCTTCTATCGCCAGATCCTGCCGGAACTGAGGCAGCGCGGCAAAACCGTGGTGGCCATTACCCACGATGATCGGTATTTCTCCGCAGCCGACCGTGTCGTGACATTGGTCGATGGTCGTCTCGACACGCACGCGAAGAGGATTGCGGCATAACGAGCGGCAATCCGCCGGCAACGGTCGACGATGAACGTCGCGCCGCGAGGCGCCGCCGCTTGATCGTAGCCGGCGTATTCTGCCGGCCGGTTAGCGTCATACAGGTCCGCAGCACTTCTTATCTCGCCAAATTGCGAGCTGCGGCGTCTGCCGGCAGTGCATCAGCGTGATGTACGACACGGAGCGCAGATTCCTGCCGTCGCCTCAAAAGAGTGTGGTTGGATCTGCCGGATTTGCTAGGCCTTCCGCGGCGGAACTTGCTCGATGACGGCAGCCGCCGACTCCAAATTCTCAAGCCACACTTCTGAGGTAGTTTCTGAGGTTTACCCCCATTCCGGCGCTTGCTAATATCCGCGCCGCATGTTCGCAGTAGCGAGGCACATTCGTCGCCGTCGTCTTAACGCCCAGATTCTTAATTTGGAAACTCGGAAGGATTCCGAATGGAACGCAGCTCGGCAACGCTCCCCTTTGGTCGGCACTCGGCGGATAGTCGTCGTGCGACGCTGTTGACCTGCTATATGACGGGCGCCACCGAGGGGAAGAACCTCGGCATCGCCGGCTATTCGCATGACTTCGTGGCTCGATTGTTCGGCCAAATGCTGGAGCGGTGGGGCAAAGTCATTCCCGTACCGAAGCCCGAGGAGAACTTGGAAGCCGCGATTCGAGACGCGCGCGCTCAGGGGCTCGATCCGGTGCATCTCAGCGTGCTGCCGTTTCAGGACGTGTGCCTGGCTCGAACGGCTCCGAACATCGTCATGCCCGCTTGGGAATTTCCGGACGTTCCGAACTACGGGTTCAACGATAATCCGCAAAACAACTGGCCCGCGACGGCCGACCGCTGCGACTTGGTGTTGGTGAGCGGGCCGTTTACGGAGCAGGCCTTGCGCAAGGGCAACGCGAAGGTACCGATTCGCACCGTTCAAGTTCCGACGCCGGACGGATACTTTTTGCTGCCGGATTGGGAACCGAATCAAACGAAGCGCGTCGATTGCCCCGCGTATGTGTTTCCGCAGCCGAAGGCGCCGCTAAACGCGAAACTGCTCCTCTCGCAAGGTTATGAATTCGTCGCTTCGAATCTGGCGGCGGCCGGACGACGTAAGCGCAAGCCTCAACTGATGCCGCGTTACGCAGGTACTTCGCCGCTGGAACTCTCGGGCGTGGTCTATACGAGCGTCTTCAATCCGGCGGACGGACGTAAGAATTGGCGCGACATGCTGACGGGATTCTTGTACGCGCTCGGCGATCGCGAAGACGCGACGTTGGTGCTGAAGTTAATCACGAAGAACGCGCGGGCGGTGAGAAAGGTCGTCGATTACTACCGGCACCGCGATATTCCCCATCGCTGCAAAGTCGTCGTGATCTGCGATTTTCTGTCGGAAGATCAGATGTGCAAGCTCGCCGAGGCCAGCACCTATTACTTGCAAACGACCAAGGCCGAAGGGAACTGCCTTCCGCTCATGAATTTCTTGGCGGCGGGACGCCCCGGCATTTCGCCGGATCATTCGGCGATGAGCGACTACTTCGACGAGTCCGTGGGCTTCGTGATCGAGTCGCACCCTGAGCCGGCGGCGTGGCCGCATCAAAAGAGGATGCCGCTGCGAAGCACTTGGGGAAGGCTGGTGTGGCCGTCGATCGTCGAGCAGATTCGCCGGAGCTATCACCTGGCCAAGGACCGTCCGGAGCAATACGCCGCCATGGCGGATCGCTGCCGCACCAAGATGCACGCTTGGGCCGGATTCGAACCGGTCTGGCAGCGGCTCCACAGCGCCCTTGAGGAGTTGGTCAACGGCCAGCTGCGGCGGGATGATGCGCGGGCCGCCGTCGGCTCAGCCGCTCCGTTGCGGCGGGCCGCATAACCTGTGATTCGTGAGGCTTGGCAGAACGTCCATCTTCGTCGGCGCATGTCTCGAAGTTCCGTTTAGGAGTCGTCTGATGGCCATTTGGACGGAACTAAAGTCGTACTTGTCGACCGTGCATGGACTGTTGCGCGCCGACGGACTGCGAGCCATGAGTCGTATCTCGCGAAAGCGGATCGACGAGGTGGGGACCGTTAACAAGGCCGCTCAAATCCAACTTGGTCTGAAATACCGTGAACTCCTTTACGAGAAACGGCCGCTGCCCGATTTAGAAGACGTTGAATTTCGTGCGTATTCGCAAAACGGAGAGGATGGCCTGCTGCTTTTCCTCTTCACTCTGATCGGCACCACAAATAAACGCTGCGTCGAGATCTGTGCCGGCAACGGGGTGGAATGCAACACCGCCAATTTGATCATCAACCACGGCTGGGACGGATTGCTGTTTGACGGAAACGGCGCCAACGTCAGGGCGGGAAGGAAGTTCTACGCGACCTGTCCCGACACGTTCGCATTGCCGCCCAAATTCGTGAAAGCGTGGATCACCACCGAGTCCG
>JAFLCO010000274.1:2988-8619 GCA_017303535.1 Planctomycetota bacterium
ACACGGGTTTGCCGGCGAAGTCGACCTGTTATCGTTGGATCTCGACGGCAACGACTACTGGATTTGGGAAGCCCTCGACTGCGTCGATCCTCGGGCCGTCATCCTCGAGTATCAAAATGCCTGGGGCCCCGAGCAATGCGTGACGCAACGCTACAACCCTCGTTTCGTATGGAACGGGGAGCTTGAGGCGCATGTCGGCGCGTCGCTACCCGCCTTCGTGAAACTCGCGCGACGGAAGGGCTACCGCCTCGTCGGGTGCCAACGGTACGAATTCAACGCGATATTCTTGAGAAACGGCGTGGGCGAAGAACTCTTTCCGGAGATCCCGGTCGAGGCCTGCTTTCGGCGCCCGCTGCCGCGCCCCAAGACGGCGACCGGCGTGGAACTGGTTCAGGTGTGAACGACCGGCGCGCCATCTGCATCGAGCGAGACGCCAACCGGGCCAACAAGGTTTTCTAACTCATGCCGATTCCCAAAATACTGCATCAAACCTGGAAAGATCGGGATGTGCCGCGCGTCTTCGAGGATTACGTCGCCTCTTGGAAAACCAATCATCCCGACTGGGAATACCGGCTCTGGACCGATGACGACAATCGGCGCTTGATCGCCGACGACTATCCTTGGTTTCTGGCGACCTACGATCGCTATCCGAAGCCCATCCAGCGCGCCGACGCAGTCCGCTATTTCATGCTTCACAAGTACGGCGGCCTGTACGTCGATCTCGATTTTCTCTCGTTCTCTTCGATCACGCCGCTCTTGTCCGGGCGTGAGTGCGTGCTGGGAGTCGAGCCGCCGGAGCACTGTCGTCAATTCAAAGTTCCGCAGCTTGTTTGCAACGCTCTGATGGCGTCGGTGCCGAAACATCCGTTTTTTGAAACCGTGATGCGCGAGTTGCCGAATTTTGTCGATCACGTGGAGTGCGATCAACCGGAACTAAGCAGCACCGGTCCGCTGATGCTCACTCGTGTCTACGAAGACTTCGCGGCGAAGGACACGATGGACGTACTTCCTTCCCGGCACTTCTATCCCCTGACGCTCCATCAAGCGACCGAATATCGATTGACGGGCAGGACTCACGTCGACTTATCCGAGTCCGTCGCCGTCCATTTGTACTACGGCAACTGGTGGAAGCCCGGTTGGTGGGATCTTCAGCGCCGCGTCGGCTATGCCTTCGCCGCCGCGGCCCGCAGTTGCTCGGGCCTCATCAACCGTTTACGCTCTCAAGACGAGCCGCGTCGCCGACATGGTTCCGGCGGCCTGCCTACGACAAAGTCGGGGGCGGCGGATAAGACCACGAAGCCACGCCGCGCGGCATGAAGGGCCCGTTTCCGCACCGGCGCGAAGCGATTACTCGTAACGCAGCGCGTCGATCGGGTTGAGTCGCGAGGCGGCGCGGGCCGGATAGTAGCCGAAGATCACGCCGACCGTCGCCGCGACGCCGATGGCCGTGAGCGGAGCCCAGATCGACATGACCGTCGGCCAGCCGACGACCGTGCCGACCCACATCGACCAGAGATGGCCGGCGACGATGCCCACGACCCCGCCGATGAGGCAGAGCACCGTCGCTTCGATGAGAAACTGGCGAAGGATCGCGCGGCGATTGGCGCCCACCGCCATCCGCAGGCCGATTTCCCGCGTCCGCTCGGTGACGGACACGAGCATGATATTCATGATGCCGACGCCGCCGACGACCAACGATACCGCGGCGATGACCATGCCTAGCGCCGACAAACCGCCGACCACTTGGCCGACGACCTTGGTCACTTCGGTAATGTCGTTGATCTGAAACGCTCCGGCCGGATCTACGTCGTGTCGGCGACACAACAGCGACGTGATCTGCTCGCGAGCTTCGGCCACCTGCTCGGGCGATTGGGCCTGGATGTAAATCTGGTGGATAGACTTGTCGCGGTGCGCGGCGGAGTGAGAGACGAGTTGCATCGGCGGGAGTCGGTCGGAAAACGTCGTCCTGCGCTGCTGCGGCGCCGACCCGCCGTCGATTCGGTATTTGAACGTCGTCCACGGGCCGATCAAGATATCGTCCTGGTCGTTGCCGATGATGTCGCCCCCTTTGGGCGCGAGTACTCCGATGACGCGGAGCGACACGCCGTTGGCGCGAACTTCCTGCCCGATTGGGTATTCGTCGGGAAACAGCTGATCGGCGACGGTCTTGCCGATGACGCAGACCTTCGCCGAGTCGAGAATCTGCTGGTGCGTGAAGGAGCGGCCCATGTCGAGATCGCCCCAATTGCGGGCCGCCAAATATTCAGACGACGTCCCCATGCAAAACTTGGGGCGCCATCGTAAGTTGCCGCGCACCAATTGAATTTCGGAGTAAACCAGCGGCGCGGCCACTTTTACGGCCGAGCAGTTCATAGCCACGGCCGTTACGTCGTCGGGCAGCAACTGCACTTCGCGCATTCGCCGACTGGAACTGGAACCCCGGCTGGGATTGATGGTGAGCATGCTCGCGCCCATGCTCGAGACGGTGTCTTTAATGGCCACCGTAGCGCCGCTGCTCAATTCCATCACGGAGACGACCGACGCCACGCCGATGATCACGCCGAGCATGGTCAGCATCGTCCGCAGCGCGTTGCGCCGCATGGCCGCGGCGGCCACGCCCACCGCGTTGAAGGCGGAAGCCAACGCAGCTTGACGGTTGCCGCGAGCGACCGATTCGCGCGGGCGGCTTGCAGCCGGCGAGGGAGCGCGCTCGGCCGAGCGCGGCTTCACGACGTCGCCGGCGATCAAGCCGTCTTTCACATGAATGACGCGATCCGCCTCATGCGCCACCTCGGCGTCGTGCGTGACGACGATGATCGTGATGCCGTGATCTTGGTTGAGCTTGCGGAAGACTTGCAGGATTTCCTGTTCGGTCTTTGAGTCGAGGTTGCCGGTCGGTTCGTCGGCCAGCAGCAACTTAGGGCGATTGATGAGCGAGCGGGCGATGGCGACCCGCTGCTTTTCACCGCCGGAAAGTTGGTTGGGCGTATGATCCAGGCGGCCACCCAGCCCGACGGTTTCCAGCAACTGCTCGGCGTACTCGACCCGCTCCCGTTGCGATCGTCCGTCGTTCACGTACAGCGTCGGCAACAGGACGTTGTCGAGCGCCGAAGTGCGCGGCAGAAGGTTGAAGTTCTGAAACACGAAGCCGATCTGCCGGCTGCGAAACGTGGCCAACTCGGCTTCGGAAAGCGTCGTGATGTCGGTGCCGTCGAGTCGAAACGTGCCGGCGGTCGGATAGTCGAGGCTTCCGAGCAAGTTCATCAGGGTCGATTTTCCCGAACCCGACGAGCCCATGATCGCCACGTATTCGCCGTCGGCGATGTCGAGCGACACCCCTTTCAAGACCGGCAAGTCGAGGTCGCCGACCCGATACGTTTTGCGAATGTCGTGAAGTTCGATCATCGGAATCGGCGCGAAGGGATTCGACGTCAAAACGGCGGACGCGACTTCGCGAAGCTTGTGAGTGTCCTAGCGGAACGTTTTGACGCTGGGGATGATCCGAGCCAGCGCGGTTTTCTTAACGACCCCGACGACGATCGGCATACCGTCGCGGAAGCCGTCGCCGACGATCTCCGTCGAGACGCCGTCGTCGATGCCTACGCGAACCGTCAGCGGTTGGACGCGGCCGTCGGCCGACGGCACCCAGACGACGGCTTCGTCCCCTTGCTTCGGATGCGCAAGCGGCTCAGACGAATCCGTCGGGGGATCGATGTTCGCAAACGCCGGGTCGATCAGCTCACGCTCGGGACGCCATTCCAGCGAACTGCTGGGAACGAGCCACGCTTGGTCGCTCTTGGCGGTCTCGAATTCGACGTCGGCCGTCATGTGCGGCAACAGCGCGGCCGCGGAACCGTCGATCGCCACGAGCACGTCGTAGGTCACGAAATTCCCCTGCAGCTTGGCGTTGAGCAGAATCCGTTCGACGCGGCCCGACAATTGTCGGTCGCGATGCGAATCGACCGTAAACGTGACAGGTTGGCCGACGGAGATCTTGCCGATGTCGGTTTCGTTGACCGACGTGCGGATGCGCAGAGCTTCGAGATTTTTGGCCAGCAAAAACAAGCCCGATGCGCCCGCGCCGACTTGCTGACCCAAGTTCGCGCGGCGATCGATGACCACGCCGTCGATCGGGGCGCAGATCGTGGTGCGCTGCAGATTGATCTCCGCCTGCTTCACCGCCGCTACGGCCTGCTCCAGCCGAGCTCGGCCGATGGCCATTTCGGCGACGGACGTTTCGTAGAGCGATTCGATCTTTTCAAACTCGCTTTGCGAGTTGGTATCGCGCAAACGCCGAGCCCGCTCCAAGTCGCGGGTACAGTGTTTCAGCTGCGTTTCCATGCGGCCGACCTCCGCTTCGGCCAATCGCCAGGCGGCTTGGGCCTTTTGCAGTTCGACCTCGTACAACTCTCGTTCGAGCTGAACCAGGACGGTTCCTTGCGTGATGCGCGAACCGACGTCGACCGACCTGCCGACGCTCTGCGAATCGGCGCCGAACGCGACGATCTTTCCCTGCACTCCGGCCCCGACTTCGATGACCTCGTCGGGTTCGACCGTACCGGTGGCGCGAATCGTGATCCGCAGGTCGCGTTGCTCGAGGCTGACGGTACGCAGTTCCGGCAACTCGCCCAGACGCTGTTGAACGTGCCGAGCGCCCCAGGTTCCGACGCCGGCGAGCAGCAACAAGAACAGCAACGTCTTACGGCCGATCCGGCCGCGACGTCGATGGTGCGTCGTTTTCCCGCGGTCGCTCATGCTGCGACTCCTCGGGCGGTCGAGAAGTAACGATCGTTATGCATGACGGCCGACGCGAGCTTCCCGCGGCTCAACGACTCCGGAAAAATTTCGCGATATAACATGTCTTTGATGCCCGGATATTGCACGGCGTCCCGCTCGTCAAAGACCAGGATCGATCGGGGAAGGCGACTAGGCAGGCGGCGTCGACGTCTGCGCGGAGCGTTTGAGAAGAAGCAACTGTGCGATGCCTGGAACAAACGCTCCGGAAGGTCAGATGGAAACGGCCGTGGATACCCGCGGTATCGCGCCCAGGCCGTTGTCGCTAAGTACGCGAATGTCGGACGGACCGTTGATTTCGTAGGTGACGCCGCGCCACACGACGCGTCGCCGGAAAGTCGCCATGACCGAGGCCGAGGCGTGAATGAGGCCTGCGAGAGACAGCACGACGGGCATGTACGCCAATTGCCGCAGATAGGACGACGGGGCTTCTTCTCCCTGTCGGCGAATCTTAAGTCGCGCGACGCCGTCGAGGATCAGCCAGAGGGCGAGCGCGGCGACGCCGGAAATCGTGAGACCGCTCGTCAGATGCGAACGGGCCGCTTCACCGCCGACGCCGGTGAAATAATTGACGGCCAGCATCGCTCCGCTAAAAGCGAGCAGCCCCATCACCGAGAAAATGTAGGCGAACATTGTGAACCAACAGCGCGTAATATACGTGCGCGTCCACGTCATTTGGCGGCGGAAGAAGTTGTAGGCGAACGACAGATTACATTCTTCCCGATTCACCATGATCAACGACGAGACGAATCGCAGCTTCAGCTTTTGCGCCCTCACGGCCACGTGCACGGGGCCGTCGTCGACGATCGAGCGGGCCCACTTGTCGCGAATTCGGCC
>JAFLCO010000275.1 GCA_017303535.1 Planctomycetota bacterium
CGAAGAAGACGTCGTTGATCGCCAAGCCGACTTCCTCCTCGAATTCGATCTTGTTGAGGTCGACGACGGACTGAAACTCCCGGCCGGCCTGCGCCCAGTTGCGACGCTCCTTTTTGTCGAGCTTTTTCAACCAGGTTTCGAACTCTTTATTCTCTTCTTCCGGCGGCGGATTACTCTTGTTCATCGCCTGCGATTGCAGGTCGAGGTATTTGTCTTTCTTCTTGTTGACGGCCATCTGCTGGACGTGCGATCCGCGCTTCATCTGGGTCAGGGCCCGCTCCAGCGACTCCTTCAGGTTGACGTGGCTTTCCTTGTCCTTACCAAGCAGCGGGATCGTCTTTTCCAGGGCCATTTTGATCTCCGTGAGTCCGGAAACGACGGCGCCCCAGGCTTTGAGCTTGTCGCTGACGACATCCTCGTCGGTTCCCCCCAAGTCGTCCTCCTCATCCTCCTTTTGCGCCGCTTTGAGCAGTTTCTCAAACCGCTTCAGGGCGGCCGTCAACAACTTCCCGTCGACGGAGTCGGGCTTGTACGTCTTCCAGAACGACTCCGTAAACTCAAAATCGACTTTACCGCTGTTGAGAGTCTTCGGCATAACGCGGGCCTCGCATGGGGTGATCACAGGTGAGTGGAATCGACCGCGCACGAAAATCGCCCGCGACCGGTGTTACTAAACCGGCCGACCGCGAAACTTAACGAAAAAATTCGCGCAAGGAACAGGCTTGCAGGCCCGTACCGTCGAACTGCCCGTAGATCGCCGGCCGGCAACGGTTAAGGCGCCGTCGTCACGACTTCGCAGCCGGCGTTTCGCACGCAGTTGTTCGCGCGCGAGTTGCCTAGGACCAAATGCGCCCCGCCGCACAGTAAAACGTCCCCGGCAACCTGTTCCCGCCGACTCGTCTTCCGACATCGACCAACGCCAGACGGCCCGCAACAAAAAGCCGCGACAACCAAGCGGCAACAACCAACCCGCAACCCGCCCCCGGCAACAAACAAATTCACAGCCCCGCTTGGCTCCCTCGCTGCGCGTGCGGGGAGAGGGAGGGGGCGAGGGGACTTCGACAGTACCGAGTAGGAAAAAGTCGCTTACAATTACGAGGTGGTTACCTCGCCTGCTTGTGTTTTACTAACCAGGGGAGTCGATATCGTGATTTCGCGACTGCTCAAGAATCGGGGAATCTGGTTAGCGGCGGGCGGCGTGTTCCTGGCGGGTGCGGTCTTCTACGCGGTTGTCGGCGAGAATCACGACGATCGCTATCGGGCGGGCGGTGAAGGGCGCGGCGGCGCTGCAAACGTCCTTGGCGGCGGATTCACCAACGACGGCCAATGGTTCTGCGTCGTCGGCAGCGATCTCCGATTGTCCGAATTACCCGATACGTCGCCGCGCACGACGCTCCGGTTGCCGCCGGAACTCCTCAACTCAGTCTCATGGAGTATTACGAAGAGCGAGGATGGGAAACGAATCGTTTGTTTGACTGAGCGTGGAGTTGCCGTGTGGCGAAGTAAACCGCCGCATCTACAGCTTTACGTTTGGGCGACGACTGCAGAGCCGTACGCGGGAAAGCGATTGCCCGGCTCAAACATGGTCGGTGACCTGTTTGCCGGTCTGGCGGCAGAAATTTCGTACTCCGTCAGCCCTGACGGTCGATGGCTCTGTATTCACGTTTACAGGAATCGGAGTCTGGATCCGCTGGCGGATGCCGTTGCCGTCGTGCGCGATTTGGAATCGGGAAAAGACGTGGCGGAACTGAAGCATCCGGACGGCGGACTGGTCATTGAACGCGTAGCTTGGTCGGGCGATTCACGGCGTTTGGCCACATTCGCCCGCGGTACGGAAAAGGTTCGTATTTGGGACGTGGAAAATTACGAGCTGATCCAGGAGTTGAGCGAGTTTGCCGAGGTTCTTGCGCTCAATCGAGACGGCAGCTTGGCGTATACGACTTTTACGGGAGCCACGAGCAGCGGCACGGTTGGTCCGGACCGACCGCGGACCACCGTCTACCGTGTGGATGACGGCGTTCGACTTGCGAGAAGCACAATGGCCGGCCGAGCGCTTGTCTTCAGTCCCGATGAAAAACTCGTTGCGGCCGCCGATCGTGATTCGCTAGTCCTCATGGATCCGTTAACTCTCCAGAAGAAGTGGAGTTCGCCGGGCGGACCATTCTCGCATATCGTATTTCGTTCAGACGGCGCAGAGCTTGCCGCCGTAGGACATGACTACGGCGGGTTGGTCGCTAAGTCGTGGGTCAAGGCTTGGAACACCTCCGATGGTAAGGTCGTTCTCAATTCACCGGCCCCGGCGGGCGGCGTCCGTTTCGGAGTCGATGGTTCGATTTGGACCTACCAGGGTGATCGCTGGAATCAATTTGTGCCGAAGTAAGAAAAGAGGGGAAGTATTAGGTGTCAGGAGCCAATGGAATCCGATAGGCGCAGTTTGTCGTGGCGCAATCGCTAACCGAAGGGAAAGCAGGACATTCTGAGTCCGCCCCTCTGCGTTGTTCGTCGCTGCTCTGCGTCGTTCGACACTGCGTTCCGGCGCGTCAAGCATGTTTTTGGCAACGCCGATTTGGGCGCACGAATCAAGGGCTTTTTTGGCCGGCAAGTAGGCCGTCGCTCCGCGACGGCAATGTTGGCCGCATCGCCCGGGAAGTTGGCCGCTGCCTAGATTGCGCAAAGCCCACTGCCGTCGCGGAGCGACGGCCTACTTGGCGGGCCGGCCAAAAAGTGATTGGAATCGGCGGGGCGGATTTGGGATATTACGCAATGCGCCGCCGCGCGCGGACGACCGTCGACCTTAGCCCCCGGTTCTTCAAACCGGGGGCAAGCGACGCCGATTCGCCGCAGCCGGTAACCATGACACACCAGCCCCGAAGCGCCAGCGAGGGGACACGGCCGATTTCCAGCAATCAACACCGAACAACATTCCACCCGCACTGCCCCCGGTTTGAAGAACCGGGGGCTAAGGGCCGCGTCTATGAATCTCCAACGACACCAACAGCGAGCCGGGAGCGTCAGCGACCGGAGTCTTGCGACGTGGCTAAGAGGTTCGGCCCCCTCCTCCGCCGCTTCACGGCACCTTCTCCCCCATGGAGGAGAAGGGCAGTTTCGGAACTCGATTTCTGTTCGGCGGAGAAGATTATTGACGACAGAATTGCAATTGCAAACGCGCTACCGTAAGTGCGTGCATTTTCGAGGGGGTGCGTACATCGAGGTCGAAAATGTACGCACGGAATCACTTAGAACTAAGGGTGCGTACATCTCGGGCTCCGATGTACGCACTTGCAATTTCGCTGTAATTGCAAATCTGTTGCAAGTACGGCGCGCGGAACGCCACGGAGGGCGTTTCCTGCAGAAGGCGATTTCTGTTCCGCAAGGTCGCTGCTCTCCCAGGGCGAGCGGCCGGCGTGAGCCGGCCGTTACGTTGCCCGATCAACGACGCCGATTTTGTCACGTCGACGCTTTCGAGCAACACAGTCGTTTGTCGCTCTCGCGTAACGAGGGCCTGACGGCCCCCGCTCGCCTCGGCTTGTCGGAGGCGATAGGATGTTTTGCCGCCGACTGCTTAAAAATCTGAGCGCCTAGCATTGCAATGACCGACACCGACCCATCCGCCGTCGCCGTGAAATCCGCCGACCGTGTCGCCGCCGCCGCCGGGCTGCGCCGCACGATCTACGCGCTGCTGATCGTCGTCGGCGCGGCAGGCGTCGCCGGTCGGATCCTGTCGGTCGACGCGGTCGATTCGGCCCGACTGGAAGGGTATCTTTTCGCGACCGGTCGGCCCGACTGGCAGAAGAAGACGCCGTTTCTCAGCGCCAACGATCGCAGCCGGTGGTTGACGATTCGCTCGCTCGTCGAGCGCGGCACGTACGAAATCGACGAGATCATCGCCGAGCCGAACTGGGATTCGATCGACGTCGTCAAGCACGACGAACAGGGCCGAGCCGCGCCGGCACCGGGCCAAGGGCACTTCTACTCGTCGAAGCCGCCGCTGCTTTCGACGATCCTCGCCGGCGAATATTGGCTGATCTATCACCTCGCCGGCTATTCGCTCAAGGACCATCCGTACGGCGTCGGCCGGTTCATGCTGCTGACGATCAACGTGCCGCTCTTGGTCGTGATGTGGACGCTCTTAGCCCGCTACGTCGAACGTTACGGCCGCACCGATTTTGGTCGCGTGTTTACGATGGCCGCGGCCGTGTTCGCCACGTTGCAAACGACGTTCGCCGTGTCACTCAACAATCACCTCGTCGCCGCGATGTCGGCCATGGTGCTGCTCGACGCCGTGGTGCGGATCGTCGTCGAAGGGGATTTGCGACCGCGGCGATTTGTGCAAGCCGGGTTCTTCGCGGCGTTTCTTGCGGCGAACGAACTTCCGGCGCTGTCGATTGCGGCGCTGGCCGGGGCGGGCCTCTTATGGCGTTTCCCACGGCAGACGCTCCTGTTCGGCGTGCCCGCGGCGCTGGTCGTCGCCGTGGCGGCGCTCGGCACGAATTACGCGGCGCACGGCACGATCAAGCCGGCCTACGGCCAGCGTGATCCGGCCAATAATTGGTACGTCTTCCAGTACGAAAAGGGAGGCCGTGTCATCGACAGCTATTGGTCGCGGGCCGATCGCCGCAGCGCGATCGATCGCGGCGAGCCGTCGTCTGCCTCTTACGCCTTCCATGTGCTCGTTGGCCATCACGGCATCTTCAGCCTCACACCAGTTTGGCTGCTGACGATCGTCGGCCTTTGGCGAATGTGCCGCGAGCGCGCGAGTGCGGTGCGCCCGATCGCCGTGGCCATCTCCGTGGCGTCGCTGGTGTGCTTGGCGTTCTACCTTGCGCGGCCGCAACTCGATCGCAACTACGGCGGTATGGCGGCGGGCTTCCGCTGGGTGTTTTGGTTCGTGCCGCTTTGGCTTGTCGGTGTCTTGGCCGGCGCCGACGCTTGGGCCGCGTCGAAAGCGCGGCGCATCGCGTGCTACGTGATGCTGACGATCTCGGTCGTCTCCGTCACCTTCCCGACTTGGAACCCTTGGACGCTTCCGTGGCTCACGCAACTTTGCGAGTTCATGGGCTGGGCAAAGTTGGGGAGTTAAAACACCGGCGTGTTGTTCCGAAGCTCGTCGGCTCAGCAACGAGCCTTCTCGAAAACATCGAGAATTCCCGTCGCAGGCTCCCCTTGTGCGATTTGGCAAACCGTTTAGACTGATGTGCTTCCCTAGTTGGCAAAGAGTGTCAGGAGTGCGTCATGGGTAAACGCCCAAAGACTGAATTGACCCGTTCGCGGCAGAATCTCCGCTGCCCGAAATGCGGTTCGGCCTATCGTCGTCAATTGAAGCGCTGCAAGCGTTGCGCGAAGGCGTTGCCGAAGAACTAACGGCGAGATTGCCGGTTTCCATTCGACTCCGGTTTCCATTCGACTACTGTTGCGAGCGACGTTCGACCGCCGGAAGCACTAAACCGGCCAGACGTCTTGCTCGCCCTGCGGCCCGCGGCGCGACCGTCTTGAAGGCACCGACCTTCACGAGGGTGGCGCGGCGGGCCGTGTCGTTTCTATGCGTTCACGCCGGATTCGCGCGGACTCGGGTTACTACGAGATTGTCGCCGTAGGACCCGCGGCATGGAATAATGGATCGACATCATTGTTCCGCGAAGAATTGGTAAAGCCGTCGAGTTCGCCATGCGTCCATTTGGCCGTCGCTACTTGGTGCCGTTTCATCCGAAGCGCGTGCCGCACCATTTCACCGACGTCCTCATCATCGGCGGCGGCTTGGCCGGCCTGCGAGCCGCAATGGCCATCGATCCGTCGCTGCAGACGCTCGTGATCACCAAGCAGGCGCTGCAGCAGTCGAACAGCCAATACGCGCAAGGCGGGATCGCCGGCGTGATGGACCCTGAAGACAATTTCGACAATCACGTGGCCGACACGCTCCGCGCCGGCGGCGAGCTTTGCGATCGGGCCGTCGTCGAGATGGTGGTGCGTGAAGCGCCGCGGCGCATCCAGGAACTGATCGCTTGGGGAGCCCGCTTCGATCTCGAAGCCGGCACCCTCGCGCTGGGGCGCGAAGGAGGCCATAGCCACGACCGCATCGTGCACGCCTTGGGAGATTCCACGGGTCGCGAAGTCATGCGGGCCGTGATCGAGCGCACCAAGCAGTTGCAAAACATCGACAATTGGAGCGATACGTTTACGCTCGACTTGTTGACGTTTGAAGGTGCGGTACGCGGCGCGCTGGTTTGGAACCCCAAGCACGGCAAGACGCTGGTGTGGGCGAAGCAGACCATCCTCTGCACGGGCGGGGCCGGTCAACTCTACCGCGAAACGACGAACCCCGACGTCGCGACCGGCGACGGACACGCCATCGCGTATCGGGCCGGCGCGGAACTGCGCGATATGGAGTTCATGCAGTTCCACCCAACCGTGCTTTACATCGCCGGTTCGAGCCGAAACCTGATCACGGAAGCGATGCGCGGCGAGGGGGCTTATCTCGTCGATCGATCTGGCACCCGGTTTATGTTCGACTACGACTCGCGCGGCGAGCTGGCCCCGCGCGACGTCGTCAGTCAATCGATCCAGCGACAAATGGAGAAGACCCGGCACCCAAACGTTTACCTCGACCTGTCGCATCTCGATCCCGAGCGCGTCCGCACCCGCTTTCCGGGCATCGCGGCCTGCTGCGCCGAGTTCGGCATCGACATCACGAAAGATCGCATTCCGGTGCGGCCCGGCGCTCACTACATGATGGGGGGCGTGACCGTCGACATGCAGGGGCGTACGACGATTCCCGGCTTGTGGGCGGCCGGCGAAGTGACGTCGACAGGGCTGCACGGCGCCAACCGTCTCGCGTCGAACAGCCTCTTAGAAGGCTTGGTCTATGGTGCTCATGCCGGCGAAGGGGCCTCGGCCGAGGCTCTCAAAGTCACCGACGATTTCCGAGTGCTACCGATCGATAACCCGCCTCAGGAGCAAGCGGCCGACTTGCTGGATATCGCCGATATTCGCAACTCGCTGAAGAGCCTGATGTGGCACAGCGTCGGCGTGCGGCGCGATCACGCCGGCCTCGACGACGCCGCGGAGACGATCGACCGCTGGTGCGGCTACGCTCTGAACCGGCAATTGACGTCGCCGCAAGGTTGGGAACTGCAAAACATGTTGACGATCGCCCGGCTGATGGTCGACGCCGCGCTGCGCCGCGAAGAGTCACGCGGTACGCATCTGCGACTCGACTTTCCCCAACTTGACGACGCCCACTGGCGCAAGCACATCGACTTTCGTCGGGACAGCTAACCGCCATGCCGCGCTTCGTGATACTTCGGCACGAACTCCCGTCGGACCACCCGCGACCGTCGCACTGGGATTTCATGCTCGAGGCCGACGGCGTGCTGCGAACTTGGGCTCTGGAAAATCAGCCTGACGCCGCCGAACCGCAAACGGCCGAAGCGTTGCCCGATCATCGGATTGCGTATCTTGAAATCGAAGGGGAAGTCTCGGGCGGGCGCGGCTTTGTCACGCGCTGGGACGAGGGTACCTTTCAATGGCTGGAAGAGCCCGCCGCGTCGGCTTCCGAACTGGGCGTGCGAATAGAAGGGCGACGATTGCGAGGCGTAGTCGTCATGTCGAGGGACGCCGACTCCACACTATGGCGCTACGAATACCGGCCGGATTAGTTCTGGTTACTGCGTCTCCGTCGCGGGCGGGCTTTTGAACGTGCGTCCCGAGACGTAGAGCTGACCGTCGCCCAGTTTCAGCTTGGTTAACTCGTGGCGCAAGCCCTTAGCCGAATCTTGCGGCAGGCCGATGATCGCCGTCGGCCGCTCTTCTCCGCCGGCCCAACGGAGCGGCACTTCGAGATCGGCCGCAGCCCTGGTAATCGCATCAAGGATGCTCGCCAGCGGGATCGGCACCGCGCCGGCCCGCACGTCGCGAAACGTGAGCGAGATTTCGTGGGTCTCGGTCATGCGGGCTTCCAGATCGATCCAGGCCACGGTTTCAACGCCGCTCACCGTAAAGCGAACGCCGATCTGCGCATGGTCTTCGCTCAGTTTAACCCGCGGGTGCGCAAAGCCCGGCGGCAATAGCTTCGGATGCTTCGTCACAAGATCGGTCGCGAGCCAGCCGTTGATGTGATCGTCGCTGAAGACGGCGTTCCACACGCCTTCCTTTTCCGCGTCGTTGGCGAGCGCCACGGCTTGATCGGAGAACTGATCGCAGGCCTTCTCGGCGACGGTCGGCGGAATCTCAAACGCCTCGGCGTAAAACTCCGGCACGTGCTGCGATGCGGAGTAAAGAGCGTACAGCGCGACTCCCGCAAACGACACGAATACGGCCAGCAGCAACAGCAAGCGCCTGCGAGTCAGCAATACCATCGTGCTAAGCTCCGCTCCGAAAGTTCCACCGCGAGTCAATTGCGGTGGCTGCCGTGAGAATCGTAGGACCGCTCCCGCGGAGGGTCAATTCAAGTCGCACCGTCTGCGGCTTTCGCGCGGCGTCGACCGGCGAAATCGCCGGGTTGTGGCGATTTGTGAGCCCGTTAAGATGGGTGGATGATTCAGAACCTGCCCGTCAAATCGCTGGCTTTTAAGACGTACACGATCGAAGGTTGGTCGCGCGCCGCC
>JAFLCO010000276.1 GCA_017303535.1 Planctomycetota bacterium
AGCTCCGCCTCTTCCGCACCCGCCGGCGATATTTCGCTGCGCGCCTTTCAGAACCTGATCCGCGAAATGTATTTCGAGAAGGATCAGGCCCGGGGCATCGACGGCACGTTCATGTGGCTCATGGAAGAGATCGGCGAACTGGCCAGCTGCCTTCGCAACGGCACCCATGAGGAACGGCTCGGCGAATTCGCCGACGTCATCGCTTGGCTGACGACGATCGCCAACGTCGCCGGCGTTGATCTGACCGAAGCCGTGATGAAGAAATACGGCTCCGGCTGCCCCGGCTGCAATCAATTTCTCTGTACCTGCGACAACGCGGAGAAGCCGTGATGACGCCGGCCGTGGCTCGCTGCTCGTTATTGTCGTTTGCCGGTTTATCACTCGCCGCCGTTGCGCTCGGCGTAGTGTTTGCCGTCGGCGTGGCCTTCGCTCAAGAGACTGACGACGCGAAGAAACCGAAGTTGCCTGACCGCCCGGTCATCATCAACGTGCGAGCCGGCATCGACGGCGCATTTAAGCTCGGCTGCTGGACTCCGGTCGAGCTAGAAATTCTCGCTGGCCCGAAATCGGAGGCGGGGGAGCTTGTGCTCACGACGCCCGACGGCGACGGCGTGGCCTGCAGCTATCCCCCGGTCGCCGTGCAGTTGACGGCCGGCCGCACGGTGCGCGTCGTCGGGTACGTCCGCTTCGGCAAACCCGACCCGGAACTGAAGGTCGCCCTCCGCACGCCGACCGATGGCCTGCTCGAAGACCGTTTCACGACCGACCAATTCGACGGCCGTCCGCACATCGACTACCCGCTCGCCGCCGGCGATCGCCTGATCGTGGCTCTCGGTCGCTCGTCGACGCTGCGGCAAGTCGCCGAACTGGCGGCTCGCAACAACCAGCAGGAGCAAAAGCTCGAGATCGCGAAGCTTGAATACGCACTGCAACTGCCGACACGTAGCGCGGCCCTCGAAGCGGCGGACGCCGTCGTGATCTACGCCGATCAACTCGACCGCTTCGCCACGCTCACGGCCGACTCCGCGCAAGCCGCGGCCCTGCGCGAGTATCTGCAGTTCGGCGGCCGCGTGGTCGTCGTCGCCGGGCGCGATGCTCCGACTCTGCTCGGCCCGAAGGGTCCGCTGGCAAGCATCGCCGGGTTAAAGACCGGCGCGCCGGTGCCGCTCCCCCGGGCCGCGGCGCTGGAAGGCTTCGTCGGCGGCAATAAACCGCTCGGTGTGAAAACCGCGTCGCTCGGCGAGTTACGCATCCCGCGGGTCGACGAACCGGCGGCCGTCGTGCATTTGGCCGAAGGCGACTTGCCGCTCGTCGTGCGCAAGGCCGTCGGCTTCGGCGCGGCGACTTGGGTGATGGTCGACCTCGAACACGCTTTGCTGCAAGATTGGTCGGGCCGGCCGCTCATGCTGGCGACCTTACTCGAAGGCCCGCTCGGCAGTTTGGAAATTGAGAAGCAATCCGCCGACGGCAACACTTGGGGCCCCTACTACGGCTTCAACGATCTCGCCGGGCAACTGCATCAAGCCGTCGATCAATACGCGGGCGTGCGCAGCGTCCCCTTCTTCGCGCTGGCGATGCTCGTGCTCGTGTACATCGCGCTGATCGGGCCGGGCGACTATTTTCTGGTCCGCCGACTGTTGAAGCGGACCGAGCTGACTTGGATCACGTTTCCCACGATCGTCGTCGTTACGTCGATCGCGGCGTATTTCGCGGCTATCTGGCTCAAAGGAGATCAACTCCGCGTCAATCAGGTCGACCTCGTCGACGTCGACGCCGAAAGCGGGCTGGTGCATGGTTCGACGTTCGCCGGCGTGTTTAGCCCGGTGAGTCGGGCCTATGACCTGAGCGCGACCGCGCCGTCGTCGCTCGTGGGCGGCAAGCTCGAAGACCTCAAGCAAACGACGAGTTGGTTCGGTTCGCCGGGCGAAGGGCTCGGCGGGATGCATCGCCGTGATATGGCCCCCGGTTGGTTTTCGTCGTCGTACGAAATCAAGCCCGACCTGTCGACGCTCGTCGGCTCGCCGATCAAGGTCTGGTCGAGCAAGCTCTTTGCCGGCGATTGGCGGGGCCGCGGCGCGGGCTCGCTGCATGCCGCACTTACGGAAAACGCCGACGGCCGGCTCTCCGGAACTCTCAAAAACGTGCTGCGAGTGCCGACCGAAGGGGGCTTTCTCTGCTACAAGACCACGGCGTTCGAAGTGCCGGCGCTCGCTCCCGGCGACACGATCGAAATTCGTTCGCTGACGGATCGCGACCTGAAGGGGCTCTTGGCCAACGCCCAGATCATGGAACGCAAGCAACGCGAACTCAGTCCCGGGATGCGGTTGCAGACGCACGATACGTCGACTCTCGACGCGGGCGTGATCCTCACCAAGATCATGTTCTTTCAGGCTTTGGGGAGCGAAGAGCATTCCCGGCTCAACAACGACGAACTGGCCGAACTCGATTTCAGCGAACTGTTGAACTTGCGCCGGGCCGTGTACGTCGCTCCCGTCGGTAAGGCCGACGCCGCAACACTGCCGCAATTTCACGTGGCCGACGCCGGAGCCGACGTCGCTCGCGAACATGATTTGCATCGGACGATTGTTCGACTGTCGATTCCGGTAGAGCCGGCGAAGTAGACGATGGTCAGCGTGAAGAAACGCGGAGGCAAGCTCCGCGGCTAAATGGCTCGAAAGCAACGCACTCAGCACTACGACAGAGCACATTAAACGTGATTGAAACTCGCGATCTGACGAAGAAGTACGGCGAACTTTTCGCCGTGAAGTCGCTCAACCTGAAGCTCGACAAGGGAGACGTCTTCGGCTTCATCGGCCCCAACGGCGCCGGGAAGACGACGACGATGCGGATCCTGGCAACGTTGCTCAACCCGTCGTGGGGCGAAGCCTACGTCTGCGGGCAGTCGATCTACACCAATCCGAAAGAGATTCGCCGCTCGATCGGCTACATGCCCGACTTTTTCGGCGTGTACGACGACATGAAGGTGATCGAGTACCTCGAGTTCTTCGCGGCCTGCTACCGCATCAAGGGCACGGCGCGGCGGAAGATTTGCGACGACGTGCTCGAACTCGTTGACCTGGGCTACAAACGCGATGCGTTCGTGACGAGCCTGTCCCGCGGCATGACGCAGCGTCTCGGTTTGGCCCGAGTCCTGTTGCACGATCCGCAAGTGCTGCTGCTCGACGAGCCGGCCTCGGGCCTGGACCCGAGGGCCCGCATTGAGATTCGCGGGCTGTTGAAGGAACTCCGCGGCATGGGCAAGACGATCATGGTCTCGAGCCACATCCTGCCGGAGTTGGCCGACATCTGTAACAAGGTCGGCATCATCGAGCGCGGCGAGTTGCTCGTGAATTCCGACGTCGCCGACGTCATGCGCCAAGTCCGCAGCAGCATCGTGCTGAAGATTCAGGTCGTCGGCGGGACCGAAGCGACGGACTCCGCGGCCAAGTTGCTCGGCCAACATCAGTCGGTCGAAAAAATCGACGTCTCGCCCGACGGCGAACTCTCCGTCGTGCTCAAACCCGAAGTGGAAGACTACTCGGAACTCCCGACGATCTTGGTGACGTCGGGACTCAAGCTTAAGGCGTTTAAGACGGAAGAGATCAACCTTGAAACTGCATTTATGGAACTGACGAAAGGGATTACGGCGTAGCGAATTCTAAAATCTTGTTGACCTGCCTCGTCCATTTGATAGATTAAGTCCGGTGATCTAGTCGGTCACCGTCGTCCTAGTCGGATGTCTAACGACAACTACTCTCAGTTCGCCTAGTCGGCGAGAAGGAGTTGCCATGGAATCTTCCATCGGCAGTGCTCTGGAGCGCTTGCAGCGTTCTGCTGAAGCACTGAACTCTGTTTGCGATGAAGCCGCCGAAACCGTTAGGCAGGCCGAGTCGTTTCTTAGCGCATGCCGAGTTGGCATTCGTGCGTGGGTCCAGATCGGTAGTGACGAGGACGGAAACGAGTCCTTTCTCGAATACATGCGGATCGGCAAGAATTTTCGGATCGCCATAACGTATATCGTCGATGGCGAATCGGGCACTCGTCCCTGGTCCGATTGTTCTCGAGAGGAAAAGCTCGAGTCATTTGCCAAGTTGCCTGACCTTCTACTCGAGATTGCCGCCCGAGTTGATCAAAAGATTCAACAATCGAAGGCGACAGTCGAGTCGGTCCGCAAGAGTATCAAGGCAAAGGATCCGTACCATGATATTTAATCCATTGCCTTGCTGGGTCCGCACTCTGATATGCATTACTGGAATTGCCAGTTTGCCGATTTGCGTTCTTGCCGCATCCGCAAACGGACTCACAATTCACCCGATAGCGAGCTTCTGCTGTGCTGCAATCTCGATCACAACTGCGAAGTTAGCATTCGGGATCGTGCCAAAGTAGAGCCGTCACTCTTAACACTTAAAACTAGTACCTCGCCGCTTCCTTCACCTGCTGATCCGGATTCAACGCCTTCAGCGCCGCCGTCGCCGCTTGCGACATGAATCGCAAGTCGCTCGCCACGGCGATGAATTGCATGCCTTGCTTGGCTCGCATCAAGGCCGACTCGACGTCCATCGCGTGGATGCCGGTCGGGCAGCCGGTTTTCTTGCCGGCGGCCACGACGCCGTCGATCATCTTTTCGAATTCGGCGTCGGTCGGCGGCGGGGCCCCTTCCTTGCGCATCTGCCAACGCAAATCGTTCGGACCGACGAAGATCGCGTCGCAACCCTTTTCGGCGTAAATCTGCTCGGCGTTCGCTACGCCTTGGGGGCTCTCGGTCTGCAGCACGACGAGCACTTCGTCGTTCCACTTTTCGTAGTACTCTAGCGCCGTGGTGCCGAAGTTCATGGAGTGCATGCCTCCGCCGATGCTGCGGTTGCCCACGGGCGGGTACTTCGCGGCGCGGATCGCCGTGCGGGCCTGCTCGACCGTGTCGACCATCGGCACCACGATGCCCCACGCGCCCGCGTCGAGTACGCGCTTGATCAGCGGGTGCGAACCCTCGGGCACGCGCGCGAGCGGCACGCAGCCGGCGTCGGCGATCGCGCCGAAGATTTGCGTGGCCTGCGACCAATCGATGGCCGAGTGTTCCATGTCGAGCGTGAGCCAATCGAAGCCCATGCGAGCCAGCACCCGCGTGGCGTAGAGATCGCCGAAAGCGAGCCAAGTGCCGAACGACGGTTTGCCTTCACGAAGCTTACGCTTAACGGGATTAGTGCGCATGAAAATCGGTTCAGGGTTCGAGGTTCAGGGTTCAGGGTTACGAACTCAATTCTCAACATTTAGCCGCGGAGCTTGTCTCCGCGATCTTCCGCCCGGCGGAAAACGCCCATTCTCTCAGAGCCGGCCGGCGTCGCAATCCCTTTTGCGGAACGTACGACTGCGATAAAGTCGTTAGCATATGCGAAAGTCAAAAATCCCGGTGACGAGCACCGGGGCTAAATAGGCGCAGGGATCGATGTCGACGGAATTCACCACGGTCGCACAAGTCGGCGGCATTCCCGAGGGGCAAGGCATTACGGTCGTCGTCAACGGCCGGCTGGTGGCCGTGTTTAACGACGGCGGCCAGTACTTCGCCATCGACGATTTGTGCCCGCACATGGGGGCCTCGCTCGGCGCGGGCGAAGTGCACGACGGCGCGGTGCTTTGCCCGTGGCACGCGTGGCGATTTGGCCTCTGCGACGGCGCGTGGCGCGACAACCCGAAGCTCAAAGTCGATCGATTCGATACCCGCGTCGTAGGGACGGACGTTCAAGTCTGCGTCCCGCCGAAGACGCCGCCGACGACGGCGATTTGAAGCAATCGCTTCTTCCGCAGCGTTTAACCGGCGAGCTTGATCGACGAGTTTGAAGAGACGGCGATACGCGCACGGCGAGCCGTGCGGCTAAACGGAGGAGAGTTTCTCAAGCGTCGCGGCGGCTGCGAACCATTGATAAAGCTCGCCGATGCCGATGTCGTGCAGCCGCGTTAAGCGGATCTCGGCTTCGACCGAGAGCTTGTCGTAATGATCGACAAGCGGCTCGGCGACGTCGATCGTAAACCGATCGCGGCGCGGTATGTCGGCCGCGAGATGCAGCACGGCGTTCGTCGGAAGTTCGCGCAGCCGCGCACGCCCCTCGTATCGATACGCGGCGACGACCTCGCAACGGCCCGGGCGCGATGCGGCCAGCACTTCCGCGACCGGCAGCAGCGCGTGATGCCAGGCGGCGACGGCAAATCCCGGCCGTCGCGCGAACTCGGCCAGTTGCACGATGGGGCTTTCCGTTGCCGCCGGCTTCTTCGCCGCCTCCCAAAACCACACGGAGCCCTTGAGCAACGAGACGGTATCCACGCCGATCGCCGTCGCCGCGAGTAGCGCCGGACCGGACACCGGCAAAGCTTCCGATAGCCGCGGCATCGGCGTATAGCGAAACCGATCGGCGACCAGCAGCGTGCCGGCCGCGGGCGTCGCCGCTTGGATGAATAGTCGCTCAAGGAGATCGTCGTCGGTCGCCGAAACATCGACTAAAGCGTCGGCCAGCGGCGCGGCGCACTCGCGCACGGCGCGAGCTTGTTCCTCGTCGGTGTCGTCGGCCGGGCCGACGATCGCCAAGGCCCAGCGATTGTGGAAAGCAGGCCCGTCGCAGGCCCTGCGCACGAGATCGAGCGCGGCGTGCAGCAGGTCGTTATCCCACGACGCTTCGAGCAATACCACGCGAGCCCGACCCGCTCGGCCGCCGGCCGGCAACAAATTGTGCAGCGGATGCGCGCAAGCGGCGACCAAGCGGCGAGCGTCGGCGACCGCTTCCGCCGGACCGACCACGAGCAGCGTTTCGCATTCGGCCGCCGCGGTGTTGGCCGGCGCCACGATCTGCCCGAGCGGGCTGCGTTGTCTTTCACGAAAGTAACCGCTGAGCAGCCGGCCCGGCAGGTCGAGCGACTCGCGCAGTGCTTCGTCTTGCACGAGTCGACGCCACGCCGCAGCCGTGCGTTCCGCGGGCGCGGCCGTCGGGAAACGGCTGCGAACGTACGTCACGGGCGTGTTGCGGGCGGTCATCGGTTGCCGGCTTTCTCGGTTTTATGCGACTGCGGAAAATACGGTGAGCGGCGGCGGAAACGGTTCGAACACGGTGGCAGCCCCTGGGATTTCCGATCGCATTTTGTTAACACAATGGGATTCGCGACCGCAAGACCTTGCGGCCTGTGCGCCAACGCCGCAGCCGCCGACCTTCATAGACGCCGGAGATGTCATCATGGACATGCACGATCTGACTCGCAGCCTGCAAGTGAAGAACGATTCGAAGATCGTGATGCTCGTAGGCGACGGTCTCGGCGGCTTGCCGCAAAAGCCGGGCGGCCTCACCGAACTTGAAACCGCCAAGACGCCGAACCTCGACGCTCTGGCGAAGCGCGGCGTGCAAGGAGGAAGCATCCCGGTGAAGCCCGGCATCGCTCCCGGCAGCGGGCCCGGGCACTTGGGTTTGTTCGGTTATGATCCGCTCGAGTACGTCATCGGCCGCGGCGCGCTGGAGGCGACGGGCATCGGCTTCGAGCTCGGACCAAAAGACGTCGCCATTCGCGGCAACTTCTGCACGCTCGGGCCCGACGGTAAGATCACCGATCGCCGCGCCGGCCGAATCAGCAGCGACGAAAGCGCTCCGCTGGCGATCAAGCTTCGCGAAGTGAAGATTCCGGGCGTCGAGGTGTTCGTCGAGCCGGTCAAGGAACATCGCTTTGTCGTGGTGCTGCGCGGCGAGGGCCTGGGCGGCAACGTTCACGATACCGATCCGCAAGCCACGGGCGTGCCGCCGCTGGTGCCGAAGGCCGGCGACGCCGCCAGCGAAAAGACCGCGAAGGCGGCCGCCGAGTTCGTGAAGCAGGCCGAGCAACTCTTGAAAGGTCAACCGAAGGCCAACGGCCTCACGCTCCGCGGCTTTTCGCCGAAGCCGGCCCTGCCGAGCTATGAAGAAGTGTACGGCCTGAAGGCGGCGGCGATCGCCGTCTATCCGATGTATAAGGGCCTCGCTCGCCTGGTCGGCATGGACATCATCGGCAAAGCTCAAACGCTCGACGAACAAATGCAGGTGCTCGAAGAGAATTGGAAGAAGTACGACTTCTTCTTCATCCACTTCAAGTACACCGACAGCACGGGCGAAGACGGCAACTTCGACGCCAAGGTGAAGCGGACCGAAGAACTCGACGCCTGCATCCCGCGGATCACGGCGCTCGACCCGACGGTGCTCATCGTCACCGGCGACCACAGCACGCCGAGCTTCCTGAAGAGCCATAGCTGGCACCCGGTGCCGACGCTGCTGGTCTCCGATTGCTGCCGCTTCGACAACGCGACCGAGTTCAGCGAACGAGCCTCGCGCGTCGGCGGGCTAGGTCAGTTTGAAGCGAAGTACCTGATGATGCTCGCCCTCTCAAACGCCGGCCGCATGGGTAAGTACGGGGCGTAAAACTCCCGGAATCAACGACAGAGGCGCGGAGACGTAGAGAAGATGGGTTTAACTCCCTTCCTCTCTCTTCTCTGTGTCTCT
>JAFLCO010000277.1 GCA_017303535.1 Planctomycetota bacterium
TCCGCACGACGACATCGGCGCGGTGTTGCCGAGCGGTGTGAAGGGCGGCGTGGAGTAGTGATTTGCGGGATTGGTGATGGTGAATCGGCTGCAGGTCCGCCCCCTCACCCCCGGCCCCTCTCCCCAGCGTTTGATTAAGCACGGGCGGCGAGGGGAGCCAAACAAGAAATGATCATTAGTACGAGATCAGTGACATGGCCATTAGTCGCAAGAAGCGTCCGGTGAAGAAGGCGAGTACGGCTCGGCCTGCGCCGCGTCGTCGGGCGACCAGTGCCGCAACGACGGATGCGCCCGCAATCGAAAAGCAAGCGCAGCCGCCGGCAGTTCAAACAATTCCCGTTAAGGAAACACGTCCCATGAACGATGCGATTGGTTTGTTGGAAACGAAGGGTTTGGTGGCCTTGGTCGAAGCGACCGACGCCATGGCGAAGGCCGCGAACGTGCAGATCGTGAAGAAGATCGCGATCGGCGGCGGCCTGGTGACGACGGTCGTCCGCGGCGACGTCGGCAGCGTTCGCGCGGCGGTCGAAGCCGGCGTGCAAGCCGGTCAGCAAGTCGGCGAAGTCGTGGCGAGCCACGTCATTCCCCGTCCGTCGGAAGGGCTCGTCGCGGCGTACTTGGGCTAAGGCGACATCAGCGTTTAGCCGACTCGCTTGCGAGTCGCGCGCGGAGGCAAGCTCCGCGGCTAAATGCGTCAGGAGATCCTCACGGATGAAAATTCTCGTCGCCAATCTCGGCTCTACGAGTTTCAAGTATCGCTTGTTCGACATGAACGACGAGCGGCAACTGGCCCGCGGCGGCACCGAGCGCATCGGTTCGCCGGAGAGCAAGTGCTTCGTCGAAATTGCCGGCAAGCCGCGTCGCGACCTAACGGCCGTGGTGCCCGACCACGCCGTAGCGGTGCGGCATTGCTTGGAACAGTTGACTGATCCCGAAAGCGGCTGCCTTCGCGACGGCGCGGAAGTGGCGGCGATCGGCTTCAAGGCGGTGCACGGCGGTCGCTACAGCGGCGCCCAGCGTGTGACGCCCGACGTCTTGGCGGCGATGGAGGAGATGAGTCGGGTCGCCCCGGCCCACAATCCTCCGTACATCAAAGCGATGCGGTTGTTGAGCGAGAAGCTGCCGGAGATTCCGCTGGTGGCGGCCTTTGAAACGGGCTTCCATCAAACGATTCCCGACCGCAACAAGTTCTATGCCGTGCCGTACGACTGGGCCGAGAAGTATCAGATTCGTCGTTGGGGCTTTCACGGCGCGAGCCACCGCTACATCGGCGGCCGGTGCGCCGAGCTGCTCGGGCGGAAGGATCTGCGAGTGATCTCCTGCCACTTGGGCGGGTCCAACTCGCTCTGTGCCATTCGCAACGGCCAAAGCCAGGCGACGAGTCTGGGCATGAGTCCGCAGACCGGGTTGTTGCACAACAATCGGGTCGGCGACTTCGATCCGTTCGCATTGCCGGTGCTCATGAAAGCGACGGGCAAATCGCTCGACGAAATGCTCGACGATCTGGCCTGCCGCAGCGGCTTGCTTGGTCTGAGCGGCGTGTCGGAAGACGTGCGCGACGTGGAGCAAGCCGCAGCCGCGGGCAATGCGCGGGCTAAGCTCGCTCTGGAAGTGTTCGTGGGCAGTATCCGTCAGTACCTCGGAGCGTATCTCGTCGAGCTGGGCGGTTGCGACGTCGTCGCTTTCGCAGGCGGCATCGGCGAGAACGGCGTGCGGATTCGCGAGGCCGTCTGTGCCGGGCTGGAAGGCCTGGGCATCAAGCTCGACCCCGCGAAGAACGCCGCGGCCAAGGGAGAGTCGAAGATCAGCGCCGACGACAGCCAAACGCAAGTGTGGATCGTGCCGACGAACGAAGAGATCGTCGTCGCTCGATTGGCGAAGGAAACGTTGGAAGCAGGCAAGTAATTCGAAAGCGCGGAGTCGGCCCATGTTCGTCGCAAAAGTCACCGGCAGCGTCGTCGCCACGCAAAAGGTCGACTCGATGGTCGGTCACAAACTGCTCATTGTGGAACCGTATCGCATCGACCCTTCCGACCGCGGCCGGCTGGTGACGACAGGCCGGACGTTCGTGGCGGTCGACACTCTCGGCTGCGGCCAAGGGGAATACGTGCTGATCGTGCAAGGGTCGAGCGCTCGCTTGACGCCCGAAACGAAAACGCTGCCGATCGACGCCGTGATCATCGGCATCGTCGACACGGTGAACGTGGACAACGCAAAGGTGTTTGATCGGCAGAACTCCTAGTATTTCGCCGCGGAGCTTGTCTCCGCGCTGTTTGAGCGCGGAGACAAGCTCCGCGGCTAAATGAGAATCGACTTTTTCGTTCAATAGCGAACAAGAACATATGCAAGCTACCGAAGATCTGATTCGTAACGTCGTCGCCGAAGTCATCAAGAACTTGGGCGCCGGCGGACTTGGGGCGAAAGCTTACGCCGCGCCCAAGTCGTTTGCCGGGCGTTACGGCGTGTTCACGTGCGTCGACGAGGCCGTGGCTGCGGCGACGGAAGCCTTTGAACGGCTTTCGGAGCGCACAATCGAAGACCGCAAGCGGATCATCGATCACATCCGCCGCATTTCGATCGATCAATGCGTCGAACTCGGCACCGCTGAGATGAACGAAACCAAGGTCGGCCGGCTCAAGCACAAAATCGAGAAGCTCGAAACGCTCGGTCGCCGCACGCCGGGCGTCGAGTTCATGCGAAGCGAAGTCTTCAGCGGCGACCACGGCTTGGCCGTCATCGAGCACGCGCCGTTCGGCGTCATCGGCTGCATCACGCCCATCACGCACTCGCTGCCGACCATCACCGGCAACGCCGTGAGCATGATCGCCGGCGGCAATACGCTGGTCGTCAATCCGCACCCGGGCGGTAAGAAGATCGCCGCCGAAGGCGTGCGCCGCTTCAACGAAGCGATCTACAAAGACCTCGGCATCGACAACCTGATCTGCGTCATCACCGAGCCGACGCTCGACACGGCCAACAACATCTTCAAGCACCGCGGCGTGAAGATGATCTGCGTCACCGGCGGGCCGGCGGTCGCGCGGGCCGCCCTCAATAGCGGCAAGCGGGCCGTCGTCGCGGGGCCGGGGAATCCGCCCGTCGTCGTCGATGAAACGGCCGACCTCGATCGGGCCGCGCGGTGCATTATCACCGGCGCTGCTTACGACAATAACCTGCTCTGCATCGCCGAGAAGGAAGTGTTCGTCGTCGAGAGCGTGTTCGACAAGATGATGGACGCGATGGATCGGGCCGGAGCTCTGCGTTTGAATGCCCGCGAGGTCGACGCGTTCACGAAGGTCGCGATCACGAGCGTCGGCGAAGGAGAACACAAGCACGATGTGCCGGCGAAGGAATTCCTCGGGCAAGACGCGGCGGTGCTGGCCCGCGGCATCGGCAAGAACATTTCGCCGGACGTGGAACTGCTGTTCGGCGAAACCGATGAGACGAACCCGTTCGTCCCCGTCGAACAGATGATGCCGTTCGTGCCGTTTGTCCGTTGCCGCAACGTCGATGAAGCGATCGCCAAGGCGAAGTTCTTCGAACACGGATTCCGCCACACGGCGATCATCCATTCCAACGACGTCCGCAACATGACGAAGATGGGGCGCGAAATGGACACCACGCTGTTCGTGAAGAACGGCCCCTGCATGGCGTCGCTCGGTCTCGGCGGCGAAGGGTATTTGTCGTTCTCGATCGCCACGCCGACGGGCGAAGGAGTGACGACGCCGCTGACGTTCACGCGTGAACGCCGCTGCTCGCTCATTGACGATCTGCGGATCCTCGGCAAAGCCACGCCGACGCCGCCGCTGGAGAAGCACGGCGTGAGCGAGACGAAGGGGCATACGCGCTGATTGAGCTTCGACGAGTACGCGCATCGCAAGCGATGCGACTAAACGAAACGGTTCTGTAACTGGCAACTGACACTGACGACTGACAACTGAAATGCAACTTGCCCGCGTCGTCGGCACCGCAACGAGCACGATCAAGCATCCGTCGATGAACGGCTGGAAGCTCTTGATCGTGCAGATGCTGGCCGCCGACGGCAAATCGCCCGACGGTGATCCGGTGATCTCGATCGACAGCCTCGGCGCAGGCCCTGGCCAAACGGTGTTGATCACCAGCGACGGTAAGGGGACGCGCGAGCTGATGCAGAACGACAACACGCCGGTTCGCTGGAGTGTGATGGGAATTCAAGACGGCTAAGGCTAGGACGACGACGGACAGATGAACGTGAGCGCAGCGGAAATCGAACGACTGGTACGCGAGGCCCTCTCGCGTCTGTCGGCTGCTGCGCCTGTTGAGTCAACTTCGTCAGTCGTTACGTCTGCGAAACCGGCGGCAGTTTCGGTGGTCGATGCGTTGGAAGTGGCGGCGCAAGTCGTAACGCTGGCGGAGATCGACGGTCGGCTCGGCGACAAACGCCGGCTGGTCGTCGGTCCGAAAGCCGTCGTCACGCCGGCCGTGCGCGACGTTTTGCGGCAACGCAACATCGTGCTGGAGCGGCGCGTGCTCGGTCCGAAATCGTCGGCTGCTACAGCGAAGGGAACGATCACGGTCGCCGTGGCGGCGCGGGCCGATGCGGGACGTTTGGTCGAGCGGCTGCGTCGCGACGGTTACGCCGTGCAACAACTGGCCCAAACCGGACTGGTGGCGGCCGTGCGCGAATTGGCGGACGAAGTCGTTCGCGGCGGCTCACGCGGACTACTCCTGGCGGATGAAGCCGAAGCGGCGGTCGTCGCGCTCAATCGCCGCGGCGGCGTCCGTGCCGTCGGCGGCGACGATGCGTCGGCCGTCGGTCGTGCGGCGGCGGCGGTCAACGCGAATGCGCTCGTCGTCCGACCAGCCGGCAAGAGCGAATTTGTCCTGCAACGTATCGTCGCCGCCTGGCTCGATTTGCGGGCGAGCCTGAGCGACGAAGTGCTGCAACTATTGAACTGAAGTCGATACAACGCGCGTCGCGAGCGGCGCGGCTAAACGAAGAGATTGATATGCGATTAGGAAGAGTCATCGGCACCGTCACCCTCAGCGAGCGGCATCCGGCTTTGGCCGGCGGCAGCTATCGCGTCGTGGTGCCGCTGTCGCTCGATAACCTGACGGGCCGGTCGGACGCCGTTGCGGAAGAGCTAGTCGTGTACGACGACCTCGGCGCCGGGCCCGGCAGCACCATCGCCTTTAGCGAAGGAGTGGAGGCCGCCCAGCCGTTTTTTCCCACGTATAAACCGCTCGATGCGTATAACGCGGCCATTTTAGACCGGATTGAGATTTCTAAGACATGATTGAGCGACGGTGCGGCGCGCATCGCGAGCGATGCGGCTAAACGGCTTGATCGATTTCTGTGCGACATAACGAACGAACAACTGACCACTGACAACTGACCACGGACAACTGTCGAACATGCCTTCCAACGTCAACGTTCATCAGATCAAAAAAGAGATTTGCGAAATCGGCCGTCGGCTGTATGCGAAAGGTTTCGCCGCCGCCAACGACGGCAACATCACCTATCGCCTCAGCGAAAACGAAGTCCTTTGCACGCCGACGATGATCTGCAAAGGCTTCATGACGCCGGAAGACATTTGCACGGTCGACATGGAAGGCAAGCAGCTCTCGGGCCGTCGCAAGCGGACGAGCGAAGTGCTGCTGCACTTGGCGATCATGAAGGAGCGGCCGGAAATCAAGAGTTGCGTGCACTGCCATCCGCCGCATGCCACGGCGTTTGCCATCGCGCGCGAACCGATCCCGCAATGCGTGTTGCCGGAAGTCGAGGTGTTTCTCGGCGAGACGCCGATCACGGTCTACGAAACCCCGGGCGGCGACGCCTTCGCCAACACGGTGCTGCCGTTCGTGCACAAGACGAACGTCATCATCCTCGCCAATCACGGCACGATCAGCTATGGCGAATCGGTCGAGCGAGCCTACTGGTGGACCGAAATTCTCGACGCCTACTGCCGGATGCTGATGCTCGCCAAGGACCTCGGCAAGGTGACGTATTTGAACCAGCAGAAGTCGCAGGAACTGATCGACCTGAAGACGAAGTGGGGCTGGTCCGATCCGCGCACCGCGCCGGGCATGGAGAACTGCGACATTTGCGCGAACGACGTCTTCCGCGACAGCTGGAAGTCGGCCGGCGTGGAACGTCGGGCTTTCGATGCACCTCCGCCGATGCCCGCCAAGGGGCAAGCCGCCGCCGCGCAACCCTCGGCCCCCTCCAGCGCCGCAGCGGTGCCCGCGGCCGGCGATTTCGATCAAGAGGCGCTTGTTAAAGCCATCACCGATCGCGTGCTGGCCGAGTTGAGCAAGCGCTAGTCCTTTGCACATCGCAATCTTCGCAACACAAGTACGGAATCGCAGTTCATGAAAGTCAGCATCATCGGCGGCGCAGGTTTGGTCGGCTCGTGCACCGCGTTCGCTTTGCAAACGGGCAAGATCGTGCGCGAGATCGCGCTCTTGGACGTCAACGCCGAGGCCGTCGGCGGGCAAGCGCTGGATCTACTTCACGGCGCGACGCTCATGGCCGATCAGAAGATTTCGTCCGGCGGCTACGAGCACATTCCGACGAGCGACGTCATCTGCATCACGGCCGGCCTGCGACGCAAGCCGGATGAAAGCCGGCTCGACCTGATCAACCGCAACACGGACCTCTTCGTCGGCATCTTGGCCGAGATCCAAAAGGTCGGTTACAAGCCGGATGCCGTGGTCGTCGTCGTGTCGAACCCGGTGGATATCCTCACGTACGTCGCCGCGCAACGTTTGAAACTTCCGCCGGCTCAAGTGCTCGGGCTCGGCACCGTACTCGACACGATCCGCTTTCGCAGCCTCATCGCCGATAAGCTCGACGCCCCGCCGACGCAAGTTTCGGCCCTGATCCTTGGCGAACACGGCGACAGCATGGTGCCCGTCTGGTCGAGCGCGACCATCGGCGGCGTACCGCTGGAAAAGTACCCGGGCTGGCAACCGCGCCTGGCGGACGAACTCTTCACGCGCACCAAAGGCTCCGGCGCCGAAGTGATCAAGAAGAAGGGCGGCGCCGGATTCGCCGTCGGCCTGGCGATTCAAGAAGTCATCGAAGCCGTGGCCCTCGATCGCCGCTGCTTGCTGCCGGTGTCGTCGGTGCAAGACGGTTGCTACGGCATCCGCGGCGTGGCGATCTCGGTCCCCACGATCGTCGGCCGCAAGGGACGCTTGGCGACCCACGAAATCGAACTCTGGCCGAAGGAAGTGCAGGGACTGAAGCGGAGCGCTCAGGCGCTGAAAGAAACGCAAGACGTGGTGATGGCGCGTATCGGACAAAAATAGTTCTGCCTCGATTTAGCCGCGGAGCTTGACTCCGCGTTCTCCCAAAGCGCGGAGCCAAGCTCCGCGGCTAAATGGCTTAAAAATGCAAAAGTCGCTCGATCAAAAACTCGCCGCCATTCACGCCGATCCGTCGGGCTGTCGCGATTTCATTATCGCCGACGCCAAGGACGCCGACATGGCGTTCGGCATGGCTTCGGCCGGCGAAACGTTGCCCGATGCCGAAGGCCGGCGGCGTTTCAAGACGATCGCCGAATATCGCGAGCAAATTCGCCAAATCGTGCGGCAAGGCAAAGTCGACATCATGTTGATGTCGGCGTCGAACAACGACGTGCTCAATTACCAAGAGCGGCTCTTCGACGATTCGCACATCACGCCGGCGGCCCGGGCCAACGATACGACCGACGTTTGGGTCGCTCGCGGCAACCGATACATTCAGCAACCGTCGCTGCCATTTCGTTCGGCCTCGCTCGACCATATTCAAGCCGGCAAACTCAACCCCACAGATGCCGAGCGCAAACGCGGCACGAACCTGGGCTTGTACAGCATCACGTTCAACAATCGTTTGGACCTCGATCGATTGGCGCTGGAGCGGTATTCGGAATTCCGCGCCGAAGCCGAACTCAAGGGCTTCCGGCACTTTCTCGAGGTGTTCGATCCGAACGCTCCCGAAGGTCTCACGCCGGAAACGACACCGGGCTTCGTGAACGACTGCATCGCGCGCACGCTCGCCGGGGTGGCGTATGCCGGCCGGCCGATCTTCCTCAAGGTCGTGTATCACGGTCCGAAGGCGATGGAAGAACTCGTGGCGTACGATCCGCACCTCGTGGTCGGCATTCTCGGCGGCGGCTCGGGCACTACGTACGACGCCTTTAAGCTGTTGGCCGAAGCGCAGAAGTATGGTGCCCGCGTGGCGCTTTACGGTCGCAAGATTAACAACGCCGAGCACCAACTCGCGTTCGTCGAATTCTTGCGACTGATTGCTGATCGGGTGATTTCACCGGAAGAAGCCGTCCGGGCCTATCACGGCGTGCTGCAGCGGATGAACATCCGGCCGCACCGCAGTTTGGAAGACGATCTCACGCTACAGACCGGCGTGATGAGCTACGGCGGCGGAAATACGGTGAGCGTGCCGGCGGCGATTCCCGCGGCAGCGGATGATCACGCCGGTCATGGCCATGGCGCC